>NZ_LT897781.1:2400000-2707227 GCF_900188315.1 Marinobacter sp. es.042
CGGTGAACCCACAACCAGCATCAAATCACAATCGCCCGCTAACTGCTTCACGGCATCCTGGCGGTTCTGGGTGGCGTAGCAGATATCGTCCTTGCGAGGGCCCTGAATCTCCGGGAACTTTGCGCGGAGCGCGTCGATGACGCGTGCTGTATCGTCCATGGAGAGAGTGGTCTGGGTAACGTAGGAGAGCTTACCGGGGTCTTTAACCTCCAGGTTTGCCACGTCCTCCTCGTTTTCCACGAGGTAGATTTCACCACCATTGCTATGGTCGTACTGCCCCATGGTGCCTTCTACTTCCGGGTGGCCGTGGTGGCCGATCAGTACGCATTCCCGGCCATCGCGGCTGTAGCGCATGACTTCGAGGTGGACCTTGGTAACCAGCGGGCAGGTGGCGTCGAAGACTTTCAGGCCGCGGCGGGCGGCTTCATTTTGCACCGCCTGGGAAACGCCGTGGGCGCTGAAGATGACAAGCTTGTCGTCCGGCACTTCGTCCAGCTCGTCCACGAAAATGGCGCCACGGTTGCGCAGGTTATCCACCACAAATTTATTGTGGACCACCTCGTGCCTTACGTAGATAGGCGCCCCGAACACGTCCAGCGCCCGGTTTACAATTTCGATGGCGCGGTCCACTCCGGCACAAAAACCTCGGGGATTGGCGAGTCGGATCTGCATATCAACCTGCTGCTCTGGTTAGTGGGCCGGGCCTGCCGGTTCCACGTCAATGATTTCTACTTCAAACATCAGTGTACGCCCTGCCAGGGGGTGATTGAAATCCACCTCAACTTCGTCACCTTCTACACGGCTGACAACACCGGGCAACTCACTCTGGCGCGCGTCGGCAAAGGAAATCATCACGCCGGGCTCCAGCACCATATCGGGGCTGAATTCATGGCGCTTGAAAGTCTGTACGTTATTCGGGTTATGCTGGCCAAAGGCTTTCTCGGGCGGCACCTGGAAGCTGTCTTTATCACCAGCTTTCATGCCCATCAGGTAGGCCTCGAAATTCTCCGGCAGGTTGTCATCGCCGATTGCCAGGGAGGCCGGCTCTTTCTCAAAGGTCGAATCAATCACTTCGCCATCCGGGAACTTCAGGGCAAAGTGCAGCTTTACCCGGGTACCCTTGTCGACAGGCAGTTCATTCATAAGAGTTACTCACTCCTTTGCGCGTCCCCGTCCGAATCGGCGGGTTTGCGGAACATATCAAGTATCATCATGGCAGCACCAATGGTGATCGCGGTGTCGGCCAGGTTAAAGGCGGGAAAGTGCCAGTCCTGCCAGTAAAAGTGCAGGAAATCGACCACGTAGCCGTGCACCACCCGATCGTAGACGTTGCCAAGGGCGCCGCCGAGTATGAGTACGATGGCAATGGCGGTCCAGGTTTCATGGCGATGAAGGTTTTTCAGCCAGTAGATCAGTACCACACTGACCACCAGCGCCAGGGTTACGAAGAACCAGCGCTGCCAACCAGAAGCGCCGGCCAGGAAGCTGAACGCTGCTCCGGTGTTATGCAGCAGCGTCAGGTTGAACATTGGAATCACCGGAACCGGATTGCCGTAAGTCAGCATGGCTGTGGCAATGGCCTTGGTGCCGAGATCCAGAGCGATCACCAGTACCGCCAGCCAAAGCCACTTCAGTTTGCTTCCGGTGACCTGCTCCGTCATGGTCGCGTCCATCAGGCGTAGGCGCGGGCTTCGCCCGGCCCTTCCACGTTGGTCACACAGCGACCACAGAGATCGTCGTACTTGGCATTACGGCCGACATCTTCCCGGTGGTGCCAGCAGCGCTCGCACTTGGTGTGAGTGGCGGGTGTCACCTTCACGCGGAGACCTTCATGGGAAGTCATTTCCGCATCGCCCGCTTCTGAAACCGGTTTGACACTGGCCTCGGAAGTAATCAGAACAAACCTCAGCTCTTCACCCAGGTGCTTCAGATCGGCAGCCAGGTCGCCTTCGCAGAACAGAGTCACCTCGGCACTGAGCGAGCCTTTGATTTCACCCCGTGCCCTGGCCTCCTCCAGGCACTTGTTGACGGCCTCTTTCACGCTGTACATCTCGCGCCAGTAATCGCGGCCAAGCTCAGCGTTTTCCGGCAGTGCTGTGAGGCCTTCGTACCAGGTTTCATAGAACACGGTATCGCTGCGCTTACCCGGCAGATGCTGCCAGATTTCATCAGCGGTGAAGCTGAGAATCGGGGCAATCCAGCGAACGAGCGCTTCGGCCACATGGTACAGGGCCGTCTGGCAGGAACGCCGCGCCAGACTGTCGGCCTGGGTGGTGTACTGGCGATCCTTGATGATATCCAGATAGAAGCCGCCCAGGGTGGCTTCACAGAAGTTGTACACCTTCTGGTAAATCCGCAGGAAGGCGTAATTGCCATAGTCCTCATGCAGCTCTTCCTGCAATTGCAGGGCTCGGTCCACCATCCAGCGATCCAGCGCGATCATGTCTTCCGGCGCGACCATGTGCTGCTCCGGATCGAATCCGGTCAGGTTGCTCAGCAGGAAGCGGGAGGTGTTCCGGATCCGGCGGTAACCATCGGCGGTCTGGCGCAGGATGTCCTTGGACACGGTCATTTCGCCGCTGTAGTCGGTTGCGGCCACCCACAGGCGCAGGATGTCGGCGCCCAGCTCGTTCATGACTTCCTGGGGCGCGATCACGTTGCCCAGGGATTTGGACATCTTGTGGCCCTTGCCATCGACGGTAAAGCCGTGGGTCAGCACCTGCTTGTAAGGCGCCACGCCATTCATGGCGATAGACGTTTTCAGGGACGACTGGAACCAGCCACGGTGCTGGTCGGAGCCTTCCAGGTACATATCCGCCGGGAACTGGCCCAGTTCCTCTCGAACCCGCAGGACTGACTCGTGGGTGACACCGGAATCGAACCAGACATCCAGGGTATCCGTTACCTTCTCGTATTGCTCGGCATCACTGCCCAGCAGGGAAAACGCGTCCAGCTCGTACCAAGCATCGATACCGCCCTCTTCGATCTGCTGGGCCACCTGCTCAATCAGGTTCTGGGTGTCCGGGTGCAGCTCCTGGGTTTCCTTGTGGATAAACAGGGTGATTGGCACGCCCCAAGTCCGCTGACGGGAGATGCACCAGTCCGGCGACTGGTTGAACATGGCTTCGATACGGTTCTTACCCCAGGACGGAACCCAACGTACACCCTGGATCGCTTCAAGGGCATCAGCGCGCAGGTTTTCCTTATCCATGCTGATAAACCACTGGGGTGTGGCCCGGTAGATCAGCGGGGTCTTGGTGCGCCAGCAATGGGGATAGCTGTGGCGGAACTTCTCGGAGCGGACCAGCTTGCCCTCGCGCTCCAGCGCACTGCAAACCGGCTCATCCGCCTTGTAAACGTGCACGCCGGCCAGCTCACCGGCGGCCGAGGTGTAGGTGCCGTCAGCCTGAACCAGATTGATAGTGCCGATGTTGTAGGCCTTGCCCACTTCAAAGTCTTCCATGCCGTGATCGGGCGCGGTATGAACAGCACCGGTACCGGCATCGGTGGATACGTGATCACCCAGGATCACCGGCACCTGCTTGTCGTAGATCGGGTGATGGAGAACCAGATTTTCCAGAGCGGCACCGGAACAGGTGGCCAACACTTCGTAGCCTTCCACCTGCCAGCGGGCCATGATGCCTTCAACCATATCGGCCGCCAGGATCATTCGCTCCGGACCCTGCCCTACGTCGACCTGCACCAACGCATAGTCCAGATCCGCATTCAGGGACACCGCCTGGTTGGCAGGAATGGTCCAGGGCGTGGTGGTCCAGATAACAACGGACACATCGCCACTGCCGTGATCGGTGCCGAACAGCGACAGAGCTTTTGCCTGATCAACCGCGGTAAAGCGCACATCAATCTGGGTAGAGGTTTTGTCCTGATATTCAACCTCGGCTTCTGCCAGTGCGGACTGACCCACCACACTCCAGTAAACCGGCTTGTAGCCACGCACCAGGTGGCCCTTGGCAACAATCTTGCCGAGCGCCCGAACAATACCCGCCTCAACCTTGGGATCCATGGTCAGGTAAGGCTTGTCCCACTCCCCCATGACGCCCAGGCGGATGAAATCGGTTTTCTGACCGGCAATCTGCTTGGTGGCGTAGTCGCGACAGGCCTGGCGGAAGGTCTTGTAATCCACCTTCACGCCGGCTTTGCCAATCTCCTGCTCCACCTTGTGCTCGATCGGCAGACCATGACAGTCCCAGCCCGGCACGTAAGGCGCGTCGTAGCCCATGAAGCTGCGGGACTTGACGATCATGTCCTTGAGAATCTTGTTGACCGCGTGACCAATGTGAATGCTGCCGTTGGCGTAAGGAGGGCCATCATGAAGGATGAACTTCTCCCGCCCTTCACGCTGCTTGCGCAGGTTGCCGTAGACGTCGAGATCCTGCCAGCGCTTGAGCATTTCCGGCTCGCGCTTGGCCAGGTTGCCGCGCATGGGGAAGGCGGTTTCCGGCAGATTCAGGGTGTGCTTGTAGTCGCTCATGGTTTGTGTGCGTACTCTTTTGGTCTTGGTCAGTTTGAGTCAGTCATTTATTCGTTGGGGCGCAGCCGGGCGTTTCAATCCGCGCTTTTCACAGAGCCGTTTTCGGCAATCCACGCTCGGGCCTGGTCAAAATCCCGGGCAATCTGATCTTTCAGCTCATCCACAGAACCGAATTTTTCCTCGTCCCGCAGGCCATGCCGGAACACAACCTCCAGGTGCTGGCCATAAAGTGTGCCAGCAAAGTCAAACAGGTGCACTTCCAGTGAGGGCCGCTTGCCGTCAACGGTCGGACGTACACCAATATTGGCAACGCCATCGAATCGGGCGCCATTGTCCAGGGTGGCGGCCACCACATAGACACCGCGCAGGGCCGGCGTTCTGTGCAACAGAATGTTCGCGGTTGGCGCGCCAATCTGGCGCCCCAGTTGCCGGCCATACACGACCCGGCCCCGGATTCGATAGGGGTGACCGAGAAGCGCTTCAGCCTTCTCAAGGCCATTCACCGTCAGCGAATCCCGGACCCGGGTACTGCTCACCCGCTCGTCTTCTACCGCCACCGTCCGAGTGTTCTCGACGGTAAACCCGGCGTCTTTGCCGACTTCTTCAAGGAGCGCGAAATCCCCGGCCCGATCACAGCCAAAACGGAAATCATCGCCCACCACCAGGTGCCGGACAGACAAGCCCTGAATCAGGACGTCTTCAATGAAGCCCATGGCAGAATAACTGCGAAACGCCTGATTGAAGCGCAGGCACAGCACGATATCGATGCCCTCGGCCAGCAGGGCCTCGAATTTCTGGCGAAACCCCATCAGCCTCGGTGGCGCTTCCCTGCCCTGGAAAAACTCCCGGGGCTGGGGCTCGAAAATCATGACCACAGACGGCACGCCCAGAGCTTCAGACTTGCTTCTGACCTGATCAATAATGGTCTTGTGCCCCAGATGCACACCGTCAAAGTTACCAATGGTGGCGACACAGCCGTTGGCGAGCGGTGAATCCTCCCGACGGGAAAGCATTTTCAGGTTGGTCAGGCCCCGGATCAGACGCATGTAATGCGAACCTTCAATTGCCAGCTAGCTTTCAGCGCTTACTTTTTACCGCAACGCTGGTGAGAAAACGCGCGATTATACCTTACCTGTGGCGGAAATGTCTTACCCGAACCCCGGCAAGCGCCAGGGCAACGAAGTAAACCGCGACGCCTGCGCCCACCAGCAGCGCCATATCTGCCGCCCGCTGGTAACCGCCGTTCGCCAGCCACACCGACACCGGTGCATTGAGCCAGATGATGATGGCTGCCAGGGCACCGTTGGCAAACAGGAGTTGGAACAGAAAACGGGACCAGCCGGGCTGACTCTGCCAGGCCCCTTCCTTGCGCAATCCCCGCCACAGCAGATAGCCATTCAGCCAGGCCGACAGCGAGGTGGCGAGCGCAAGACCGGCGTGAGCCAGGGGGAAAATCAGGATCAGGTTGAACACCATGTTTGCCACCATGGCAATGATGCCGATCTTGACCGGGGTTCTGGTGTCCTCTCTGGCGAAGAACCCCGGCGCCAGAACCTTGATCAACATGAACGCCAGCAACCCGGCGGAATAGGCTCTCAGACTCTGGGCCGACATGGCCACATCCCGATCGGTCACCTCGCCGTAATGAAACAGGGTCGCAATCAGCGGTTCGGCCAGTAGCGCCAGCGCCAGCGCGGCGGGCAGACCAATCAACAGAACCGCCCTGACTGCCCAGTCCAGGGTTGCAGCGAACTGGTCCGCTGACGCCGCCGCGTGTTTACGGGACAGGCTCGGCAGAATCACCGTGGCGATGGCAATGCCGAAAACCCCGAGAGGCAGTTCCGAGAGCCGGTCGGAGTAATACAGCCAGGATACGCTGCCGGTCTGGAGAAACGAGGCCAGCACTGTATCCAGTAACAGGTTTATCTGGCTTACCGACACCCCGAACAGAGCGGGCGCCATGAGCTTCAGAATCCGGCTGACACCTTCGTGGCGGTAGTCCACCCGCGGCCTTGGCAACAACCCCAGGCGCATCAGAAACGGCAGCTGGAAGAACAGCTGGAGGGCACCGGCAATGAACACACCCCAGGCCAGCGCCATGACTGGCTCATCCATCAGTGGCGTCAGCCAGATTGCCGCCGCAATCATCGCCAGGTTCAGAAGCACCGGGGTAAACGCCGGCACGGCGAAGCGATCGTAACTATTGAGAATGCCTCCAGCAAAGGCAGTCAGGGAGATCAGCAGCAGATAGGGGAAGGTGATGCGAAGCATGTCGCTGGCCAGCGCAAATTTCACATCGTCATCCAGAAAGCCCGGTGCAAAAACCGCCGTCAGCACCGGCGCTCCGAGAATGGCCACCAACGTGACACCCAGCAGCACCAGCCCGAGGGAGCCGGCCACGGCATTCACCAGCCGCTGAACCTCGGAGAGCGACTGCTTCTCCCGATACGATGACAATACCGGCACAAAGGCCTGGGAGAAGGCACCCTCGGCAAACAGCCGGCGCAGGAAGTTCGGGATCTTGAAGGCAACAAAAAAGGCATCCGCCGCAGTGCCCGCGCCAAAATAGCGCGCGATGACCATATCTCGAACCAGGCCGAGCACCCGGGACAGCATGGTCATGATACCCACAAGCCCCGACGACCTGAGCAGGCCGGGCGCCTTGGGTAATTGCTTCTGTTCAGGCGTTGATTCAGGTTCCGACGACATGCAGGCCCTTGCTTGGCATTCTGGATATCCTTTTGGCGCTCGTATTTCGGGAATTACCTGCTTCCCGGTCAAGCCCGCGTTCAGTGAGCCGCGAGTTTACCACAGGCCTTCTGTGTCGGGGCATGAAATGGGTTTTAGCCTTGACATTTGAAGGTTTGAGCGGCATAGTTCCGCGTCATTTATTTCGACGCGCTGGTTTTGGCGCGCCCGCGATGTAACGAATCATTCAGCAACGAATTTGAGATTTTCAGGAGTTTTACGGTGGCAAATTCCCCGCAAGCCAAGAAGCGCGCACGTCAGAACGAGAAGAACCGCAAGCACAATGCAAGCCTGCGTTCCATGGCTCGTACTTATGTGAAAAAGATCCAAGCCAAGATCGAAGCCGGCAACTACGAAGAAGCCCAGGCCGCTTTCCAGCAGGCTCAGCCGATTCTGGACAGCATGGTCAATAAAGGAATCTTCGCGAAGAACAAGGTTGCTCGTAGCAAGAGCCGCCTGAGCGCCAAGATCAAGGCCCTGAAGAGCGCGTAATTCGCTCGATTCAGGTACAAAAAACCGGCCATCTGGCCGGTTTTTTTATGGACGAACGGTTATCACACAATCACCAGATTGTCCCGGTGGATCATCTCCTCGCCTGACATATAGCCAAGGATCTCGGTAATCCGGTCACTGGACCGGCCGGCAATAGCCCTGGCTTCATCGGCGTCGTAATTAACCAGCCCCCGGGCGATTTCACGACCACTTTGGTCGAAGCAGGACACCATTTCGCCACGGCGAAACTGCCCCGACACACCTTTAACACCCACCGGAAGAAGACTGCGGCCACCCAGGCACAGCACTTTCACCGCACCATCATCCAGAGTCAGCCTGCCACGGGTCTGCAGGTGGCTGGCGAGCCATTGCTTTCGGGCAGCAATCCGGCCCTGCTCCGGCAATAACAGAGTACCGATTACATCACCCTGCCGCAGGCGACCAATCACGCCCTCAATGCGACCACCAACGATGACGGTGAAAGCCCCGGACCGTGCAGCAAGCCGCGCAGCACGCAACTTTGTCTGCATGCCGCCGCGCCCGAGAACACCGGCACCGCCACCCGCCATGGCATCCAGTTCGCGATCGCCGGCCCTGCGCTCGGTGACCAGGCGGGCACCCGAATGCTTCCTGGGATCCTTGTCAAAAAGGCCCAACTGGTCAGTGAGGATAATCAGGCCGTCCGCCTCAATCAGATTGGCAACCAGAGCGCCCAGGGTGTCGTTATCGCCAAACCGGATCTCGTCGGTAACCACGGTGTCGTTTTCGTTCACAATGGGCACGACACCCAGGTTCAGCAGGGCCCTGAGGGTTCCCCGGCCGTTCAGATAACGCTTGCGATCGGAGAGGTCGTCATGAGTCAACAGAATCTGAGCAGTGTGGATATCGTGCCTTTTGAACTGGGCCTCCCAGGTCTGCACCAGCCCCATCTGACCAACCGCAGCAGCAGCCTGCAACTCATGGAGCTGCTCTGGCCGGACAGTCCAGCCAAGACGACTCATTCCCTCGGCGACGGAACCAGAGGAAACGACAACCACCTCCACGCCATCTTCAATAAGCTCGGCGATCTGATCCACCCACAAACCCAGGGCCGCCACATCCAGGCCACGGCCGTCGTTGGTCAGCAAAGCGCTTCCGATCTTGATAACCAGGCGACGGGCCTGGCGCAGCTGTAGGCGTTCAGTCATGGTGCTTGAGCGATCTCTCTGGTATCAGTCCTTCGTTTACTCCGGGGCGTAGACCACTTCGACATCGTAATCATCATCGTCAAAGTCGTCGTCATCGTCCTCTTCGCGGGCCGCGCGGCGTGCCTGACGCTCGGCTTCAATGCGGGCGCGAGCTTCGTCGTCCATCTGCCGGCGACGCTGAGCCTCCCGCTCCGCAAATTCGGGATTCTGAGCCTCTTCTTCGGCTTGCTCTTCAATCCAGCGCATAACCGCCTGAGCCAGGGACTTGGTGCCCTCACCGCTCAGCGCAGAAATCCAGAAAACCGGCCCTTCCCATCCGAGCTCATCGACAATGGCCTGACAATGAGCATCGCGATCTTCTTCGGCCACCATGTCGACCTTGTTCAGCACGAGCCATCTCGGACGGTTGGCCAGAGTTTTGCTGAACTTCTCAAGCTCATGCTCGATCGCTCTGACCGCATCGGCGGGCGAGGAGCCATCGCACGGTGCTACATCCACAAGGTGCAGCAGTAGCCGGGTGCGCACGAGATGCTTCAGGAAACGGATACCCAGGCCGGCACCTTCGGCGGCACCTTCAATCAGACCGGGAATATCGGCGATCACGAAACTCTGGTGCGCCTGTACACTGACAACACCAAGATTGGGTACCAGCGTGGTAAACGGATAGTCCGCAACCTTCGGGCGAGCCGCCGACACCGAACGGATAAAGGTAGACTTGCCGGCATTGGGCATGCCCAGCAAACCCACGTCTGCCAGCACCTTCAACTCCAGCCTCAGGTTACGCAACTCGCCCTCGGAGCCCTTGGTAGTCTGGCGCGGGGCGCGATTCACCGAGGATTTGAAACGGGTGTTGCCAAGACCATGAAACCCGGCCTGGGCCACCTTCAGGCGCTGGCCGGCGTGGGTCAGATCTCCCAGGACCTCATGGGTATCCATATCAACAACGGTAGTACCGACCGGAACCGGCAGAACCAGATCTTCGCCTTTATTACCGGTACAGTTGCGACCAGAACCGGGCTCGCCGTTCTGGGCTTTGTGTTTGCGCTGGAACCGATAGTCGATCAGCGTGTTCAGCGACTCCTCGGCTTCCAGATATACGGAACCACCATCGCCCCCATCGCCGCCATCGGGGCCACCCTTGGGAACGTATTTTTCTCGCCGGAAGCTCAGGCAGCCGTGACCGCCCTTGCCGGCTTCCACAATGATGGTGGCTTCGTCTACGAATTTCATGAATCAACCCTTTGCGCCATGCGCATAAACTAAAAAGCCCCGCAGCCTCTAGGAAGCTTTGCGGGGCTCCGGATGGTTCTAAGCACCTGATAATACCAGGATATCAGCGCCACCCAAGGTTCGACAGAACCGGATCGCCGCTGCTTACGCAGCCGGAACGATGCTCACGAACTTACGGCTCTGCGGGCCTTTGGTTTCGAACTTCACCTGGCCGTCTGCTTTCGCAAACAGGGTGTGGTCCTTGCCAATGCCAACATTGCTACCAGCGTGGAAACGAGTGCCACGCTGACGGATGATGATGCTGCCTGCAGATACAGTCTCGCCGCCAAAGCGCTTCACACCAAGTCGTTTCGACTCGGAATCGCGACCGTTACGGGTACTACCTGCTGCCTTTTTATGAGCCATTACCAGCCTCCTTATTTAAGGGGTAATTCGAGAGCCTCAGCCCTTGATACCCGTGATCTTGACTTCAGTAAACCACTGACGGTGGCCCTGACGCTTCATGTGATGCTTACGACGACGGAACTTGATGATCTGAACCTTGTCGTGACGACCGTGGCTAACCACTTCTGCAGTCACTTTGGCACCATCAACAACCGGCGCGCCCACCTGAACCTTGTCGCCATCGGCGACCAGCAGAACGCGATCGAACTCAACGTTGCCACCGGTTTCAACTTCCAGCTTTTCCAGCTTCAGGGTTTCGCCTTCTTTCACACGGTGCTGCTTACCACCGCTAACAATAACTGCGTACATTCACTCGTTCTCCACGATTGACCCATCCCTGCTCTTATCCACCTGGTTCTAAGGGAAGCGCTCTGGCGACCCTATAGCAGGGAGCGCAGGTTGGGATGAGTTGGGCGCGTGATTGTACGAGAAGATGTCAGGCTAAGCAAGTTGAACTTGGGGTCAGATGAAGGCTTTCATCTGACCCCGACTTAACATTGACACCCCTTCCACCAATACCTAGCATTGCTGCTTCCTGCCCGAAATATCAACAGAAACACCAGCAAGGGATCTACAAGCCGCATGACAGCCCAGCGCATTTACGACACCGTGGCCGACGACTTCAGCCGCGTTAATGATCTGATCATCCAGCGGCTTTCCTCAGATGTTCCCCTGGTGGAGAAAATCGCCCAGTACATCATTGAGAGCGGCGGCAAGCGCTTGAGACCGCTACTGGTTCTGCTTTCCAGCCAGGCCGCCGGCTACGAGAAAAACGACCACCTCAAGCTCGCCGCTGTGATCGAATTCCTTCACACCGCCACCCTGCTACACGATGATGTAGTAGACACGTCGGACATGCGCCGGGGCCGGAGCACCGCCAACGCCCGCTGGGGCAACGCGCCAAGCGTTCTGGTAGGTGATTTCCTCTACGCCCGTGCTTTCGAGATGATGGTGGAGCTGAAAAGCCTGCGGATTATGGACGTTTTGTCCCACGCCACGGCGGTAATCGCCGAGGGCGAGGTTATGCAACTGATGAACGTGAAAAACCCGGACCTCACCGAAGAGCAGTACATGAAGGTCATCCACAACAAGACTGCCATGCTGTTCGAAGCCGCCTCCCACACCGGCGCACTGCTTGCCAACGCCAATGCAGAGCAGGAGCTGGGCCTGAAAGACTACGGCAAGCATCTGGGCCTGGCTTTCCAGCTGGTGGACGATGTCCTGGATTACCGCGGCGACGCCGAAGCCATGGGCAAAAACGTGGGCGACGATCTGGCTGAGGGCAAGACCACCCTGCCGCTGATCCACGCCATGAGCCATGGCACCGGGGAAGAACGGCAGTTAATCCGTCAGGCCATCCGCAAGGGCGGCCTGGACGATCTGCCCCGCATCCTCAATATCGTTGAGCGCTCAGGCGCGATCGAATACACCATGGCAAAAGCGCGGGAGCAGGCGGAGCTGGCCCAGACCTGCCTTCAACCCCTGCCAGCCTCAGGCCATAAAGAAGCCATGGAACTGCTGACCGAGGTCGCCGTCGCGAGGGTTAGCTGAGCGACTCACGCCCGTGGGGTGAGCCAAAGTCCAGCTCCGGACCAAGCGGTACGATCTGAGTCGGATTGATGGTTCTCTGGCTCACGTAATAGTGGCGTTTGATCTGATCAATATCCACGGTCTCCGCCACGCCTGGCACCTGGTAGAGGTCCCGAACGTAGGCAGAAAGCGCCGGGAAATCGCTGATCCGCTGGCGGTTGCACTTGAAATGGCTGTAATACACTGCGTCAAACCGGATCAACGTGGTGAACAACCGCCAGTCAGCCTCGGTCAGCCGGCCACCGACCAGATACCGTTGAGAAGACAACCGCTCCTCAAGCCAGTCGAGAGAATCAAACAGCGCATTGTAGGCTTCCTCGTACCTATCCTGCGCAGTGGCAAAACCCGCCTTGTAAACGCCATTATTAACCGTGTCGTAAATCCGGGCGTTCACAGTATCAAGCTCTTCTTGCAGCTCCCCGGGATAGAGATCCAGATCGGCACTAACACCCTCAAGGCCATCAAATGCCGAATTGAACATCCGGATGATTTCGGCAGACTCGTTGCTCGCAATCGTTTCTTTCTTTTTATCCCACAAGGTCGGCACTGTTACCCGGCCAGAATATTCCGGTGCAGCCTTGGTGTAGACCTGATGCATGAAGCGGAACCCATGGAGATGGTCCCGGTGCTGCTCGCTGTCGGGCCGGAATTCCCAGCCGTTTTCAACCATGTCAGGGTGCACCACTGACACTGAAATGTGCTTCTCCAGACCTTTGAGCTTCCGGAAAATCAACGTCCGGTGCGCCCAGGGGCAGGCCATTGAGACATACAGGTGATAGCGCCCGGATTCCGCCTTGAAACCGCCTTCGCCATCCGGCCCCGGCGAGCCATCGGCGGTCACCCAGTTCCGGAAACGCGCCGCTTCCCGTTCAAATTTGCCACCGGTTTTGTCGGTGTCATACCACTTGTCGTGCCATTTGCCATCAATCAGCAGGCCCATAAAGCCCTCCCGTTAAAATTCCTGAACATGATGAAATCAATACAGGCAGAATACCGGGGACCCTGCTACGCTCTCAAACAGGCATTTCTGGCCAACAACCTCAGATAATTCGAACATGCATACAGCCATCACCATTGACGCCCTCAAAGTCCTTGATGCCATTGACCGCAAAGGCAGTTTCGCCGGTGCCGCCAACGAACTGTTCCGGGTTCCCTCCGCCATCAGTTACACCGTGCAGAAGCTGGAAGAAGACCTGAATGTCGCCATTTACGACCGAACCGGTCACCGCGCCCGACTGACACCGGCCGGCCGCTACCTTCTGGAAGAGGGCCGCACACTGCTTGAGGCGGCAGAAAACCTCGCGCACACTACGCGTCAGGTCGCCCAGGGCTGGGAAACGCGGTTACGGATCGGGTTCAACTCACTGCTGCCGGCGGAATGCCTGTTTCCGGCAATCGAGGAATTCTATGAGCTGGGCGTACCGGTAGATGTACAAATTATGGAAGAGGTCTTTGCCGGCACCTGGGATGCCCTGCAAAGCCGCCGCGTGGATCTGATCATCGGCGCCGATAATTTCAGCAAGCCTGCGGGAAACTACACAACCCAATCCCTGGGCGACATGACATTCGTATTCGCCGTTGCCGCCGATCACCCCCTGGCCGATGCCCAAGCCCCGCTTTACGAGGAAGATATCTCCCGTTATCCGGCAGCCGTCGCTGCAGACACATCAAGGTCCTTGCCCCCGGGCCACGCCGGCATATTCCACCGCCAGCGAACCCTGACGGTGGCCAACATTGACCAGAAGATCGCCATACAGGTAGCCGGCCTCGGCGTGGGATGGTTACCAAGGGCACGAATCAGCGCAGAACTGAAGGAAGGCAAGCTGGTCATAAAGGAAGTTCAGGAATCGCGCCAACCAATCAAACTGCACCTGGCCAGGCATGCCGAGGACCAGGGCAAGGCCCTGATGTGGTTCTGGGACCGACTCAGCGCGGAGGGAGCCGTTTCAGACTGGCTAACAGGCTGAAAATAAAGCAAATGGTATGACTCCAACTCGGAGTCATACCAGGCAAATGAGCCAACCGTTTGCCCGGACACTTCGTTTATACTGGAGCTGAAACCAACGCCGAAGGGAGCTCTCTGATGCGGCAACTGTCGGAACTGGATGCCTCGTTCCTGTATCTCGAGTCGGAAACGACACCGATGCACATCGGAGGCATCTACCTCTTCGATGCTTCCGAACGGGAGAAACCGCTGGCCTTCAGCACCTTTGTCGCCTACCTTCGAAGCCGCCTGCATGTTGTGCCCGTTTTCCGGCAACGCCTGAAAGAAATTCCCCTGCGCCTAGGCCGACCCTACTGGATTGATGATCCCGATTTCAGCATCGAGCGCCACCTCGCTTACGTTAATCTGGGCGAACATGGTCGCAAGGCAAGCCTGATGACTCTGGCCTCGCGGATTCTGGAGGAACCGCTTAAAAGGGACAGACCGCTGTGGCACATCACCTTCGTGGACGGATTCAAGCTGGACGAGGAGAACGCCGGCAGTGACGGCTTCGCTCTGATCGTCAAATTGCACCACGCTGCCATCGACGCCTTCAGCGGAGAGGAAATCATCGGCAAGCTACTCGAGTACACACCCGAGCCCAGCCCGATTGCGCCACCGCGGCCCTGGCAGCCCAGACCGGAACCGTCGGAAGAGCGGGTCATACTTCAGGCGGGCGCGAACATCATTCGCACGCCACTGCAGTTCACGTCTCTGGCATTCAACGCCGCCGAGGCTACTGCCCGGGGACTGATACAGAAGCAATTACGCAAACTGCCACTCCCGCTGCCCCTGTTTTCCGCCCCACACAGCCCTTTCAATCGACAGATTACGGCAAATCGGCAGATTGTCGCTGCCAGCGTGGAGCTTTCACGCCTGAAGGCGATCAAGGCGTTTCTCGGTGACGTAACGTTGAACGATGTGGTTTTAGGCCTTTGTGCCGAGGCTCTGAAGCGCTATCTGATCAGTGAGGGTGCCAATGCCGACAAGTCCCTGGTGGCAATGACACCGATTTCGGTTCGCTCCAACAGCCTGCGCCGAGCCACCGGGAACCAGATGTCTGCCATGCTGCTGGATCTGGCGACCGATGAAACCAATCCTGCCCAGCGGATACGGCGCATACACTGGAACGCGGTTGCCTCGGAGCCCTACCGGGAGGCTATTGCTGCAGATCGGCTGACGGAACTGCTGCCTTCAACCATGCTGGCGCTGTCCGCAAGACTTTACTCGGAATTGCAAATTGCCCAGCGTTACCAGCCGGTATTCAATCTGCCAATCACCAATGTTCCCGGACCGCAGGTGCCGCTGTATCTGCAGGGTGCGCGCCTGGTTCAGCAATACAATACAGCGCCGCTGTTCGACAGTATGGGACTGGTGATTGTAGCGGTAAGCTATGAGGGAAGGCTGACACTGAATTTCACCACCTGCCCCGATGTGGTGGCCCACGGAGAGTCATTGCAGGCTCATGTGGATGAAAGCCTCAACGCTATTGAAGCGGCCATGGAACGGCTCGGAACAGAGGACACCAAAGAACCCATCGCAGCCTCCCCAACACAGACCCTTGCAGATGATGCCATGACCGCGATGGAGGGCCTTCTCAAGAAAGCCCTGAAGCGCTTCCGGGCCTGAACGGACCCCGGAAACGCTCAAGCACGTCTCAGATTATTCGAACGCCCAACGAAGAAACGCCTTCTTCTCCTCATCACTCGCTGTTTCCCAGATGGTTTTGAGCTGATCAAGCGCATTTTCACCGCTAACCGGTGTGCTGTCGGAGGTAGACGCCGGAATCGGCGTGCGGGAAGCGGCCATTTGCTCTGCCCCATCCCAAACCGTTGAACTTGCAACCGCCGCTCCGGCAGATGAAACGATAGCGGCGGAGAACTCCGGCATTTCCTGCTCGGCTTCCTGACGAGACTCAGGCCGATCAAAGTCGAAACGATAGGTTTCACCGGCTTCTGCTTCGAAACGAACGACCTGTGGCTCGCTCTCAATCACATGAACTTTCGACTCTCCGTTTCTGACCACACCACTCTTCGCCCAGATGGTCTTGTAGACAAAAACAACCTCGTTCTCTCCGGGAAGCAGGGCGTAGTCGAGCGCCAGATCGTCCATGAGGAAGTTAGTCATGACGCGGCCATTTACCCGGGTCACCCCGATTTCACCTGGCGCCTCAAGCGTGGCAGCATTGGACGCTGCCGCCGGGTTGCCTTCCCAGGTTTCCACAACACTGACGCTGGAAGCACATCCCGCCAGAGACATTACGACCACTGCAACCAGTCCAGTGCGAACGCGTGCGACAGCTCGACGCCAACCCTGTCCTGTTGATTGAAAAACACGGATCACATGAGAGATGTTCATTTAGTCTCCTTGGCATGAGGATGGAAATGGCGTCAGGCTGACGCCAGTTTCGTAGCATTCTGACGAGTGCATCTGACAAGGGCAAGACAACAGCGCGCTTTGGCGGCCCATTCCGGATTCTTCATCGCTGATCCCGATTGAGACGCAACCCGTAAAATTGTAAAAAAATGTTGAATTCGCCCCGAATTGGGTTAATTTTAAACAGATCGGCAGTTATTAACGCGGCGCCCGAAAAGCAAGAACGAAAAGCGGGCAGTACAGGAGACGCCATGGACACCCATCGCAGGACCGGAGAAGAAGGGCCGGTTCCCTTTCGCAGTAGTCGGTTCTTCTGCGTAGGGAGCAAATGGTACTTTACCACCCGGGAAGGGTTTGACAGTGGTCCGTTCGCTTCACGGGAGCGGGCGGAAACAGGCCTCAAGCGCTTTCTGCACGTGGTCCGTATGCTGCCGGAAGAACAACAGCTTCACTGACAGGCCTTCGTGCCCGTCTAGACCATGACGGGCACCAGCCACACGTCTACTGCCCACAGGCAGATCAGGGCCATGACGCCGGCAATAACATCGTCAACCATGATACCCAAACCTCCAGGCATGTGCTGGTCCAGCCAATTGATGGGCCACGGTTTTGCAATGTCAAAAAGCCGGAACAGAGCGAACGCCCCCAGCACCCCATAGATGGTGTCAGGGAAGAGGCCAAGGGCAATCCACATCCCGACGAATTCGTCCCACACAATGCCGCCATGGTCGTGAACCTTCAGGTCTTCAGCGGTCTTTCCGCAGAGCCAGATACCCACGATAAAAGCAGCCAGTACCACCAGCCAGTAGCCCAAGGGCGGTAACCAGGCGAAGACGTACCACAGCGGAATGGCGGCCAGGCTGCCCCAGGTGCCGGGCGCTCTCGCCGTTGCACCGCTGCCAAAACCAAAGGCGAGCAGATGCACCGGGTTACGCAAGAATCCCGGCGGGAGTATGACTGCCGGCGCCTCCGGTTCCGGGGTCTCGCCTTCCTGACTCATAATTCACTCCTGAAATGGTCAAACCCGGCGCGCACCGCTTCCAAACCGCAATCGACACCGTCGAGATACAGGCCCGGCTCAGCTTCAACGAAGCCGATCACGGTGAGTTGGCGCTTCAGTGATTCCGGGGCACGCTCCCAGTTTTCTCGCGAGAAACACAGGCACAGTTCGTAATCGTCTCCGGAGCGCAGTGCGCAGTCCAGGGCCTTCTCACCCTTCAGGCGAACAAGCGCTGGCGAAAGAGGCATACTGGCACTCTCGATCTGGGCACCGACCCCTGATGCGGAAAGAATGTGCCCGAGATCTGCCAGCAAGCCATCAGAGATATCAACCGCCGCAGTGGCATATTGGCGTATAGCACCTGCCAGATCCAGTCTCGGCCAGGGATGGTGATAGCGTTCGAGCACGGCAAGCATGTCAGCGGAAGGGGAAGGTTCCGAAAGATAGTCTAAAGCGGCGCCGGCATCCCCCAGGGTTCCGGACACGGCAATCAGATCTCCGGGACGGGCGCCGGAGCGTCGAATCCCGGCTCCCTGCTCTACAGTGCCATGCACCTGCAGGCTCAGGGTGAGCGAGCCGGAGGTGGTATCCCCGCCGGCCAGCTCCAGACCAAACGCCTCGCTGGCCTTTCGCAATCCCATCGAGAAGTCTTCAAGCCACTGCTCATCCACGGCTGGCAGAGTCAGTGCAAGCGTGAAACATTCCGGGTCAGCACCCATGGCAGCAAGATCGCTGGCAGCCGCGGCAAGTGCTCGCCAGCCCAGATAATCGGGGCGGTAGTTTCTGGGAAAGTGGACACCCTCCACGAGGGCGTCCACGGAAAAGACAAGGTCCCGGCCTGCGGGAATACGCTGAATCGCGCAATCGTCCCCGGGGCCCAGGATCAGGGATCCGGATTCCTGCCGCCCGGCAAGCGGCAGAAAGTAACGGCGAATCAGCTCGAATTCGCCCATCGACTAGCGAGCGCGGGTCTCGGCAAGCCGGAGTCGGCCGCTCAGCTTGTCGAGAATACTGTTAACAAATTTATGGCCCTCGGTGCCACCAAAGCGCTTGGCCATTTCAATGCCCTCGTTAATGACCACCTTGTAGGGCACATCAAGCCGATGCTTAAGCTCATAGGCTCCCAGGCGGACAATCGCGAGTTCCACGGGATCAACCTCTTTAATAGGCCGATCCAGGAACGGCTCGATCAGCTTGTCCAGTTCGCCCTGCTCGCGATGTACCCCACGGAGCAGATCCCGGAAATACAGCAGGTCGACCTTGCTCATGTCGTTGTCGACCATGAACTCGGCTTCAATGTCAGAAATCGCCGTTTTGCTGAAATGGCGCTGATAGAGCCCCTGCATGGCAAGGGCCCTGGCACGGCGTCGATCACCGGCTTTCGGTTGGCCGGACGGGGCCGGCTGCGGTGATGTACCTTCAGTTTCGCTCATTACTCACCCAGCTTCTTGAACAGGCTGACCATTTCAAGGGCAGTTATCGCCGCTTCCGCACCCTTGTTACCAGCCTTGGTTCCGGAACGCTCGATGGCCTGTTCAATGGAATCCACGGTCAGCACACCAAAGGTCACCGGCACATCGGTATCAAGACTGACTGCGCCAAGGCCGCTGGAGGCCTCGCCGGCAACATACTCGAAATGGGGTGTGCCGCCACGGATGACCGCACCCAGGGCGATAATCGCATCGTATTCACCGGTTTCTGCAACGCGCTTGACGGCCAGGGGCATTTCATAGGCCCCCGGTACGCGAACGATGGTGACGTCGTCATCGGAAATGCCGTGACGGCGCAGGGTATCCAGCGCGCCCTCGACCAGGCTTTCCACAACAAAGCCGTTAAAACGGCCCACTACCAGCGCATAGCGCCCGCTGCACTCGGTAAAATCACCTTCAATTACTCTGACATCTGCCATCGATGGCTCCTTCACGTGTCGCGGCATCGGAGCCACGACCGGGTTTATCATTCGGGGGTGTAGGGAACGTATTCGACCACTTCCAGATCGAAACCGGAAATGGCGGAAAATTTGATCGGCGGGCTCAGCAGGCGCATTTTGCCAACACCAATATCCCGGAGAATCTGGGAGCCGGTACCTACCGTGAAGTAAACGCCGGAGCTTCCCTTGCCGGAGGAGCCCTTACCTTCATCAAAGAATTCCTGGATCCGGTCTTCCAGGTTGTAGCTGTCCTCGGCGCTGTTCAGCAGGACGACCGCGCCCCGGCCTTCCTCTGCCACCTTTTCAAGGGCGTGATGCAGGGGCCAGCTGCGAGAATCCTTGCGGCGCGCACCGAGGAGGTCCCGAAGGGTGTCCGTGATGTGGACCCGGACATAGACCGGTTCATCGGGAGAAATGTCTCCCATCAACATCGCCAGATGGGTGGCTCCCTGGATATTGTCGCGGTATGTACGAAGCTTGAACACGCCGTACTCGGTGTCGAGGTCGTTTTCTTCCACACACTCAACGGTTCGCTCGTTCATGGTGCGGTAGTGGATCAGATCGGCAATGGTGCCAATCTTCAGGTCGTGCTCTTCGGCGAATCGCTCCAGATCTTCGCGGCGGGCCATAGAGCCGTCGTCATTCATGATCTCGCAGATCACGCCGGCCGGCTCGCAACCTGCCAGTGCGGCGAGGTCACAGGATGCTTCGGTGTGCCCCGCGCGGCTCAGAACGCCGCCAGGATCAGACATCAACGGGAAAATATGGCCAGGCTGAACCAGATCACTGGCTTTTGCATTGCGTGCTACCGCTGCCTGCACCGTGCGTGCACGGTCTGCCGCCGAGATGCCAGTGGTCACACCCACGGCAGCCTCAATCGAGAGGGTAAACTTGGTTCCGAAGCCGGAGGCGTTCTGCTGGACCATCAACGGCAAACCCAGTTGCTCGCAGCGATCCCGGGTCATCGGCATACAGATCAGGCCACGACCAAAACGAGCCATGAAATTGATGGCTTCGGCCGTGCAATGCTCAGCAGCCATCACGAGATCGCCCTCATTCTCGCGATCTTCGTCATCCATCAGTATGACCATTCTGCCCTGACGGATATCTTCAATGATGTCTTCAATGCTGTTCAGTGCCATATGGTTTTGCACCCTTGCGGCGCTCCGGCAAATAATTGCTGCCGGAACAACCTGAGTTTATGGATTACCGGCGGGTGAGGATCAGACGCTGATCCTCACCTACCTGACGTCGGTCCAGCACCTTCCATTGTACTTTATTTGCCATGGTCTCCAGCGGCAGATGTGCGGTCGGACGTCCCGTGCTGCCGAGGAAAACCGGCGCCTGATATAGCCAGAGTTCGTCGACCAGATTTTCGTTAATAAAGGTGCCGGCCAGGGTGGGCCCCGCCTCGACCAGCAGCTCGTTGATTCCGAGCTCGCCGAGCGAGTCCAGCAGCTCGGCCAGGTCGATCCCGTTATCTTTCCAGGCGACACCGGTAAGGCTAATGCCCAGGGCCGCGAGGTCCTGAGCTGGCGCAGTGGCCAGCGTTGATGACGCACAGAACACCTGCACCTTACCGCCCTGAAGGATCTTCGCAGACGACGGTGTGCGCGCGTCGCGGTCGGCAATCACCCGAAGCGGCTGCCTGGACGGCTCCGTCGCGTCGCCAATATCCCCCAGTTCCTCGCGCCGGACCGTCAATGAGGGGTCGTCGGCGAGCACGGTTCCTACACCGGTCAGAATGGCATCACTGATCGCTCTGAGACGCTGGACATCCCGACGTGCCTCAGGACCGGTAATCCACTGGCTCTCGCCGGAAGCCATGGCGGTACGGCCATCAAGACTTGCCGCCATTTTGAGCCGAACCCAGGGTCGGCCGGTGTTCATGCGTTTCATGAAGCCAGGATTCAGGCGGGCAGCTTCTTCCGCCAGCAGGCCTTCAGTAACCCGGATTCCAGCTTCCCTGAGCATGTCCAGCCCCCGGCCAGACACCGAGGGGTTCGGGTCCTTGGTCGCGGCATAGACGTGGGCAACACCGGCATCAATCAGCGCCCTGGCGCAGGGCGGGGTCCGGCCAAAATGGCTGCACGGCTCCAGTGTTACATACGCTGTCGCACCCCGGGCATCCGGACCGGCCTGGCTCAGGGCACGGGTCTCGGCGTGGGCTTCTCCGGCACGCTCATGCCACCCCTCACCAAGAACCAGATCTCCCCGGGCAATGACACACCCAACCCGTGGATTAGGGTGGGTAGAGTACCGACCGCGCCACGCAAGCTGGACAGCCCGCGCCATCATGTCCCTGTCGCGGTTCTCGATCATGCCTTGCCTTTCGGGGCGTGGTTATCCGCCAGCGCTTTGGCAACATCCACGGCTGCCTCACCGTTGCTGGCCGACAACCTCTCGATCTCTTCCTTGAATTCGTTAATATCCTGAAAGCTCCGATATACCGACGCGAAGCGGACATAGGCAACCTTGTCCAACTGGCGCAATTCGGTCATCACCTCTTCACCCAACTGCATGGACTTCACTTCCCGCTCGCCGGTCGCCCGCAACCGGTATTTGATCCGATTCAGAGCGGCATCAATCTGTTCAATGCTCACTGGCCGCTTTTCCAGAGCCTTCATCAGCCCGGCGCGCAGTTTTTCCTCATCAAATGGTTGTCGGGTACCGTCCTGTTTGACCACCCTTGGCATCACCAGCTCGGCAGATTCAAAGGTGGTAAACCGCTCCCGACAGGACAGACACTCCCTGCGGCGGCGCACCTGATCACCCTCGGCTACCAGCCTGGAGTCAATCACCTTGGTATCTGCTTCACCACAGAAGGGACAATGCATAGTCAGGAGCTCCGAAGAGAGAGCCGGGCCGAAAAGTCGGCCCGGCAGGTCATGCCTGTAGTCTAGCTATAAAACGATTAGCCGTAGACAGGGAAACGGGCGCAGAGTGCACTTACCTGCTCACGAACCCGACTGTTGACGGCCTCGTCGTCCAGGTTGTCGAGGATATCGCAGATCCAGCCTGCGAGGTCGCGACACTCGGACTCGCCGAAACCACGGGTGGTGATTGCCGGGGTGCCAATGCGAAGACCGGAGGTGACAAACGGAGACCGCGGATCATTGGGAACCGCGTTCTTGTTAACGGTGATGTGGGCACGACCCAGCGCCGCATCCGCATCTTTTCCGGTAATGTCCTGTTTGATGAGGCTGACCAGGAACAGATGGTTCTTGGTGCCACCGGAAACCACATCATAGCCACGATCCACAAACACCTGGGCCATGGCGGAGGCGTTCTTCACAACCTGCTGCTGGTAGGTCTTGAAATCGTCGCTCATGGCTTCCTTGAAGCACACGGCCTTGGCGGCAATCACGTGCATCAGCGGGCCACCCTGGCCGCCAGGGAATACCGCAGAGTTCAGCTTCTTCTGCAGATCAGCGTCATCGCAGGCCAGGATAAGACCACCACGGGGACCGCGAAGGGTCTTGTGGGTCGTGGTCGCAATCACGTGGGCGTGGGGAACCGGATCCGGGTAAACGCCGGCGGCTACGAGACCCGCCACGTGGGCCATATCAACGAACAGATAGGCACCCACCTTGTCGGCGATCTCGCGGAAGCGGGCAAAATCCAGTTCCTGGGAGTACGCGGAGAAGCCGGCAATGATCATTTTAGGCTTGTGCTCAAGAGCGAGCGACTCGATTTCATCGTAATCCAGAAGGCCGGTGTCGGTGTTAATGCCGTACTGAACGGCACTGTAGATCTTACCCGAGAAGTTGACACTGGCGCCGTGAGTCAGGTGCCCACCATGGGCGAGGCTCATGCCCAGAACAGTGTCACCGGGCTTGAGCAGGGCCATGAAGACAGCAGAGTTGGCCTGGGAGCCGGAATGCGGCTGAACGTTGGCATAGGCAGCACCAAACAGCTCTTTGGCACGCTCAATCGCCAGTTCTTCGGCAATATCCACGAACTCGCAGCCGCCATAGTAGCGCTTGCCCGGATAGCCTTCCGCGTACTTGTTGGTCAGCACGCTGCCCTGGGCTTCCATCACCCGGGGGCTGGTGTAGTTCTCGGACGCGATCAGCTCGATGTGAGCTTCCTGGCGCTTCTCTTCCGCCTGCATGGCGTTCCAGAGTTCGTCGTCAAAGCCGGCGATTTTCATTTCACGATTAAACATGGATGCGCTGCCCCTGTGTGCTTGGCTGGCCCGGAGAGCTTTGGTGATCTCCGCAGGCTCCCTGAAAAATTGGGCCGCTATTCTATCTTACAAACGGGTGAAAAATCATCCTTTATACCGTCCGCAGATACCGGCATGCGGCCAACTCCGGTTTCTGCTCAATTGCTATCAAAGAGACGTTTCGTTACCTTACCCGATTACTGTTCTCAGGTACCGGCACCGGAGGTGTCGGCCTTCGGGGCGGGCGATCCGGGATACGCTGTGAATACGTCCCTGTACGCTCGACAAAATCATCCCTGATTTTGACGATCCCGGATCGCCCGCCCCGAAGGCCTTGATCAGGCACCTGACGTGTATTCATTTCTCAAGCGATTGTTTGATAAAAGGATTCTGCCAACATGGCCCAATACGTTTACACCATGAACCGCGTGGGCAAGGTGGTCCCGCCCAAGCGCGAGATTCTGAAGGACATTTCACTGAGCTTCTTCCCTGGCGCCAAAATCGGCGTTCTGGGTCTCAACGGTGCCGGTAAATCCACCCTGCTTCGCATTATGGCGGGCGTGGATCAGGATTACATCGGTGAAGCCCGCCCGCAGCCCGGCATCAACGTGGGCTATCTGCCCCAGGAGCCCGAGCTGGACGAAGAGAAAACCGTCAAGGAAATCGTCGATGAAGCGGTTTCCGGTGTCCATGACGCCCTGGCCGAACTGGACCAGGTGTACGCCGCCTACGCCGAACCGGATGCGGATTTTGATGCCCTGGCCAAGAAGCAGGGCGAGCTGGAAGCCTACATCCAGGCCACTGACGGCCACGATATCGAGCGCAAGATGGAAGTTGCCGCGGACGCACTGCGTCTTCCACCCTGGGATCAGAAAGTGAACGTACTTTCCGGTGGTGAACGTCGCCGGGTAGCCCTGTGCCGTCTGCTGCTGTCCGGCCCTGACATGCTTCTGCTCGATGAGCCCACCAACCATCTGGATGCCGAATCTGTCGCCTGGCTCGAGCGCTTCCTGCACGATTACGAAGGTACCGTGGTGGCCATCACCCACGATCGCTACTTCCTCGACAATGTCGCTGGCTGGATTCTGGAACTGGACCGTGGCCACGGTATTCCGTTTGAAGGCAACTACAGCCAGTGGCTGGAGAACAAGGAGAAGCGGCTGGAGATGGAATCCAAGCAGGAAGCCTCTCACCAGAAAGCCATCAAACAGGAACTGGAATGGGTTCGCAGCAACGCCAAGGGCCGCCAGTCGAAGAGCAAGGCCCGTCTGGCCCGTTTCGAGGAGATGAGTTCCCAGGAATTCCAGAAGCGCAACGAAACCAACGAGCTTTACATTCCACCCGGCCCCCGCCTGGGCAACAAGGTGATCGAGGTTGACGGTATCAGCAAGTCCTTCGGTGACCGCCTGCTGTATGAAGACGTGTCCTTCAGCGTGCCGCCCGGCGCCATCGTGGGCATTATCGGTGGTAACGGTGCCGGTAAATCCACTCTGTTCAAGATGATTGCCAGTTTCGACAAGCCGGATTCTGGCGACATCACCGTCGGGGAAACCGTGGAACTGGCCTATGTAGACCAGATGCGCGATCTGGATGGCAGCAAAACCGTCTGGGAGGAACTCTCCGACGGCAACGACATCATCAAGGTCGGCAACTACGAAACCCCTTCTCGGGCCTACGTTGGCCGCTTCAATTTCAAGGGCAGCGACCAGCAGAAGCGGGTTGGCGACCTGTCCGGTGGTGAGCGCAACCGTTTGCACCTCGCCAAGCTGCTGAAACAGGGCGGCAACGTGCTGCTGCTGGATGAGCCGACCAACGATCTGGACGTGGAAACCCTTCGCGCCCTGGAAGAAGCCCTGCTGAATTTCCCGGGCTCTGCCCTGGTTATCTCGCACGACCGTTGGTTCCTCGACCGTGTGGCCAGCCACATCCTGGCGTTCGAAGATGATGGCGAGGTGGTGTACTTCGAAGGCAACTTCACCGAGTACGACGAGGACTTCAAGAAGCGCAAGGGTGATTCGGCGATGCAGCCGCAGCGCATGAAGTACAAGAAGCTGGCCTGATGGCGAAAACCAGAACCGCCTACGTCTGCACCGAATGCGGTGCAGACTATTCCAAATGGCAGGGCCAGTGCACGGCCTGCCAGGCCTGGAACACCATCAGCGAAGTCCGCGGCGTCAGCAGCACCAGCAAAGGCGCCCGCGGTGGCCGCTTTGAGGGCTTTGCCGGCAGCCTGTCCGAGGTCCAGAGCCTGGATGATGTCAGCCTGGCAGAGCAGCCCCGCATCAGCTCCGGCATGCAGGAGTTTGACCGGGTTCTGGGCGGAGGTCTCGTCGAGGGCTCGGCTGTTCTGATGGGCGGCCACCCAGGCGCGGGCAAGAGTACCCTCCTGCTACAGGCCGTCTGCCATCTGGCTGCAAGCGTCCCCGCTTTGTACGTCACTGGTGAGGAATCCCTGCAGCAGGTGGCCATGCGCGCCAAACGGCTGGGCCTTCCGACCAAAGACCTGAAGATGCTGTCCGAAACCAGCGTCGAACGGGTCATGCAGGTGGCCGAGGCAGAAAAACCCCGGATTCTGGTGGTAGACAGTATTCAGGTGATGCACATGGCGGATATCGAGTCCGCCCCTGGCAGTGTCTCCCAGGTACGCGAAAGCGCCGCTTACCTGACCCGTTTCGCCAAGCAGACCGGCACCATCCTGTTCCTGGTCGGCCATGTCACCAAAGACGGCAGTTTGGCCGGCCCGAAAGTTCTGGAACACATGATTGACTGCTCGATCCTGCTGGAAGGCTCCAGCGACAGCCGTTATCGAACCCTTCGGGGGATCAAGAACCGGTTTGGCGCGGTGAACGAGTTGGGCGTGTTCGCCATGCTGGAACAGGGTCTGAAGGAAGTGAAGAACCCCAGCGCGATCTTTCTGAACCGTGGTGAAGACGCAGCCCCGGGAAGCGTGGTGATGGTGGTCTGGGAAGGCACCCGCCCGATGCTCGTGGAGATCCAGGCCCTGGTGGACATGGCTCAGGGCGGCTACCCCAGACGGGTCGCGGTTGGCCTCGATCAGAACCGGCTTGCCATGCTCCTTGCCGTGTTGCACCGCCATGGCGGCATGCACGTATCCGACCAGGACGTGTTCGTCAATGTGGTTGGTGGCGTAAAAGTAAACGAAACCAGCGCCGACCTGGCCCTTCTGGCCGCTATCGTTTCGTCCTTCCGCGACCGCGCCCTGCCCCAGGACCTGGTGATCTTCGGCGAAGTCGGCCTCTCCGGGGAAATCCGCCCTGTGCCCAGTGGCCAGGAGCGAATCTACGAAGCCGCCAAACACGGCTTCACCCGGGCACTGGTGCCGAAGTCCAATGCTCCGCGCAAGACCATCGACGGCATGAAGGTGATTCCGGTGACCAAACTGAGTGACGCTCTTACTGCTCTGGAAGACCTTTAAGCCTGCCATCTTCGGAGTGAACGGTCAGGCAGCGGTGCCAAGCCAAGGTCCGGCTGCAAAAGCTCTAATCAATGAGGTGGGCAAACTCTCTTTCGAGCAACGCCTGATCTCCGAGGTTAAGCTCCACTAGGCGCTTTAGGTGGGTAGCACTATCGAGATCTATGTACTGGCATTTGAAACCCAGCCGGTGCGGCTCCACGTGCCTAAGCTCTACCGCCATAACAATACCTGCCTCATGATCATTCAGATGAATAATCACCTCACAGGGCTGCTTTAACGGCACCTGCCAACCCTCCGGCCGCTTCACCAGAACACCTTTCAGCGAAATATCCAGCACCTCCGTCGTCCAGACGGATTCCTGGCAGTGGAGTTCGCACGGCGCATCGAATTCGATCCGGTGGAACCGGCGTTTTTCTGGGGTCTTGGTGGGCAAGTGGTTACTCCTGTTTACCGGTCTTGGTTTACCTGACTATAGACCGGACAGAAGATCGCTTCCAGAGGAATTCTTGAGGGGGGGGGCTTCGGTTGTCGGATTACGGCGCGCGTTGCGCGCCTAATCCGACCTACAGGACTGCAAAGATTTATCTCCATCGCCTGATCGGGTCGTTCTGGGAGCCTTTCCAAAAATGTCGGAGGCCAGGGATGGCCGGAGACAAGCCACATGGACGTGCTCGGAGCGGTTTTTGGAAAGGCTCCCAGAACGACCCAGCCCGCCAGATCAGCAGGCTAGGAGAGACATGGCTCCTAAATCAGCGGTGATACTCCGGGCTGAGTTCAACCACAGCCTCAATGAACGCCTTGGCATGCTCCGGATCCACATCCGGCGTAATCCCGTGACCAAGGTTAAATATGTGCCCATTGCCGGAACCGAAGCGCTTGAGGATATCAGCCACTTCCTGCCGGATCCGCTCAGGCGGCGCATAAAGCATTGCCGGATCCATGTTGCCCTGAAGGGCCACTCGACCACCAATGCGGGCCCGGGCATTACCGATATCGGTAGTCCAGTCCAGACCAACGGCATCCGCACCGGAATCGGCAATGGATTCCAGCCACTGACCGCCATTCTTGGTAAACAGGATCACTGGCACCCGGCGACCATCGCTCTCGCGAATCAGGCCGTCAACGATCTTCTTCATGTAGCGGAGCGAGAACTCTTCGTACGCCCAGCTGCTCAAAACGCCGCCCCAGGTATCGAAAATCTGTACAGCCTGGGCACCGGCCTTGATCTGGCCGTTGAGGTAATCAATGACCGCATCCGCCAGATGGTCCAGCAAGCGGTGCATAACCTCCGGCTGACCGTACATGAGCTTCTTGGCCTCCCGAAAATCCTTGGACGAGCCACCCTCAATCATGTAAGTCGCCAGCGTCCAGGGGCTGCCGGAGAAACCGATCAGGGGAACGCTGCCGTTCAGGGCACCCCTGATGGTAGAAACCGCGTTCATAACGTAGTCCAGATCCACCTCAGCGTTGATCTTCGGCAGAGCCGCAACATCGGCTTCGGAGCGGATCGTATTCCGGAATTTCGGGCCTTCACCGGTCTCGAAGTACAGGCCGAGACCCAGAGCGTCCGGAATCGTCAGGATGTCTGAAAACAGGATCGCCGCGTCCAGTGGGAAACGTTCCAGAGGCTGCAGAGTTACCTCGCAGGCCAACGGCGTGTTCTTGCACAGGCTGAGAAAGTCGCCGGCTTTTGCCCTGGTCGCGCGGTACTCCGGCAGGTATCGCCCTGCCTGTCGCATCATCCAAACCGGTGTCCGGTCCACGGGCTGGCGCATCAGGGCGCGCAGGAAACGATCATTCTTCAGCTCGGTCATAGGAAATCCAGCGTGTTCTGTACAAAGGGGAAAATTGGGTGGAGGCCATAATACCCGGTTTGCGGGAATAAAAAAGGGCGGCTTTCCCTTAGGAAACCGCCCTTCTGATCAGGATCAACCGTGCAATCAGATATCCAGGTAATCCATGATACCTTCGGCAGCCTGACGGCCTTCCCAGATAGCGGTTACGACCAGATCGGAACCACGGACCATGTCCCCGCCCGCAAAGATCTTCTCGTTGCTGGTCTGGAACATGAACTCGGCGCCTTCCGGCGCGGTTACCCGGCCCGAATCGTCGGTATTCACCTTCAGCTCATCGAACCAGTCGGCCGGGCTCGGACGGAAACCGAAGGCGACCAGAACCGCATCCGCAGGAATAACCTCCTCGCTACCCGGGACCACTTCCGGACGGCGACGACCATTCTCGTCGGGATCGCCCAGACGGGTCTGAACCACCTTCACACCCTCAACCCGGTCTTCACCAATAATGGCGATGGGCTGACGATTGAAGAGGAACTTGACGCCCTCTTCCTTGGCGTTGGCCACTTCCCGGCGAGAACCCGGCATGTTGGCTTCGTCCCGGCGGTAGGCACAGGTAACGCTCTCGGCCTGCTGACGGATTGAGGTGCGGTTACAGTCCATGGCCGTATCGCCGCCACCCAGGACAACAACCCGCTTGCCTTTCATGTCAATGAAGTCTGCTTCGTCTTTCTCGAAGCCGAGACGACGGTTGACGTTCGAAACGAGGAACGGCAGTGCATCGTACACGCCCGGCAGGTTCTCACCCGGAAAACCACCCTTCATGTAGGTGTAGGTGCCCATGCCCATGAAAACGGCATCGTACTCGTCAATGATCTCCTGCAGCTGAACGTCCTTGCCCACCTCGGTAGAAAGGCGGAATTCCACGCCCATCTCCTCGAACACCTTGCGGCGACGGGTCATAACGGATTTTTCCAGCTTGAACTCGGGAATGCCGAAGGTCAGCAGGCCACCGATTTCCGGATAGATATCGAATACAACCGGCTTGACGCCATTGCGAACCAGAACGTCCGCGCAGCCCAGACCCGCAGGCCCAGCGCCGATGACGGCAACCTTCTTGTCTGTCCACTTCACGGCGGACATATCCGGTTTCCAGCCCAGGGCAAAGGCGGTGTCGGTAATGTACTTCTCGACCGACCCGATGGTAACCGCGCCGTATCCGTCGTTCAGGGTGCAGGCACCTTCACACAGGCGATCCTGCGGACAAACGCGGCCGCAAACTTCAGGCAGGGAGTTGGTCTGGTGACACAACTCGACGGCCCGCATGATATTGCCTTCGGAAACTAGCTTGAGCCAGTTCGGAATATAGTTGTGAACCGGGCACTTCCACTCGCAATAGGGGTTACCACACTCAAGACAGCGATGGGACTGGGACGCCGCGTTATCTGCTGTGAAGGGGTGGTAAATTTCACCAAACTCTTTCTTCCGCTTCTTGGCCGGGACCTTTTTCGGGTCGACACGTCCAACCTCGACAAACTGGAAGTCATTACTCAGTCGTTCTTTCATCTGGATGCTCTCATCAACTCGATTTCGACAAGGGCGGCAGCCAGGCTGCTCGCCCCAAACCCTCTCAGCCTCTTATTCCGGACGCGCCCGGGTGCTGGCCAGCAGACTGCGCAGATTCGCAGCCTTGGGTTTCACCAGCCAGAAGCGGCCAATGTAGTCGTCGAAATTCTCAAGAATGTGCTCTGCCCACTCACTGCCGGTTTCCGAGATGTGCTCCCGGATAACACCACGCAGGTGATTGCGGTAGGACTCCATGTCCTCGCTGGAAATCCGCTGAATTTCCACCAGCTCGTGGTTGTATTTGTCCACGAACGTGTTGTTGATATCCATGACGTAAGCAAAGCCACCGGTCATACCAGCACCGAAGTTGTGGCCAGTAGAGCCCAGCACCGTCACCAGACCACCGGTCATGTATTCACAGCAATGGTCTCCGGCGCCTTCCACAACGGCATGGGCACCGGAATTACGAACTGCAAATCGCTCACCCGCGGTTCCGGCAGCAAAGAGTTTGCCGCCGGTTGCGCCGTAGAGACAGGTATTGCCGACGATAGAGGTTTCCTGGGTCTTGAACGCGCTGCCGCGGGGCGGCTTCACAACCAGCTTGCCACCGGTCATGCCCTTACCGACGTAGTCGTTGGCATCCCCTTCAAGGATCAGGTTGAGACCACCAACGTTCCAGACACCAAAACTCTGGCCAGCGGTACCGGTCAGGTCCAGGGTGATCGGTGCATCCACCATACCCTGGTTACCATGGATCTGGGCGATTTCGCCAGAGAGGCGGGCGCCAATAGAGCGATCACAGTTGGTGACCCGATAGGACCAGGCGCCTCCACTCTTATCTTTGATCGCCGCCGCGGTATCCCGAACCATCTGTTCCGCGAGCCTGCCCTCATCGAACGGGTGATTCCGTTCGACCTGACAGGTCTGCGGCTTGTCCGCAGGAATATGGTCGTTAGACAGCAGGCGACTCAGATCCAGCTTCTTCTGACGCTCGGTATCACCGGGCAGGCGCTCCAGAAGGTCAACGCGACCCACAAGCTCTTCCAGGGTACGCACACCCAGTTTGGCCATCCACTCCCGGGTCTCCTCGGCCACGAAGCGGAAGAAATTCATCGCCATTTCTACCGTGCCCTTGAAGTGCTCTTCACGGAGGTGGTCGTTCTGGGTAGCCACACCGGTCGCGCAGTTATTCAGGTGACAGATACGCAGGTATTTGCAGCCCAGCGCCACCATCGGTGTGGTACCGAAACCGAAGCTCTCAGCACCAAGGATCGCGCCTTTTACCACGTCCAGACCTGTTTTCAGACCGCCATCAGTCTGCAGGCGAATCTTGCCACGCAGGTCATTGGCTCGCAGCGCCTGCTGGGTTTCGGTCAGCCCCAGCTCCCAGGGAGAACCGGCGTAGCGGATCGACGTCAGCGGGCTCGCCGCTGTACCGCCATCGTAACCGGACACCGTGATCAGGTCGGCGTACGCCTTGGCCACACCTGCGGCAATCGTACCGACGCCGGGCTCAGAGACCAGCTTCACAGACACCAGAGCCTGCGGATTGACCTGTTTGAGGTCGAAAATCAGCTGGGCCAGATCCTCGATGGAATAGATATCGTGATGCGGCGGCGGTGAAATCAGCGTTACGCCCGGGACCGAATAACGCAGGCGGGCGATCAGTTCGTTGACCTTGCCACCGGGCAACTGGCCGCCTTCGCCCGGCTTGGCACCCTGGGCCACCTTGATCTGCATGACATCCGCACTACGCAGGTATTCGGCTGTAACACCGAAGCGACCGGACGCAATCTGTTTGATTTTCGAGCGTTTTTCAGTGCCGTAGCGAGCAGGATCTTCACCGCCCTCGCCCGAATTGGACCGGCTGCCCAGGGTATTCATGGCCACCGCCAAGGCTTCGTGGGCCTCGGGTGACAGGGCACCAAGTGACATACCGGCCGAATCAAAGCGGGGGAAGATGTTTTCAACCGGCTCTACTTCCGAAATATCAATCGGCTTGATGTCTTTCCGGAAGACAAGAAGGTCACGGAGCGTCGCAACCGGACGCTCGTTAACCAGACCCGCGTATTCCTTGTAGTGGCCATAGTCGCCGCTGGTGACCGCCTCCTGGAGCTTACCGACCACATCCGGGTTAAAGGCATGATACTCCTGGCCATGGACGTACTTCAGAAGACCGCCCTGAATGATGGGCTTGCGCGGCTTCCAGGCCACGGACGCCAATTGCTCCTGATCCTGCTGGAAATCGAAGAACCCGGCGCCCTGGATTCGGCTGGGCACACCCTTGAAGCACAGGTCAACGACATCATCGGCCAGACCGACTGCTTCAAACAGCTGGGCGCCACGATAGGAAGTGATGGTGGAAATCCCCATCTTCGACAGTATCTTCAGCAACCCTTTGTTGATGCCCTTCCGGTAGTTATTCTTGGCATCGATCGGATCCATCAGCAGTTCGCCGGTACGGATCAGGTCGTTCAGAACCTGGTAAGCCAGGTACGGATAGACCGCTGTTGCACCAAAACCGAAGAGCACGGCGAAATGATGAGGATCGCGAGCCCAACCGGTTTCAACAACGATGTTGGAATCGCAGCGCAGTCCTTTCTTGACCAGATGGTGGTGGACCGCACCGGTTGCCATCAGGGCATTGACCGGCAGTTCACCTTCCTTCAGATCTTTGTCGGTGAGAATCAGCAGCACCTTACCATCCCGGACGGCCTGTTCCGCTTCCTCACAAACCTGGCGAATCGCCTGCTCCAATCCCTGTTCCGGGCGGTAGCTCATGGAAATACGCGCGACCTCGAAACCCGGGCGCTCATTGTTGGCAATCTTGAGGAACTTGGCAGGCGACAGAACCGGTGTCGTCAGAATAATGCGGTCTGCGTGATCGGCGGTTTCCTCGAATACGTTGCGCTCGGCACCCAGACAGGTCTCCAGGGACATGACAATCGACTCACGCAACGGGTCAATCGCCGGGTTGGTCACCTGGGCGAACTTCTGACGGAAGTAGTCCGCCACGTGGCGTACCTTGCTCGAGAGCACGGCCATCGGGGTATCGTCGCCCATGGATCCAACCGCTTCCTGGCCGTTCTCCGCAAGCGGACGCAGTACCTGGTCACGCTCTTCGAAAGAGACCATGAACATCTTCTGGTGCACCAGAAGCTCGTCGGAATCCATCAGCCTGAAATCCGGGGTGTCCTGATTCAGAGTGGTCTCGACGCGGAGAGCGTTTTCCCGCAGCCAGCGCTTGTAGGGCTGAGCGGTCTTGAGACGCTGATCAATGTCCTTAGTGTGCAGGACTTCACCGGACTCTGTGTCGATCGCCAGCATCTGACCCGGTCCGACACGGCCTTTGGCTACCACATCGTCCGGCTGATAACCGTAAGTTCCGATCTCTGAGGCCAGCGTGATGAAATCATCCTTGGTGATGACCCACCGGGCCGGGCGCAGACCATTCCTGTCGAGCATACAGACGGCATAGCGGCCGTCCGACATGACCAGACCGGCAGGACCATCCCAGGGCTCCATGTGCATGGAGTTGTACTCGTAAAACGCACGCAGCTCTGAATCCATGCTATCGACATTCTGCCAGGCTGGCGGAATCATCATGCGGACCGCGCGGAACAGGTCAACACCGCCGGCAAGCAGCACTTCCAGCATGTTGTCCATGCTTGAAGAGTCAGAACCGGTGAGGTTCACCAGAGGCTGCAGGGTCTGCAGATCCGGCAATTCCGGAGAGCTGAACTTGGCGGCCCGGGCGATGGCCCAGTTACGGTTGCCGTCAATGGTGTTGATCTCACCGTTGTGAGCCAGATACCGGAACGGCTGGGCCAGCGGCCAGCGTGGCATGGTGTTGGTGGAGAACCGCTGATGGAAAACACAGATGGCGGTCTCGAGATCGGGGTCACCCAGATCCTTGTAGAAGTTGGCCAGATCTGCCGGCATCATCAGGCCCTTATAGGCCAGTGTGCGGTGTGACAGGCTGCAGATGTAGAACTCGGAATCGTCGGCCATATCGCTTTCGGCGTGGCGACGGCCCACGAACAGACTGATCGCAAAATCACGCTCCGACTTGCCACCAGGCACCACGAAGACCTGCTCGATACGGGGCAGACAATCAAGCGCCATGGGGCCGAGACAGCTGTCATCGACCGGCACTTCGCGCCAGCCGAGAATCTCCAGGCCCTGCTCGGTCAACCGTTTCTCGATGGCCGCACGACCAGCCGAGGCCTTGGCTTCGTCGGGGTTCAGGAAGACTTGGCCGACAGCAAAAAGATCACCCGGCTCCTTGCCAAACGCTGCCTTGGCGGCTTTTTTCAGAAAGCCATCCGGGCTCTGGATCAGAAGGCCACAACCATCGCCGGTCTTTCCGTCTGCAGCGATACCACCTCGGTGGGTCATGCAGGTCAGAGACTCGATGGCAGTTTGCAACAACTTGTGGCTGGCCTCGCCCTTCATGTGGGCAATCAGACCGAATCCGCAGTTGTCCCTGAATTCATCGGGATGATACAAACCTGTCATCATAAGCGTTCTCTCGCGTAGAAATGCTTTTCAATCAAAGAGTTAATTGGCGCACAGCCAAACAACCACCCTTCGACACTGAAAATGGGGGCTGGCTATTTTACACACGTAGAAATACGTACTCAAATCGGCGTGACGTTATTGTGGGAAGCCGAAACCGGGATTACCAGTCGACAAGGTTATGGAACAACGAGTTAGCGCCGAAACAGCGGCGCTATAAATTGTCGACCGGACGCACCCAGGGTGACCTGGAAGCCAGCTCCTCTGGCAAACCAGCTGCCGCGGCATTGGCCGCCTCCCGGGTAGGAAACTCCCCATAGAATACCATAAACCAGGGCTGGCCTTGCCTTTCCCCGCGGGTGTAGACCAGATCACCAAGCTGTGAATAGCGGGAAATAACGTTCAGAGCGGTCTGTTCAAGATTGCCGGCCACCAGTTGAATGGTCCAGCCTCCACGCGCCCGAACCTGATCAATCGCCGAAAAATACGCCGGGTTTGCCGGAGTGAAGCTCGGCGCGGCCTCTGGCTCTGGCTCTGGCTCTGGCTCTGGCTCTGGCTCTGGCTCTGGCTCTGGCTCTGGCTCTGGCTCTGGCTCTGGCTCTGGCTCTGGCTCTGGCTCTGGCTCTGGCTCTGGCTCTGGCTCTGGCTCTGGCTCTGGCTCTGGCTCTGGCTCTGGCTGGTCAGCTTCCGGCTCGGTTACCGGCTCTGTCAATACCGTTTCAGGCTCCACGGCAGGCTGGTCCTGCGACGGCTCTTCCGGGGTTGGCACTGAATTCTCTGTTTCAGGCCCAATGGTTATGCTCTTTCTCACCGGCTCCGGGGCTTTTACAGTCTCGCCGGCCACGGATTCATCATACTGGCGCGACACAAACCACCAGGAGCCCGCAAGGAGCACAAGGGCCAGCCCGGGCAAAAGGAACCGCTTCCACGGAACGTGCTTAGGGCGATCGACACTCGGCGAGGCCACCATGTCCAGCCAAACGCCCGGAGTCACACGCTTGAGTCGCGCAAAGCTACCCTGGCTCAGGGCGTGAATTTTGGAGACCCGGGCCGGACTCAGAAGTTCCCCTGCCTTGCCGCCGGCAGCGTGAACCCGTGGTTCCAGATAGGCAACGATTTCATCCCTGGTGAGAGGCCGCAGATGTATCTGGTGGACACTTGTGCTCGCATCATCCAGGCCCATCGACTGGACCAGGCTATCCGTTCCGGCAAACACCGGAACGGCAGTGGAGCCACGCTCTGAAGCCAGATAGGCGGACAGGATAAGCCTTAGCAACTCCGTCGGCGCCCGGTCGGCATCGTCAATCAAAAGGACCATACGCTGGCCCTTTCGGACCCGCGATTCAGACCACTTGAAAAAGCCATAAACCAGGTCTCGGGGGCTGTCTTCCGGGCCGAGATTTGAGCGGGAAACCGCTTTCAGGTCCCGGGCAAGGGCCTGGGCGCTGGTCAGCGCTGCCGCCGGTATACGGTGAAAGTCGAGTCTGGATGATTCGCTGCGGACCAGCTCCGCCAGTATTCGGGTTTTGCCCGAGCCAGCAGCTCCGGTCAATAACAGAGCCATATCACCGAAGCCGCATAGATGGCGCAACGCTTCCAGAGCGTGATGACGCATGGCATCCGGAAAGAACGGCGTCTCCATTTCCAGCGGGTTGGCACGGAGGCTGTAGCGCTGCTGCAACCTGGGGAACAGGCCTCCGCCATCAAGACTGTTCAAGCTTTCTTCAGTCACGAGTCTTCCTTGTCTTCTGGTCCGCTACCAAATCATTGATGCCTTCGGGCCGTCATCATGTCGAGCTGCAAAAACGTGTAAAGGTGAGAGCAAGGTTTTCAGGACTCGCTTCGGATGTGACCACGGCGTCTCCAACCGAACGAAGCAGGACCAGCCTCAAAAGGCCATCCACGTTCTTCTTGTCGACAGCCATCAGACCCATAAAGTCATCGGCCGTCATTGCAACCGGGGGCTTATCCGGTAAACCGGCCCGGAGGATCAGTCGGTTTATACGATCACAATCGTCACGGCTGATCATCCCTTCAAGCGCGGATAATTCGGCGGCCATCAGCATACCGGTGCCTACTGCTTCCCCGTGCAGCCAGTTGCCGTAACCGGCATAGGTTTCGATCGCGTGGCCGAAGGTGTGACCAAGATTCAGAATCGCCCTGAGGCCACCTTCGCGCTCGTCGAGTGCAACAATTTCGGCCTTGCAAGCGCAGGACCTGAAGATGGCTTCTGCCAGCGCCTCCGGATCAAGACTGACCAATGCATCCATGTGCTCTTCAAGCCAGCCAAGAAAGCCCTGATCCCGGATCAGCCCATATTTGATAACTTCCGCCAGCCCCGCTGACACCTCTCTGGCGGGCAAAGTCTGTAGACTTGCCGTGTCTATCAACACCGCTTGCGGCTGATGGAAAGCCCCAATCATGTTCTTGCCAAGCGGGTGATTGATGCCGGTTTTCCCACCTACAGAAGAGTCGACCTGGGAAAGCAGCGTCGTTGGAATCTGGATGAACGGCACACCACGTTGATAACAGGCTGCTGCAAAACCAGCCATATCCCCGACCACACCTCCACCGAGGGCAACCAGAGTGGTTTTTCGGGTGTGGCGATGTTCAAGGAGACCGTCAAAGATGCTGTTAAGAGTCTGCCAATCCTTGAACTTCTCGCCATCCGGAAGTACGACGGTATCAACCCGCTTCCCCGGAAAGCAGGCTTTCGCCCGCTCAAGATAGAGTGGTGCCACAGTCTCATTGGTAACGATCATGACCTGCGCCCCGGAAACAAAAGCTGACAGATCCTGAGTGCCGAGAAGACCCTCACCGATAAATATGGGGTAGCTGCGTTCACCGAGCTCTACCGAGAGCTCCCGATACCGATTAGACATGGTTGCGACCTTCCTTACGTATCTGCCTTTTGTGACGCGGCGTTTTCGGGTTCAGCCGATTGACCAGCTGACGCACCACCAGCCGGGGACTCTTTCTGTCCGTGAACATGATGATGTCCGCGAGACCTGAATACAGCGGATCGCGGATTGAGAAAAGTTTCCGCAAGACCGCCTCAGGGTCGTCGTTCTGTAGCAAAGGCCGATTGCGGTCCTTGCGTGTTCGCTCTACCTGCTGCTCTATGGATGTTTTCAGATAGATGACCGTTGCATCTCTCTTGAGAATCGGGTGGTTTTCCTGGCGCATCACAGCTCCGCCACCAGTAGCCAGCACGGTTCTGTCCTCGTGGGACAACTCGTCCAGCATGGCTGTTTCCCGCAAACGGAATCCATCCTCGCCCTCAACATCAAAAATCCACGGAATGTTGGCCCCGCACCGCTCTTCAATGATGCGATCAGAATCAAGAAAACGATAGCCGAGCTCTTTGGCGAGCATCCGGCCAATCGTGCTTTTCCCTGCTCCCATGGGGCCAACCAGGACAACGCGTTTCGGCAAAGACATAACTTCCGCTCAGTTTGGTTCAGGCGGGTGAGAATATCACAGGGCCCATGATTGCATAAGTTCAGGACCCATCTCGCGTCAATTTCGGGCACAAAAAAGCCGCCGGTGTTAAGCGGCGGCTTTTTACCTGCACCAATTAACGAAGCAGATCGTTCCTGATGATCTTCGGTGTAATGAAAATCAACAGCTCGCTGCGCTCGTCAAGGTGCTCAGTGCGCTTGAAGATACGGCCCAGATAAGGAATGTCTCCAAGGAACGGCGTCTTGGTGGTCTGGGTTGCGACTTCTGATTGGAAGATGCCGCCTAAAACCACCGTTTCACCATTGCCAACAAGGACCTGTGTCGTAACAGAGTTTGTGTTGATGGACGGAACACCAGCAGTGACTTCGCCCCTTGAGTCCTGATTGACTACCAAGTCCATAATGATTTTGTCATCAGGCGTGATTTGAGGTGTCACTTCCAGAGAGAGAACGGCTTCTTTGAACTCTATGTTGGTTGCGCCACTGGATGTCGCCTCTTGATAAGGAATTTCCTCACCAGATTTGATTGATGCCGTCTGGCGGTCAGCAGTAACAACACGCGGCTGGGAAACGACTTCTGCTTGACCATCACTCTCTAGTGCCGATAGCTCAAGATCAACCAGGAAGTCATCGCTGCCCCATCCGATAGCGAAAGACGAGGTTCCTTCACCACTAACGCCGAGATCAACCGCAAGAGCTCCAGGGAAAGTAATCGTATTGCTGCTACCTGATGCCGCGTCACGAGCTTCCTGCAAGGAGCCGAGAGACCCCCCAACTGAAAACACGTTATCTCCGCTTACATCGTAGGCTGCTCCGCCCCAACGAACGCCAAGGTTCTCAGCCACGTTGGTCTGGGCGCGCACTATCCGGGCTTCGATGGATACCTGCCGTACCGGCACATCCCATGTAGAGACCAGGCGGCGTATTTCCTCCAGCTTCTCTGCAGTTTCACGAACGCTGATGGTATTCGTGCGAACATCAGAGGAAACGAAACCACGCTCAGAAATCAGCTCTTCGTCTTCCTTGATCAAAGCAACAACGTCCCCTGCTTTTGCGTAGTTGACCTGAATAATATCCAGTCGAACCGGGGCAAGTTCTGCGATCTGCTTATTCGTTTCAAGCTCGAGCTTCTCTCTCGCCGCAATTTCATCAGCTGGTGCTACCAACAACACGTTACCAATCTGACGCTTATCAAGACCTTTCGTCTTCAGGATTAGATCAAGCGCCTGATCCCAGGGTACATTCTGAAGTCGCAGAGTGATGCTGCCACCTACAGTGTCACTGGCCACCAGATTCAGTCCGGTGAAGTCGGCGATCAACTGGAGCACCGAGCGCACTTCGATATCCTGAAAATTCAGGGACAGCTTGTCGCCGGTGTACGGGAACTTCTCTTCGCGGCGGGATTCCGCTTCTTCCTGACTCAACTCCTCGACACTGACAGTAAACTGACCGCCAGACTGGTAGGCGATGTAGTCGTAGTTGCCCTCTGGGGTAATCTCCACAACGGCATTGCCATCTTCCACAAAGGTGTCAATGCGAGTCACCGGCGTGGCGAAATCCGTCACGTCGAGCCGGCGCCGAAGATTGGCAGGCACCGCAATACCATTCATCGTGAGACGAATTTTGCCGGCACGCTCTGTCAGGTCGACCGGCGTGCTGGAGCTGCCAAGATCCACAAGCACTCGGCCCTCGCCGTCTTTGCCGCGACGAAAATCGACCCCTGCAAGAGCATTTGATGGCGCCGAGCTGGTTGTTCCACTGCTCTGAGAGGCGGAGGTTGAGGAGCTGGCAACAACGCCCTCAGACTGTCCTCCAATCGTCATGATCAAAGAGTTCCCCGAGCGAACTGTGTCGTAGGGCACCAGTTCGACAAGGTTGAAAATCAACCGCGTTCGATCCTTGGTCTCCACCACGGTCATGCTCTGGGCGTTACCCGACCCCAGAGGCACGCTTCGGCTATCAAGACCACTGGTCGTATCCCGAAGATCCACCGCGATCCGAGCGGGGCGCTCAATGGTGTAACCGGAGGGTTCCGGTGGCGCCCCATCAAATTGCAGTGTCACCTCAAGCCGCTCGCCCGGTAGCGACGAAAACGACACGTCTTCCAGCGTGACCGCGTTGGCCAGGCTGGATAACAACCCAAAAGCAATCACGCTGACGTATACATTGAGTTTTCTGAACATCGCTAGCCTCGACCCTAAACTTTTTTGTACGTGCATGTTTCTTTCAACTTTCATCCAGCCGCTCCTTAGCCTGCGCCCTCTTCCAGGGTCAGGGAGCGAGGACGCTCGACCCAGCCACCCCGGCCATTGGGAACGATTTCAATGAGCTCGATTCGGGTTTCACTAACGCCCACAATGCGACCGTAGTTCTGCCCCATGTAATTTCCCGTGCGGACTCTATGGATTCCGCCGGTATCGTCTTCAATCAAAGCGAACAAATTGCCCGATGCACCCTGAAGCGTGCCAACCATTTCAAGCGTTTTCAGGTCAAAATTCTCGAGAACTTCTCTCGGACGATCGAGATCTGGCTCAACGTCAGTGATGGGTTGCTCATCTACCATGGTCAATTGAACGTCAATGGGTGGCTCGAAGGGCGCGCGACGATCCGAGGCAGAGTAACTGAAGGCCTCGTAAGCCTTGAACTCCGGCAAAGGTTCGACATACCCCCTCGGTTTTGCTCGGGTCTCAGCCATGAATTGATCAAGATCTGAAAATCCACTGCCCTGGGAACAGGCTGTCAGTAAAGGCACCAGACAAACACCCAGCCAGGCTTTTACTGCATGCTTTCTCGCCATGCTTATTCTCCAGCCCGGTAGCGGTAAGTACGAGCTAAAACCTGCATATCAAGCCGCTCTCCGTCTCCGCCAGTTGGTTTTATGGTAAGGTCGTGCAATGTCACGATTCTTGGCAGGCTCGCAACACTACTGACGAAAGATGCCAACTCATGATACGAACCAGAAACCCGAATATTAATCGGAAGCTCAGAGTAGAAGTCCTGCTGGCGCTCTGGCTGAAGCTTCACTTCCTGGAGTTCCAGACCATTCCCGAGCGCCGTGTTGGTGATGTCCTCCAGCAAGCCAGGCACTTCGGTCTCACTGGGTAGCTGTCTTACCAAGGCGCCAAATGTTTCTTCCATTTCAGCCATCTGGGCTTTGAACACTTCGAGATTTGCCACCTGATAGGCTTTTTCCTCATACGTCTTTCGGAGCTCTTGCTCAGTTTGCTCAACACGCTCAAGCTGCGCGTATTGATCCTTGACAAAGAACCAGTAGCCACCCCCAGCAATGAGACCAAAAACGATGAGGACTACGATGGCCTTTACAGGCGCTGGCCATATGCCCGCGTTACTGACGTCGAGGTCGTCGATATCAAATTCACTAAGGCTCTTCAAAGAGTCCGCGAGGCTCATTACTCATCCTCCCCTTCGGGCTCGGGCGTTTTTTGCTTTACCGAGAGATTGAACTGACTGTACCCAGCCCTACCACTATCAGAGGCCGATACGTTGGATAAATTAGGCTCCGTAAACCAATCGGACTCCTCGAACTGGCGCATTAGTGTCGAAATGCGACTGTTAGACTCGGCCATGCCAACAATTTCGACAAGATCATCCTTGCGAGTTAGATCGGTGTAGAAAAGACCGTCAGGTAATGTCCTTACCAACTCATCGAACACCCTCACAATTACCGGACGCTTGCCCTGTAGATCCTGAATAACCTGCATCCTGGCAAGGAGCTCATCCCGCTTGCGCTTGAGGTTTTCGATCTCCTTGATCTGCTGATCCAGCTTTTTGGTGGCGGTCTCGATGTAGGCGTTGCGGGATTGCTGGTAGGCGATCCGGCTATCCATATCGGTTTTCCAGAGGAAGACCAGGCCGCCAGCAATGATCGCAGCTCCCAGAATCATGACCACGAACTGTTTCTGTTTCTCGGCGCGAAGCTCTTCGCGCCATGGTCGTAGGTTAATCTTTGCCATTAGTCGAAGCTCCTCATTGCCAGGCCGCAGGCAATCATCAGGGAAGGCGCATCATTACTCAGTGCCGACGCGTTCACCTTCGAGCCTACCGCCATATCTGCAAAAGGATTCGCGACCATGGTCGGCGTTCCCGTTTTTTCTTCGACCATTTCAGTGAGCCCCTGAATCGAGGCTGTGCCTCCGGCCAGAACCACGTAATCGACGGCATTGTATTGACTGGCACCAAAAAAGAACTGAAGCGCTCGGGCCACCTGCTGCACGACAGCCTCGCGGAACGGCGTAAGCACTTCTGACTCGTAATCGTCAGGCAGTCCGCCCTGCTTTTTCGCAAGGCCGGCTTCCTCGAGCGACAGACCGTATCGGCGCTGAATTTCCTCGGTCAGCTGTTTGCCACCGAAAATCTGCTCTCGCGTATAGACGGTCTTGCCACCGGCAAGAACACTCAGCGTGGTCATCGTCGCGCCAATGTCCACGATCGCTACCACCAGCTCTTCTCCCTGAGAGTCCAGCTGAGGCTCGATCAGTGCGTAGGCACGCTCAAGGGCATAGGCTTCAACGTCAACCACCTTGGTAGTCAGTGAAGCAATCTCAAGTGCATCCTCGCGGATGTCGACGTTTTCCTTTCGGCAAGCAGCCAGAAGCACATCCACCTGGTCGGGGTTGTTATCGGAAGGTCCCTGAACTTCGAAATCGATGGCCACTTCATCCAGCGGGTATGGAATATATTGATCGGCCTCAAGGGCAATCTGATCTTCCATCTCGAATTCGTTCAGGCCGCCATCCATCTGGATAAGCTTGGTAATAACTGCAGATCCTGAGACCGCAACAGCCACCTGTTTGACGCCAGAACGGGACTTGGAAGCTACGCGCTTCATTACCTCGCCCACAGCTTCTACGTCCGTAATATTCTTTTCCACCACGGCATTGGCCGGCAATGGCTCCACCGCGTAGCTTTCGACCTTATATCGGTCGCCCTGCTTCGATAGCTCCAGAAGTTTGACCGAGCTGGAGCTTATATCCACGCCCAGCACTGCACTGGATTTCTTTCCTAATCCAAACACGCGCTCACCCTATACCTGGTTAGATGCACCCGGTTACGTAACTTATGTGTTTTTTATTTAAGAGAATTTCTTCACCATTCCGTCTACAATGCGTGTTCTTCTTTAGTTGAGAACTATTGCAGCGGTGAAGCACCTCTTCCATCCTAAAGCAATTTCTCAAATGATAGACCTATATCCAACAGTTGTCAGAAAAAAATGTCTCATTTGTTGCGCACATCTCGCCTTTTTGCCTGGTTGTTTCTTACCGGACTGAGTGTCGCCGTTATCGTAACCTCAGGCTTCTATCTTTACCTTCGCCCTGGCCTTCCGCCGGTACATCAACTTCTGGACATCAAGCTTCAGACGCCATTAAGGGTCTATAGCAAAGACAACAGATTAATAGCAGAATTCGGTGAAAAGAGAAGGGCACCCATCACAATCGAACAGATCCCAACAATTCAGTTACAAGCCTTTATGGCAGCTGAAGACTCACGTTTTTACGAACACTTCGGGGTCGACATCAAAGGCCTGGCGCGGGCTGCAATCGAACTGGTCTCTACCGGCGAGATCCAGTCCGGGGGCAGTACCATCACAATGCAGGTTGCAAAAAATTACTTTTTGTCACGGGACAGAACCTTTATCCGGAAGTTCAACGAGATACTTCTGGCTCTTCAGATCGAACGTGAACTGGATAAAAACCGCATTCTCGAGCTCTATCTGAACAAGATCTATCTGGGCAATCGGGCCTACGGGATTGCCGCCGCAGCACAGGTTTATTACAACAAGCCAGTCTCGGAACTTTCCCTGGCCCAGATGGCTATGCTCGCCGGCTTGCCAAAAGCGCCCTCGGCGTTCAACCCCCTGGCCAATCCGGACCGTGCAATGATCCGGCGTAACTGGATTCTCGGACGGATGCGCGACCTGGGATACATCACTCCAGATGCCCACGAACTTGCCGTTTCCGCCCCCATTACTGCCAGCTACAACAGCACGGAGACTGAAGTCGACGCCGACTATGTTGCCGAAATGGCGAGATCCGAGATGGTTCGGCGGTTCGGCGAGGACGCCTACACCGATGGCTACACCGTCACCCTGACAGTTGACGGCAAAAAACAGCAGGTTGCCACAGAGGCATTAAGAGACGGCCTTGAAGCCTATGATCGGCGCCACGGCTTCAGGGGCCCTATTGGGCAGATTGATCAGGAAACACTCGCCGAGAGTGAACCGTCAGATCTGATCCTGAACTACCCTCGCGTGGAGTCCCTGCTTCCCGCAATCGTCACCGAGGTTGACGACGAATCCGGCAAAGTGGCGGTGCACGTACGCCGCATCGGCCCCGCCACCATGGCTTTCGAAACCATGACCTGGGCGAAGCGCTACAAAACTGAAAATCTCACGGGCCCTGAGCCTGAAAAGCCCTCCGATGTTGTGGCTCCCGGCGACGTTATCTATGTGCGCGCCCAGAACCCGGCACCGGCCTCGCCAGAGCCCGAAGCCAATGGGAACGAATCCCCGAATGAGCAGTCGGAGCAGCTCGCCGAAGCCTCTGTTGCGCTTGCTCAAATCCCGAGGGCTGAAGGCGCGCTCATTTCACTGAAAGCCAAAACCGGCGCCATTGAGGCACTGAGCGGAGGCTACAGTTTTGGTCAGAGCAAATATAACCGCGCCATACAGGCAAGACGACAGCCTGGCTCCACCTTCAAGCCCTTTCTCTACCTGAGCGCCCTGGAAAGCGGTATGACTCCGGCGACCATCTACAACGATGCACCCATTGTCTTCGATGACTCGGAACTGGAGACTGCCTGGCGCCCCCAGAACTCCTCCGGACAGTTCTATGGCCCAACTCGCCTGCGGGAAGCACTCTATCGCTCACGCAACCTGGTCTCAATCCGACTGCTGCGCGACCTGGGCATCCAGAACACGCTGGATTACCTGGCACAACTGGAAATCCCGGTAGAAAACATGCCGGACGACCTATCCCTCTCCCTGGGCAGCGGGCAGCTTACTCCCATGGAACTTGCCCGAGGCATGGCCGTGATTGCCAACGGAGGCTACGACGTTGAACCCTACCTCATCGAGACTATCACTGACTTTAGCGGTGAGCCCATTTACCAGGCGCCGAAAACCGTTTTGTGCGACAAAGACTGCGACGACGGTACAGGACAGGAACCATCGGGCGAGCAAGAAGGCTCGCCAAACACCGTCACCAATGTCTCCGAAACAAATGAGGACTCGCCCGAGGTTCGGGTTATGCCCAGACTGGCGGACGAACGCTCGGTCTTTATTCTGCATTCAATGATGCAGGACGTCATTCGTCGCGGTACCGGCAGACGGGCGCTGGCCCTTGGCCGGGATGACATCGCCGGTAAAACCGGCACCACCAACGAACAAAAAGACACCTGGTTTGCCGGCTTCAATCACGAAGTGGCTACAACCACCTGGGTCGGATTCGACCAACCGGCGCCTTTGGGCAGACGCGAGTTTGGCGCCAGCACCGCGCTCCCCATCTGGCTGGACTATATGGAAGTAGCGCTCGAAGGGGCACCCTCTTCCTTCATGCCGCGACCCAATGGCATCGTCAATATCCGGATCAACCCCGGAACGGGACAGCGGGCAAGGCCGGGCGAGGATGGTATTTTCGAGGTCTTCCGGGAAGAGGATGCGCCACCGCCTCTGACATCAGAAACCGAGAACGACCGCAATGGAGGCTCCGAGGAAGACGACCTGTCAAGGCGAATCTTCTGACATCAGGAGCAGGCACAAAAAAACCGGCGGGATCACCGCCGGTTTTTTATACCCTGAACGACAGATCAGATAATGTCGTCCATTGACTTGAGCGGGTAGTGCGCTGGGTATGGATTACGTGCAACGCCGGAATCCACGGCAGCACGAGCAACGGCGGCCGGCACAACTTCCAGCAAGCGCACGTCCATCGGCTTGGGAATGATGTACTCTTTCCCGAACTCGAAATTCTCCACGCCGTAAGCCTCGCAAATTTCCTGAGGCACAGGTTCCTTGGCCAGCTCACGGATTGCATTGACAGCCGCCACCTTCATTTCCTCGTTGATCGCGGTGGCACGAACGTCCAACGCTCCACGGAAAATGAACGGGAAACCCAACACATTGTTAACCTGGTTCGGATAATCAGAGCGTCCGGTGGCCATGATCAGATCATCGCGGGTTGCCAGGGCAATTTCCGGGCTGATCTCCGGATCCGGGTTGGAGCAGGCGAAAACGATCGGCTTGGGAGCCATTTTCTTGAGCTGTTCAGCAGTCAGGAGATCCGGACCGGACAGTCCCAGGAATACGTCAGCGCCATCAATCGCGTCGTCCAGAGTGCGCTTGTCAGTGTCGTTGGCGAACATTGCCTTGTACTGATTCAAATCATCGCGACCAGAGTGGATCACACCCTTGCGGTCGAGCATAAAGATGTTCTCAGAACGAATACCGCAGCTGATCAGAATCTTCATGCAGGCAATGGCGGCAGCACCGGCACCCAGGCAGACCACCCTCGCCTCTTCAATCTTTTTGCCCTGCAGCTCGAGGGCATTGATCATGCCGGCTGCAGTTACGATAGCAGTGCCATGCTGGTCATCGTGGAAGATGGGAACGTTGCACTTTTCGATCAGCGCGCGCTCAATTTCAAAGCACTCGGGCGCTTTGATGTCTTCCAGATTGATACCACCAAAGGTATCTGCAATACGCTCAACTGTTTCGATAAACGCCTGCGGGCTCTCGGAATTGACTTCAATATCGAAGACATCAATTCCGGCAAAGCGCTTGAACAGTACGCCCTTGCCTTCCATAACCGGCTTGCTTGCCAGCGGACCCAGGTTACCCAGACCAAGAATCGCAGAACCATCAGAGATGACAGCCACCAGGTTGCCCTTGGCGGTGTACTTGTACGCGTTCTCCGGGTCCTTTGCGATCTCGCGGACCGGTTCGGCAACCCCGGGGCTATACGCCAGGGAAAGGTCGCGGGAGGTCTTGGTTGGCTTGGTGATTTCGACACTCAGCTTACCAGGCCGCGGCTTGGCGTGATATTCAAGGGCTGCTTCTTTCAGATCTTGAGACATTGCCACTGTTCCGTTTGTCACGTTTAAAGGTAGTGAACCGCCGAAGCCAGAGAGCCTCGGATCAACTCCAAACTGAAGCCCCCTACTCGGCGGAGCGCGCCATTATGGCCCGCCAGCCCGGAAACGACAAGTGCCCTATGAACATTTTGTGAACAGTCAATAGGGCTAATTGCGTATGTATCTTTTAGATACACTCCGATCGCCGAGCACAAAAAAAGCGCCCGAAGGCGCTTTTCCCGAATCCAGCTCGATCAGTCTTTCTTGGCGCCGATGCGACCACCGAAACGCTTCTGGAAACGGTCGATACGACCACCGGTATCCATAACTTTCTGCTTGCCGGTGTAGAATGGGTGACACTGGGAACACACATCCAGCTGCAGATCATGGGTGTAGGTAGAGCGAGTCTTGAATGTATTACCGCAAGAGCAGGTTACATTAATCTCTTCGTACTTCGGGTGGATACCTTCTTTCATGGCGAACCTCGTTGGGTCATGCCGCTACCTGATCACGGGGCATCGAATCTGCCCAGGCGCCAGGCACCGCACGTTTGAATCAATTGAGAAGACGGGGCACAATCATGCCCTGCCGGAAACAGACCGCGAATCTTACTTGCAATTAGTGCTGCAGGCAAGCACCACCCTGACTTCCGGACTCGCCCACCCCGGATTTCGCCGCTGGCCGCCGACTGAAGCAGGATAAGGAAAAACCGTGACACCCGTCATCCCGTGGAGCACTCAGTGCCGTTGACCGCACGCATTGCCCTGAATCGTCCCCTGCGTCGACTCTTCGATTACGTTATCCCGAAAGGCCTTGAACTGACGCCTGGTCAGAGGGTTCTAATACCCTTTGGCCGGCAGCAGGCAACGGGCCTTGTTGTTGAGGTGGGCGTTGAGCCTCCCCCCGGCATCACCCTCAAGGCTGTGGCAGGCGCTATGGAAGACTGGCCCGCGTTGCCCGCGGAAACCTTCAAGCTTCTCAGTTGGGCAAGCGACTATTATCAGCATCCGCTCGGCGAATGCCTGTTCACTGCCCTGCCCCCAGCACTCAGGCGAGGGCGCATTGCAGAGGAAAAAAAGGAGCAGTGGTGGCGGGCAATCGAAAGCGGCTCGACGATCCCCGCGAATGCGCATAAACAGAAAGCCCTTTGGGATTGGCTGAACCGGCGATCCAACGGCGCCCCGACAACAGATATTCTGAGGGCGGGATTCAACCGGGCGCAACTCAAGGCACTGCAGGAGAAGCAACTGATCGAGGTTGTCTCGCCAGCCCGACCGGCGGATTTCAATGAAGCCCCCCGGCTGCTGGCACGCCGACCCAGATTATCCGAGGCGCAGACGTCTGCTGCCGAGCAGCTGGCTTCCCCGGCCGAAGGGTTCGCCGCCTTCCTCCTATACGGCATCACCGGTAGCGGAAAAACCGAGATCTACCTTCATTACCTCAAAGAACACCTCAGAGATCAGGATCAGGCCCTGGTACTCGTTCCGGAGATCAACCTGACGCCCCAAACGGTCGCCCGATTCCAGCACTATTTTGGCGCACGGATTGTCGTATGGCACTCAGCGCTTAACGACAGTGAACGTCTGGCGACATGGCTGAAAGTGCGGAACGGCGAGCCCGTTATCCTTGTAGGTACGCGATCGGCTGCTTTGCTACCGTTCACCAACCTGCGAACCATCATTATCGATGAAGAGCACGACAGCTCTTACAAGCAGGGTGAAGGTTTTCGGTACTCGGGCCGGGATCTGGCCGTCTACCGCGCGCACCTGAACAAGTGCCCCGTCATTCTGGGATCGGCCACTCCGTCGCTGGAATCCGTTCATAATGCAGAGCAGGCCAAATACCATCTGGTGAAGCTTGAAGAGCGCGCCGGCAATGCCGCGCCCCCGGTCATCAGCTTGCTGGATATCCGGAGTCGCCCATTGGAAGGCGGTCTCTCCCGCCCTGCCTTGAATGCCATCGAACAGATTCTGGCAAAAGGTGAGCAGGCGCTGGTTTTCGTCAATCGGCGAGGATTTGCCCCGGTCATGATGTGCTTTGACTGCGGCCACATGGTTGAATGCCCGCGCTGTGACACTCGCCTGACCTACCACCGCCGGGACCGGGCGATGAGATGTCACCACTGCGACTACCAGACGGCGGCCACCGAGCATTGCCCAAAGTGCAAGAGTGAGGCCTTCAAGCCGGTTGGGCAGGGCACCGAGAGAACCGAGGACATTCTTGCCACGGCTTTCCCGGATACACCGGTGGTGCGTGTGGATCGCGACAGCACGCAGCGCAAGGGCAGTATCCAGGGCATCCTGAACCAGGTAAACACCGGCAAACCATGCGTGCTTGTGGGCACCCAGATGCTGGCGAAAGGACACGACTTCCCGAACGTCACACTCGTGGTGGTGGTAAACGCGGATGGGGGGCTGTTCAGCGTGGACTTTCGCGCCCCCGAGCAACTCATACAGACCCTTCTACAGGTCAGTGGCCGCGCCGGACGGGGCACAAAGCCCGGCAAAGTTTTAGTGCAAACCTGCCACAGCGACCACCCGTTGTTAAAGACGCTGTGCGAAGGCCACTACCTCGACATCGCCGACCAACTCCTGAAAGAGCGGGAAGAAGGCCAATTTCCGCCATTCCGCGCCATGGCTATCTTCAGGGCAGAAGGCGACACCATGGAGAAGAGCTTGCAAGTGCTGGATACAATAAAGCCCCTCGCAAATACCACAGGCATCGAAACCTGGGGACCGTTGCCAGCCATGATTGCCCGGCGCGCCGACAAGCACCGTGCGCAACTGATCCTCAACGCCCGCAACCGGAAAAAACTGAACAGCCTGCTGACCGGAATCTGTCAGGAACTGGACCAGAGAAAGCTGCCCGCAGGGGTCAAATGGATGATTGATGTTGATCCGCAGGAAACAGGCTAATTTGAGCAGAGACTTCGGAATCCCGAGCCTTTTGCTTGCAGCCAAACTTTCCGCGATAATAGCCGTCTTCTGTTTTCAACGGGCCTCCTGCCCCGAATCCAATTCTCCTGTAAACCGAGTCATCTGACAGCATGAAAGAGACCGTTTCCGATCTGCTCCAGTCTGCACTGGCAGCACTCCAAGCCGATGGCACACTGCCTGCGGACCAGTCCTTCACTCCACAGGTGGGCAATACCAAGGACAAGTCCCACGGCGATTATGCCTGCAACATTGCCCTGGTTGCCTCGAAAGCGGCTGGCTGCGCGCCCCGCAAACTGGCGGAGGCGCTGGTCGAGAACCTGCCCGAGAGCAGTGCGGTGGAGAAGGTGGAGATTGCCGGGCCCGGTTTTATCAACTTCTTTATGAGCACTGCGAGTGCCTTCGAAGTGGTCAATGCCATACTGGATGAAGGCGATCGTTTCGGCCGCAACAATCAGGGCCAGGGCGAAAAAGTTCAGGTGGAGTTTGTCTCGGCCAACCCCACGGGCCCCCTCCACGTTGGCCACGGCCGTGGCGCGGCAATCGGCGACTGCCTTTGCCGGCTGCTGGAAGCCAACGGTTACGATGTAACCCGGGAGTTCTACTACAACGACGCCGGGGCGCAGATTGATAACCTGGCGCTCTCAGTCCAGTCGCGGGTGAAAGGTCTGACGCCGGACGACGAGAGCTGGCCGGCGGACGGCTACCGGGGAGACTACATTGTTGATGTTGCCAAGGCCTACCTTGCTGGCGACACCGTTACCGCAGACGATCGGGAAGTGACCGCCAAGGCGGACCCGGAAGACCGCGATGCCATCCGCGAGTTCGCCGTTGCCTACCTGCGGCGGGAGCAGGATCTGGACCTGAAAGCCTTCGGGGTTCAGTTCGATGTCTATTTCCTGGAATCCTCCCTGTACGAAGACGGCAAGGTCGAAGCCACGGTCAAGCGCCTGCAAGAAAATGGCTACACCTACGAGCAGGATGGCGCCATGTGGCTGAAGACCACGGAGTTCGGCGATGACAAGGACCGGGTTATGCGCAAGAAGGATGGTGGTTACACCTACTTCCTGCCGGATGTCGCCTATCACCTCGACAAGTGGCAGCGGGGCTTTACCACTGTTATCAACGAACAGGGTGCCGACCATCACTCAACCGTTACCCGCGTCCGCGCCGGCTTGCAGGCACTGAATGCCGGCATTCCTCAAGGCTGGCCTGATTACGTGCTGCACCAGATGGTAATGGTGACCCGCTCCGGCCAGGAGGTGAAAATCTCCAAGCGCGCAGGCAGCTATGTAACAGTCCGGGACCTGATTGATGAAGTGGGCCGCGATGCCACCCGATTCTTCCTGGCCGCGCGCCGCGTCGATTCACAATTGACCTTCGATATCGATCTGGCTCGCTCCCAGACCAATGAAAACCCGGTCTATTACGTTCAGTATGCCCACGCGCGCATCTGCAGCGTGCTTCGAAAACTGGCCGAGGAAGGTGTAGAGCGCAGTCGCAACGAATGTATTGGCGACCTCTCACTGCTCACGCTTGACGAGGAAAAGGACCTGGCCAACCAGCTGGCCAAGTATCCGGAGCTCATTGCCAATTCCGCCGCGCAACGTGAGCCGCACCACCTCACGCACTACCTGCGGGACCTGGCGGGCCAGTTCCATACGTATTACAACGCCCATAAGGTATTGATTGAAGATACCGCCGTTCGTGATGCCAGGATCAGCCTCTACCTTGCCATCCGGCAGGTTATTGCCAACGGTCTGGACCTGTTGGGCGTCAGCGCACCGGAAGAGATGTAACACGAATGTCCCGAGATTACGCTCGCAAGGACAGGCCCGCCAAAGCGTCGGCCACGTCGCGCACGAAACCGGCGAAGCTGGCAAAGCCAAAAGCGGCCCGCCCAAAACCCAAGGCCAGTGCCCGGGCCCAGCACGGCAGTTTGTCACTCAAGTGGATTCTGTCCCTGGCTGCCGTGGGCGGCTTTATCGGGTTTATCTTTTATCTGAATTCCCTGCCTGCGAACCCGGGTTCGCAGCCGCAAGCAGTCAGTGAGAAGCCGGCCCAGAAATCTGAGAAGACGCCGACGGAAACAGCCAAGGAAGAAGATAAGCCCGGGTTCCGCTTCTACGAGATGCTGCCGGAATCGGAGGTGGTCCCGCCCAAAGTCGAAGAATACACGCCCGGACCGACTCAAACGGATTTCAATTATCTGCTTCAGTCCGGCTCCTTCCGCAGCAAAGAAGACGCCGAACGACAGCGGGCCCAGATCGCCTTCCAGGGTTTGCGAGCAAGCACCCAGAGGATTGACCTGGACAGCGGCTCCGTCTGGTACCGCGTCAACGTTGGCCCTTTCACATCCCGCAGCCAGATGAATTCCGCGATCGACAAACTGGTTTCTCTGAATATCCAGCCACTGGTCCGAAAGATCCCCAAGGAAGGCTGATCTTTCGGGCTCGTTGCGAACACCTTGAATTCGCACCAGAAGCCTCCATAACAACGGGATACCAATTTCAATCAGGCAATTGGAGCCCAAATGACTACCATTCTTTCCGTCAGGCGCGATGACGAAGTTGCCATGGGTGGCGACGGCCAGGTTTCCCTGGGCAACACCGTAATGAAAGGCAATGCCCGGAAGGTTCGCCGCCTTTACAACGGCCAGGTGATCGCCGGCTTCGCGGGCGGTACCGCCGATGCCTTCACCCTGTTCGAGCGATTCGAAGCCCAGCTTGAAAAACACCAGGGCAACCTCACCAGGGCCGCGGTGGAACTGGCGAAAGACTGGCGCACAGACCGCGCCCTGCGCAGACTCGAAGCCTTGCTGGCCGTGGCGGACAAAACCGCCTCACTGATCATTACCGGCAACGGCGATGTGATTGAACCGGAACAGGGCCTGATTGCCATCGGATCGGGCGGCCCCTTTGCCCAGGCCTCGGCCCGCGCTCTGTTGGAAAATACCGAGCTGTCTGCCCACGAAATTGTCGAGAAAGGTCTGGATATCGCCGCCGACATTTGTATCTACACCAACCACAATCGCACCCTTGAAGTGCTCTCCAAAAACGACTGATCCGGAGCGACCATGTCTGCAATGACTCCCCGTGAGATTGTCCACGAGCTCAACAAACACATCGTGGGCCAGGAAGAAGCCAAGCGGGCGGTGGCTATCGCCCTGAGAAATCGCTGGCGCCGGATGCAGCTGGACAGCAGCCTGCGCGATGAGATCACTCCCAAGAACATCCTGATGATCGGCCCCACGGGTGTGGGTAAAACCGAGATTGCCCGGCGCCTCGCAAAATTGGCCGATGCCCCGTTTCTGAAAGTGGAGGCCACCAAATTCACCGAAGTCGGCTACGTCGGCCGCGACGTGGAATCCATCATTCGTGATCTGGCGGATATGGCCGTCAAGATGCTGCGCGAAGCAGAAATGAAGCGTCACGAAGAACGGGCACTGGACGCGGCGGAAGAGCGCATCCTTGATGCACTGATCCCGCCGCCCCGGGATTTCGGTGAGGACAGCCAACGCAGTTCCGACTCCTCCACTCGCCAACTGTTCCGGAAAAAACTCCGGGAGGGCGAACTGGACGACAAGGAAATCGAGATCGACCTGCGTAATTCCAGCGCCGGAGTTGAAATCATGGCGCCTCCGGGCATGGAAGAGATGACTAATCAGCTGCAGAGCATGTTCTCCAACCTGTCTTCCGACAAGCGCAAAACACGGAAGATGAAGGTTTCAGACGCCCTCAAGCGGGCCAAGGAAGAAGAAGCTGCGAAGCTGGTCAACGAAGAAGAGATCAAACAGAAAGCCATTCAGGCCGTCGAGCAGAATGGCATCGTGTTCGTGGATGAGATCGACAAGGTCGCCAAGCGATCCGAGAATACCTCGTCGGATGTTTCCCGCGAGGGCGTCCAGCGCGATCTGCTCCCGTTAATCGAGGGCAGCACCGTAAGCACGAAATACGGATCTGTGCGCACCGATCATATTCTGTTCATCGCTTCCGGCGCGTTCCATCTGTCCAAGCCCTCGGATCTCATTCCGGAGCTGCAGGGCCGCTTGCCGATCCGCGTTGAGCTTCAGGCACTGACACCCGAGGACTTCAAACGCATCCTGACCGAGCCGGATGCCTCCCTGGTGCAGCAGTACGAGGCGTTGATGCTGACGGAAGGCGTAAAACTGACGTTCCGGGAGGATGCCATTGCCCGTATCGCCGAGGTTGCCTGGAAGGTGAACGAGAGCACTGAAAACATCGGTGCCCGTCGGCTGCACACCGTCCTTGAGCGGTTGCTTGAAACCCTGTCCTTCGATGCCGGCGACAAGGTTACCGATGGCTTCGAGGTAACCGCCGAATACGTGGATGAAAAACTTGGAGAGTTGTCCGAAGACGAGGATCTGAGCCGGTACATCCTGTAAGCGTGAGCGAGACGGGGCAGATGACACAGTCATCTGCCCCCCTCACCGACTGAACATTACTGCGCCTTTGAAAAGAGGTGCGACACGTTAGTCAAGCCACCCGCCAACCGGCCCTTCTCGGCTTTTTTCTTCCTGCCCTTGGCCACATACAGTGGCAGCATTTCGCCGTATAGACTGGTACTGATCGTCCGCTGCTCGTCTTCAAGGCGATCCCTGCGAAGCTTGATGCCATATTTCGCCAGCTTGGGCTCCAGCTGGTCTGCGCGACTCAGAAGATCCCGCCGTGTCATCTGATAGGCGTGCTCACACACCATTCTGCGGGACTGGAAGCTGAATACGTTGGAGAAGAACAGCTTGGCGTCGTCGCGGGTGGGCTCAAACAGCAGAATATCCTTGTCGGGATAATCCCGGGCATACTGGGCAATGCCCGACTGCATCCTTGAGTACACCATGGTCCTGAAGGTCTGTGACAGAACGTTTGGCATACCTGAGCGGGTCAGCTCGCCCGGCTTCATGGAGCCGGCCCGGACCGCTGCACTGGCGTCAATCGGCACCTGGGGATTCACGGCGAAAACCAGGTCGGCACCGTCTTCAAAAGCCACGGAGGCGTGCAAACCCTTGCGCAGCGTACCGTCCACATAATACCGCCCATCGATTTCCACTGGCACATACAACCCCGGCGAGGCAGTACTGGCCTGAATAGCCTTGGAAATGGGCACATGGTCAAAACCGGGGGCGCCAAAACAGACCGCTTCGGTACTCTCAACATCGGCAGCCACGATGTAGAGGCTGCGCTTGAGCTGACGGAAATCATTGGTGCGCCCGAGCATGGTGAAGGCCCGTTTGAGATACTCATGCAGCCCTTCGTTATCAAACAGCCCGGCCGGCGCTGCCTGGGCCAGGATGGTCATGGCTTCCAGCAGGCTCTGATCGTAAGGGTTGTTGACAAAGCGGCTTACCGCCGTGGAAACCAGCCCCGGAATTGCCAGCAATCGACTGCCGATCTCCCGGAAAGCCGGCCTATAGAACACCTCCGGATGGAACGGATGTACTTCTGCTTCATTGCGCACGAAGATCCGACAGAGTTGCGCCGTGGTCATCTGGTTGGCAAGATTCGCCGCCACAAAAGAGCCGCCATTCACGCCAACATAGACATCGATGTTGTTGAAATCGAGACCATCAAGCGCCTCATCCAGCGCCCGGAGCGCTCCGATTTCATAAATGCCGCCCAGAGGACCACCGCCACCAAGGGCAAGCCCGATGCGGGGAGCGGGTTTATGGTCAATTGGCGAGCTCATAGCCTTCCCTTTTCCGGATTAAGAATGCGGGTCCGTCAGGCAGACCGCCGGATAATTCCACTCTCAAGATAACAACCGCATTTAGAGTGCGCACCCTATATTGCCCAAACCCGCACCTGCGATCAGGAAACGGCGGCCTCTGAGACCGCCATGGCCGTTGACTTGCCGGGGCGCAGGTAACGGCCGAAGCCGGCATTACGCAACGCCAGGTCGACACAGCTCTTGATCACGTGAGGCGAGTCCAGCAACAACACATCCTCCAGTAGCTGAATGGCCCACTCACGGCTGACACTACGAATCACCGATTTGACCTTGGGCAAGCTGGCGGCGTTCATGGACAGGGAATCGTAGCCCATGGCCATCAAAAGCAGCGCACCACCGGGATCCCCCGCCAACTCGCCACAGATGCCAACCGGTTTGCCTACCGAGTGCGCGTCCTGGGCAATCCGGACCAGCGCCTGAAGCACCGCGGGGTGATAGGAGTGATAGAGCTGGGCTACCCGTGGGTTGTTACGATCCACCGCCAGCAGATACTGGGTCAGGTCGTTGGAACCAACTGAGAGGAAGTCCACTCGGTCCGCCAGCTCCCGGATCTGGTAAACGGCAGCCGGGATTTCGACCATCACGCCTACTTTGGGCATATGAATGTCGTAGCCCTCTTCGCGAACCTCGTGATACACCCGGTAAATGAGATGCAGGGACTCTTCCACTTCCGAGATGTTGGAGATCATCGGCAGCATAATCTGGAGGTTGTTCAGGCCCTCGCTGGCCTTGAGCATGGCCCGTACCTGCACCAGGAAGATCTCTGGATGGTCCAGGGTAACCCGAATCCCGCGCCAGCCCAGGAACGGGTTCTCCTCCTGAATCGGGAAGTAGGTCAGCGCCTTGTCGCCGCCAATGTCCAGCGTACGCATGGTCACCGGGCTGGGTGCAAAGGCTTCAAGCTGTTCCCGGTAGTACTCACGCTGCTCCTGCTCGGAGGGGAACCGGTCCTTGATCATGAACGGCACTTCGGTCCGGTACAGGCCGATACCCTCGGCACCGTGGGAGAGCGAGCGCACTACATCGGTCATCAAACCGGTGTTCACCAGCAGCGAAACCCGGTGGTGATCGGTGGTTTCACAGGGCTTGTCCTTTAGGACCTCAAGGCCCCGGATCAGCTCGTCTTCTTCATCGCAGATCGCCTGGTAATAGGAGCGGAGGTCTGCCGATGGCGAAGCAAAAATCTGGCCCTCAAAGCCGTCTACGATCAGCTCCTTACCGTCAAGCTGGTTCACCGGAATGTCGACAAGTCCCATAACCGTGGGCACGCCCATGGCACGTGCCAGGATGGCTACATGAGAGTTACTGGAGCCTTTGACCGACACCAGACCCACCAGCTGCCCCTTGGGAACCTCACCAAGCATCGCCGGCGTCAGCTCCTCGCTGACCAGTACCGTGCGCTCGGGGTAATTCAGGTGTTTCTGCTCGCCCTCCTGGAGATGGGAAAGCAGACGGCGGCCGAGATCCCGGATATCAACAGCGCGTTCCTGCAGGTAGTGATCATCCATCATCTCGAAATGACGGATATACTGCTGAACCACCTGCTTGAGGGCGCCCTGGGCCCAGATCCCTTCCTTGATCTTGTTCGACACCTCACCGGGCATGGCGTCGTCTCCCAGCATTCTTAGATAGACATCGAACAGGGCCTGCTCTTCGGGACGCAGCTGCGAAGCCAACCGCTTGGCAACCCGCTCGATATCTTCCCTCACCGCTTTAACCGAAGCTCCGAACAGCGCCAGTTCCTGATCGATATCGTCGGTGGGCTTTTCCGGTACCACATCAAGGTCAGCGGACGGATAAACGACAACGCTACGGCCGATAGCAACGCCCGGAGCACCCGGCACGCCATTGAAGCTGACATCGTGCGTCTCTTCCCCGGTCAGGGACAGGCCGCTGATGGCGCCTGTGGCCTCGCTGTGGGCTATGACCCCCGCCAGTTGAGCGGACACGGTGACCAGAAAGGCTTCTTCGCCCTCGTCAAAGCAGCGGGAACTCTCCCGCTGCTGGACAACGAGTACTCCCAACACCCGGCGATGGTGAATAATCGGAACACCCAGGAAAGAACGGAACCGCTCCTCCCCGGTCTCCGGGAAATACCGGTAGCGCGGATGAGAAGGCGCATCTTCCAGGTTGATGGGTTCTTCACGGGAACCCACGAGACCAACAAGGCCCTCGGAGTAAGCCAGACTCACCTGGCCAACCGCCTTACGGTAAAGGCCCTCGGTGGCCATCAGAATGTAGCGGTTGGTGGCCGGGTCAAGCAGGTAAACGGAACAGACTTCGGTTCCCATGGCTTTCTGCACCCGAGATACAATGATATCCAGCGCCTCCTGCAAATCGCGGGCGCTGTTTACCTCTTGTACTAGACTTCGCAGAATGCTCAGCATGGCGGTGTCAGTCCGTCATTTCTGGTGTTCCTGTAAACGCCGGTTCTGCTCCGCCCTGTGCCACTGTTCCATGTTGTAGAACAGTCGCGGCGCAAGCTCTCTCAGCGCGCGTCGATACACTTCTCGCTTGAATGAAACCACCTGCCCCAACGGATACCAGTAACTTACCCACTGCCAGCCGTCGAACTCCGGTGAATCCGTACCATCCACGCAAACCTGCGCGTCCGGCGATAACATCCTCAGCAGGAACCATTTCTGTTTTTGGCCCACACAAACAGGGTGGGAGTTTTGGCGTACCATCCTCCTCGGGAGTCGATACCTCAGCCAGCCTCGGGTGCAACTGATGATTTCCACATCGTTTGCACAGAGGCCGATTTCCTCTCCAAGCTCCCGAAACAGTGCATCCTCGGGCGATTCATCATGTTTGATGCCACCCTGGGGAAACTGCCAGGAGTCCTGCCCTATTCGCCTTGCCCAGAGAACTTCTCCTCTGTGATTGGCCAGAATGATTCCGACGTTGGGTCTGAAACCGTCTGAATCGATCACGGCACAGTCCTCTCAAAAGTCGGTTGACCGGCACAAAAATTCACCGGTCGGATTTGTCCAAGTTGCTCTCATTCTTACAGAATCCCAAGGGTTCGGCAAACGGAGCCGTTGGGGACAGGTCATGATAGACTTGGAGTTTTACTGCAAGCCCTGTGATCACCGGAGGTAGCCGCTTGACGCTCGCAATTTTTGATCTCGACAACACCCTTTTAGCCGGAGACAGCGACCACGCCTGGGGCGAATTTCTGGTGGAGGAAGGCATTGTCGATGCCGAGGAATACCGCCTTGCCAACGATCGTTTCTATCAGGAATACCTGAACGGCGAGCTGGATATCCTGCACTACCTGGGGTTTGCCCTTCAGCCTTTGGCCAGTCACAACATGGAAGAGCTACTGGCGTGGCGGGAAGCCTTTATGGAGAAAAAAGTGCGCCCCATGATGCAGGCCACTGCAGATACGTTGCTGGACAGCCACCGGGAGCAGGGTCACACCCTGATGATCATCACCGCCACCAACCGTTTTGTGACGGAACCCATTGCCGAGGCTCTCGGCATCGAACATCTGATCGCCACCGAGCCCGAGCTTGTCAACGGCCGTTATACAGGCAAAGTGGCCGGCACTCCGAGCTTTCAGGATGGCAAGGTCACGCGACTGGATGACTGGCTGAGCGCCCATAACAGGACACTTGAGGGGGCCTGGTTCTACAGCGACTCCCACAACGACCTGCCGTTGCTGAAGAAAGTGGATAACCCGGTAGCCGTAGACCCGGACCCGACCCTGGAGCAATTTGCCCGGGACAACGGCTGGAAAGTGATGTCTCTGCGGGGTTAAGACGTTAACAGGGGGTCAGATGAAAGCGTTCATCTGACCCCGACTTCAACTGCTCAGAAAAATCCGGTCAGGGAGCGTACAAAGCAGGACTTGATGTAATCGGTCTCGGGAATACCCGGAATCACCGGATGATCCGGGGCCTGATGCCCCTGCTCCAGCAACTGGACAAAGCGGTCGATCTTGCGGCCGCTGCCTCGAATGATGTCCACCAGCTTCTCCTGCGAGAGATGCATCGAACAGGATGCGGAAACCAGTATCCCATCGCGCTCCAACAACCGCAGACCGAGCTGGTTCAGCCGGGCATAGGCCTCTTCGCCCGCCTTCTGGTCCCTGCGCCGGGGAATCAGTGCCGGCGGATCCAGCACCACCACATCAAATTTCTCCTTCTCATCGGCCAGCGCCTTCAGAGCCTCGAAGGCATCACCCTCAATGGTTTCCACATTGTCGAGGCCGTTGAGCCTGGCGTTGTGGTGAACCGAATCAATGGCACCGGCCGAACTGTCGACACAAGTCACTTGGGTGGCCCCGGCACAAGCGGCCTGAATGCCCCAGCCACCGACATAACTGAATACATCCAGCACCCGCTTGCCCGGCGCATAGGCCTGCAAACGGGCACGGTTCATCCGATGATCGTAAAACCAGCCCGTCTTCTGGCCGCCTTCCAACGGCACCTCGAACCGGACACCGTTCTCCTCCACCTCCAGCAGACTCACCGCAGCACCATGGGCCTGCTCCACGTATGTATCCAGCCCCTCCACCTTACGCATCTTGCCATCGTTCTTGAGGATGATCGCCTCAGGGTGCACCAGCCGTTGGACTGCCCGAACAACTGCCTCCTTCATAGCTTCCATACCGGCCGTGGAAATCTGCACCACCACCGTGGAATCAAACCGGTCGATCACCAGCCCCGAAAGCCCGTCACTGTCGCCAAACACCCAACGGTAAAACGGCTTGTCGAAAAGCCGCTCTCTAAGTGCAAGCGCAGCCTCCATCCGCTGGGTCAACCGCTGGGGCGTCATACCATGGCCCGGATCCCGGCTTATCAAACGGCCACAAATCAACGCATGAGGGTTCACGAACACCGTGCCCAGAGGCTTGTCGTTGGAAGCCCTGAGCTCCGCCTGAACACCGGCCTCGAAATCCGTCAGGGGACTGCGGCGGGTGTCCACCTCATTGCTGTACACCCAAAGATGGCCGGCACGGAGACGGCGCTCTGCGCCTTTTCGAAGATACAGAACCGGAAAATTCATAGAGACCACCTGGAAAGGAAAGACAGGGATTATACAAGATGAGTTGAAACTCGCACCGCTGTGGGACGGGCTGACGGGGCGGGCCTTCCAAAACTGTGCGGAGCCAGGGATGGCGGAGCCAAGCGTACAGGGACGTATTCACAGCGTGTTTTGGAAGGCCCGCCCCGTCAGGCCAGCCTCCCAAATGGGAAGATTATCCCTCTGCAGCCACATGCTCCGCATAAGCTGCAGAATCCATCAGGCCATCCAGCTCCCCAGCATCCTCAAGCCGAACTTTGTAGAGCCAGCCGTCGCCGTAAGGATCCTCGTTGACCTTCTCCGGCTCATCCTCGAGGCTCTCATTCACCTCGATAACCTCACCGGTCACCGGGCTGAACACATCCGAAGCCGATTTCACAGACTCAGCGACCCCGGCTTCCTCTCCACCGTTAACCGTCGCGCCCACATCCGGAACACCGATGTATACCACATCACCCAGTTGCTCCTGGGCAAAATCCGTAATACCGACAGTCGCCGTGCCATCGTCTGACACGCGAACCCATTGATGGGTCTCAATGTATTTCAGGTCTGCGGGTATCTCACTCATAGTCTGGTTTCCTGAACGAATTTTTTGCGCAGTTTAACTGAAGAGGTTAATTCCAGCGAACCTCACGTGCCAACTTTAACCCGCGGAGTGGGTTTACCCGACGTGAGCGCATCATTGAGATAAGAATTTTTCAGAGTTTAAAACCATAATGGCTGAGGCAAAGTAGCTGCAGGAACGCCCTCAGTAACCCGAACTATTCTGATCCAGCTCGAACTGGAAATCGTCTGCCCGGCGGACTTCCGTTGCGAAGCCGCCGGAATCGTGGAATTCGAACCAGCGGTAACCGGGCGGTAAATCCTCTACCGAGAACTTGCTGGAACCGGAGGTGAACTGGATGCAGGTGGACGGCGTGGCCAACAGCTGCACGCCGTTGCGCTCGATCTCGTGCTCCTGATGGATATGCCCCCACAACACGATCCTGACCTGAGGAAATCGATCTAGCACCTGCCAGAACGCATCGCGATTGGTGAGACCAATTTTCTCCATCCAGTCGGAGCCGATATCCACCGGATGATGATGGAGTGCAATCACTGCCGGTATGTCCGGATGCTGCTCAAGCGTCTCCGAGAGGAACGCCAGTTCGGATTCAGCCAGAGCGCCGAAAACCTTGCCGGGCACAGAGGAATCCAGCATCACAAATTGCCAGCCACCCTGAATCACGTGACGATCAGAAGCGTTGTACTCGCGAGAAACTTGGAGCAGGTTATCGATATGATCGTGATTACCAGCGATCCAGACTGAGGGACAGGAAAAGGACTTCAGGCTCTCACCAAAGACGCGGTACGCTTCCACCGACCCGTCTTGAGCGAGATCCCCGGTAGCCAGAATCAGATCCGGCTGACCGTGCACTTTCAATACCTCTGCAATAACCGCCTGCAGGCTTTCCCGGGTTCTAACGCCCAACAGATCTCCGTCGGCACGCGCCATCAGGTGCGGATCAGTCAGCTGCAGTACCCGCAGTGGCCGGTTTTTTTCCTTCGTGGTCATGGCGTTCTGGATCTACTCGCTGGCAATACGTGGTCTGATCACAAGTGTACGACGCCGATTCACAGATTTATCACTTTCGAATCGAACCCGGGTCACATTCTGGCAAGGCTTAGTCGATATATTGCAATTTTTGACAACTATGGCACATCGGTACGCCATAGCCACACCACTTTAGTACAGGATAAGCGTGTATCGGACCGCCTCAGTCGACGCCTTCGCCGGCGGACCAAGCTGCATGTTCCATGGGCAGGTGACCAAACCTCAAACAGTAATCCAGCCAATCGGCGAGGAAGCCGTTGACCTGGACCTTTTCATCCGGATGGTGCATGAAGCGATTGGGGTAATCGTTGACGGGAGCAATCTGGCGATCACGGTAGCAGCTGATCACTTCCGCCATGCTGGCGTCGTGGTAGACCCGTACGGTCATTTGCGGGTTGTTTAACCAACGACCGGAATTATGAACCTGCTCAAGCAACAGGGTTTCGGTGAACTTTGCTGTCTGGAGCACCTGAATCCGGACTCGTCCCAGGTAGTGGTTCTCCCGATGCAGCTCGAATTCGCACACGGGCTTGCCGTCCACTTCCAGCTGCCTCAGCTTACGGAGCCGCTGATAGTTTCCGTCACACAGGGCGCCGAGCTGCCTGAGATCCGGAACATACCGCCTGGGTTTCATGGTCCACTCGCCCATCACTGCCACCCTTTCCTCAAACGGGCCCGATTCAGCTCGAGCCACTGCAGGGCTATAATGGCGGCCGCGTTGTTGATGCGACCATCGTGGATCATCGCTATGGCATCGTCGGATGACACCACATGGGCACGGATATCCTCATGCTCATGTTCCATACCATACAGGCCACCGGCATCTGCGGTGCTGACACGCCCGCAATAAAGGTGAATCATTTCCGTGCTGCCGCCGGGTGATACCAGGTAATCGCAGATTTTTTCCAGCGGCTCAAAGGTAAGTCCGGCCTCTTCCTGGCCCTCACGTTGAGCGACTTCTTCAGGGCTCTCGCCGTCTTCGTTCATACCAGCTACCAGCTCCAGCAGCCAAGGCGACTGATCACGGCCCAGGGCACCAAGACGGAACTGCTCAAGAAGGACTACCTCGTCCCGTTCCGGGTCGTAGGGAAGTACACAGGTGGCATCGCCACGAATGAAGAGTTCTCGGGTAAACACCGGCATGTCCCGGCCGTCAAAACGCGGATGGGTCAACCAGAGCTTATCCATGCGGAAGAAGCCCTGGAAGACGGTTTCACGTTTTTCAACGTTGACGTCGTCGGCGTTGAACTGGAACGGTTTGGCCATTTTTTGTCCGGTCGTTGAATCGACTTGGAACGATAGCCTTTAGTTGGGTATTACTTCAAGTTCAAACCTTGTCGTAAAGCTTACTCCCGGACTCCACGAACTCGCGGGATTTCTCCTGCATGCCGGCATCCACTGCGGATACCTCATCCAGGCCGTGCTCCTTCGCATAATCCCGAACCTCCTGGGAAATCTGCATGGAGCAGAACTTCGGACCGCACATGGAACAGAAATGCGCCACCTTGGCGGATTCCTTTGGCAGAGTCTCATCGTGGTAGGCGCGAGCCGTATCCGGGTCCAGACCGAGGTTGAACTGGTCTTCCCAACGGAATTCGAAACGGGCCTTGGAGAGCGCATTATCTCGAATCTGGGCACCCTGGTGCCCCTTCGCCAGGTCCGCAGCGTGGGCGGCGATCTTGTAAGTGATGATGCCGGTTTTCACGTCGTCCTTGTTGGGCAGCCCCAGGTGTTCCTTGGGTGTGACGTAGCAAAGCATGGCGCAGCCATACCAGCCGATCATGGCGGCACCAATACCGGATGTGATGTGATCGTAGCCCGGCGCAATATCGGTAATCAGCGGGCCCAGGGTGTAGAACGGCGCTTCGTCGCAACATTCGAGCTGCTTGTCCATATTCTCTTTCACCAGATGCATGGGCACATGGCCGGGGCCTTCAATCATGCACTGCACATCGTGTTTCCAGGCAATCTTGGTGAGTTCACCGAGGGTTTCCAGTTCGCCGAACTGCGCTGCGTCGTTGGCATCGGCAATGGAGCCGGGGCGCAGGCCATCGCCAAGACTGAAGGACACATCGTAGGCCTTCATGATTTCGCAGATATCCTCGAAGTGCTCGTACAGGAAACTTTCCTTGTGATGCGCCAGGCACCATTTGGCCATGATGGAACCGCCACGGGAGACGATGCCAGTGGTGCGCTTCGCAGTCATGGGCACATGATGCAGGCGAACACCCGCGTGGATGGTGAAGTAATCCACGCCCTGCTCGGCCTGCTCAACCAGCGTATCCCGGAAAATTTCCCAGGTCAGATCCTCGGCCACACCGCCGACTTTTTCCAGTGCCTGGTATATCGGCACAGTGCCGATGGGAACCGGGGAGTTGCGGATGATCCACTCCCGAGTTTCGTGGATATTCTTGCCGGTGGACAGGTCCATGATGGTGTCGGCACCCCAGCGGATGCCCCAGGTCAGTTTCTCCACTTCCTCTTCGATGGAAGAGCTGACGGCAGAATTGCCGATATTGCCGTTGATCTTTACCAGAAAATTTCGACCGATGATCATCGGCTCGATTTCCGGGTGGTTGATATTAGCCGGAATTATCGCCCGTCCTCGAGCTACCTCATCGCGGACAAACTCCGGCGTAATTTCCGGAGGCAGATTCGCGCCGAAGGACTGGCCGGGATGCTGTTCTTTCAGCAACCCCTGTTCCCGTGCTTCCTGCAGTTTCATGTTCTCCCGGATGGCGATGTATTCCATTTCAGGTGTGATAATGCCCTGGCGGGCGTAATGCATCTGGGAGACGTTCTGGCCAGGTTTGGCGCGCAGGGGTTTGCGTTCGTCCATAAAGCGCAGCGGGTCGAGCTGTGGATCTTTCATGCGACGGCGGGTGAACTCTGAGGAGTAACCAGGAAGTTGCTCCACATCGCCACGCTCCGCAATCCACTGGGCCCTCAGCGGTTTGAGTCCTTTGCGAAGGTCAATGATCGCTTCCGGATCGGTGTAGGGGCCGGAGGTGTCATACACCACAACCGGCGGATTCTTTTCACCGCCCATCTCCGTCGGCGTATCCTGCACGGTGATTTCCCGCATGGGCACGCGCAGATCGGGTCGGCTACCCTGAACGTAGATTTTACGTGAACTTGGCAGGGGTTTGATCGCGGCTGAATCCACCTGGGCGGAATCGCTGAGGTAATCAGGCAAGTTGGTCATCATTCGCTCCCGGAACAATCGTTGGATTTCGGGTCGCGTATGACGGAGCTCTCGACACGGATTCCCTCTGGGGAGAACACTGGTCAGGCAGCACTGTGGTCTTAAATCCCTACGCCGGTATTATCCGGATCAGGTCGCGGGTTCTGCGATGCAATCTCAGCCGGTTGCCTCCCATGATTCGGAAAGCAGACCAGCACCCCGTCAAGACGCGATTCTGTAATGCGTGACACCCAGAATGGGTGCCATTTGCAAGTGTAGAGCTGCGGGCAATTATTGTCCATAATGGCCAACCAGACCCGTCTGCCCATGAAAACGGGGATCACGCGTGCCCGCCAATCCGACACGCATCCCGTTTACCCGGCAAAGATGCGTAACCGTATTCAGGAGACACAATGAAGAAGCGATTGCTTTCAGGACTTATTGGCCTCATGGCGGCCCAGCCCGCCCTTTCCATGGATCTGGTCGAGACCTATGAGAAAGCACTGTCCTACGACTCCGGCATTGCCGCCGCGCGAGCAAGTTTTGAAGCTCAACAGGCGGCCAGCGATGTCAGCCAGAGCGCATTATTGCCGCAAATTGGTGCCTTTGGTGAGGGCAACTACATTGATGTAGACGGGCCGAGCCAGGACAACAGCTATCAGGAACTGAATTACGGTGTCCAGTTAACACAGCCACTGTTCCGGGCTGACGCCTGGTTTCGCTATGACGCCAGCAAGTTCCAGACCGAATCGGCCCGGGCCGAATACAACCTCGCCCAGCAGCAACTGATCCTGGATGTTGCAACCGCGTACTTCAACGTTCTGCGGGCCCGGGACACAGTCACCACCGCCCGGGCAACCGAGGCCGCTATCCAGCGCCAGTATGAGCAGGCTCAGGAACGGTTTGACGTGGGCCTGATTGCCATAACCGAGGTCTATGAGGCCCGCGCCAGCTACGACGACAGCAAGAGCCAGCGTATTGCCGCCGAAAACCAGCTCAACGTGGCCCGTGAACAACTGGCGCGACTGACCGGCGAATACGCCGAAGAACTGGACAATTTGCGCCAGAATTTCCCCCTGGGCCGCCCCGATCCGATGGATCCATCTGCCTGGGAAGCAACCGCCCTGGAGCAGAACTGGTCAATCCAGTCTGCTCTGTTTGAGCTCAACGCCAACGAGGCCGGACTTCGTGAAGCCAAGGCCGGCCACTATCCGACGCTGGATCTGAACGCGTCCTACGGCAAAACAGACCTGAACGGCATTGACGGCGCCAACGCACCGATCACAAGCCAGCAAGACGGCACCACGACTCGAGGAACCATCGGGCTTACCCTGAATGTACCCCTCTACTCTGGCGGTGGCACTCAAGCCGGCGTCCGCCAGCAGCGCTCACTGGTAACCGTTGCTGAGCAGTCGTTGAACACCGTTCGCCGGGATGTTCGTGTAAACACGAGAAGTCTGTTTCTGACCGTCAACAATAACATTGAAACCGCATCGGCGCTGGAACAGACCATTGTCTCCCGCCGCAGCGCACTCGACGCGACCCGTGCAGGATATGAGGTGGGAACCCGGAACATTGTGGAAGTGCTGGATGCCGAGAGAGCCTATTACGTTGCCCTGCGGGATTACGCCAACGCCCGCTACGACTACGTGATCAACTCCCTTCAGCTTAAACAGGCCGCCGGCACCCTGAGCCCCCAGGACCTGATCGAGCTGAACAATTGGCTGAGCGCGGCTGCTCCGGGGATCGAGGCACTGGCCAACGAAGAAGAAACCCTGGACGACCCGACCCGATGACTGTGAGGGCGGGCCCTACGGGCTCGCCCTGGCTTTTCGGGAGACAGGTCAGACCCGTTCGATAATGCCGTCAACCACCTTGTCGAGTGCACCCCGGTTCTTGTTAACAACCTCCAGCGCTCGCTGCCCAATCGCTTCACGTTCCCGGTTATCGCTAAAGAGGGACGACACATGAGCGGCCAGCTCATCCGCATCGGAAACCAGTTTTACCCCCCGATCATCCAGAAGGCGCTGGTAAATCGTCTCGAAATTGAAGATGTGAGGACCTGAAAACACCGGGATGCCCCATCCAGCAGGCTCGAGGGGATTATGGCCACCGCGCTCGATCAGCGAGCCGCCAACGAATGCCAGGTCGCTGGCACCGTAGAGCATCATCAGCTCACCCATGGTATCTCCCAGATATACCTGGGCCTTGCCCGGATCTTCTCCACGAGACCGACGGGCCAGAGCCAGCCCTTCCTTCACCGCCCTTTCCGCCACCGGCTCGAAACGGTCGGGGTGTCTCGGAACCAGAATCAACAACGCCTTGGGGTGGTCTGCCAGAACCCTGCCATGGGCGGTCAGCAACTCATCATTCTCACTGCCATGAGTGCTGCCGGCAATCCAGACCGGCCGACCCGCCAGCTTCTGTCGAAGCGCCGCGGCCGCCGCTCTCACATTCTCCGGAATATCCACATCAAATTTGACGCTTCCCGTAACGGCCACTTTCGCCGGGGCAACTCCGATCCGGCGAAACCTCTCGGCGTCTTTTTCGGCCTGGGCAGCCACCCAGCTGATGCTGCGCATGATAGGCGCAGCCAGGCCGCGGACGCGCTCGTAACCGCGAGCGGAACGCTCAGACAGCCGGGCATTGATCAAAAATACGGGAACGCGGCGGGCCCGGCACTGGCGAATCATGTTCGGCCAGATTTCGGTCTCCATGATAACCAGAATCCGGGGATTGGCGCGGTCGAGGAAGCGACGAATAGAACCTGGCGTATCGTAAGGAGCGTAGGCGTACTGGACTTGATCACCGAACATCTTGCGCGCTTGAGACAGGCCGGTGTCTGTCATGGCCGTCATCAGGATAGTTATGCCCGGGTTTCGGGCCAACAGGCGCCGCACCATTGGCGCAGCCGCTATGGTTTCACCTACCGAGACAGCATGAACCCAGACGACCGTACCGCTTGCCCGCGGCACGATGCCCAGGCGCTGGTACCAGTTGCGCCTCAGTTCCGGAGCTCGGCGACCGTGCCACCAGAGACGCAGGAGGATGAACGGCAGGAACAGCCTAATAAGCTGGGAATAGATAAATTGCAGCACACAGGACTCCGGGCAAAACAGTGCGCTATCATAGCGCAAAACCTATTGATTTGCTTCCGATTGATCGCCAGTGCCACAGTGCCAGCATCAATCAAACAAGACCTCGCAGGACCTGCATTACGTGAAAAAGAAATATCGCAAATTACCGCGAAACACAGACTACTCGGCGTACCGCCACCCGCGCTGGTGGCCTACCTGGCTGGGCATTTTCCTGATGTGGTGTGTGTCCCGGCTGCCGATACGCGTTCAATGGTGGCTGGGAAAACTGGCAGGCCTGCTGGCCTTCCGCCTTGCCCGAAGTCGTCGGCACATCGCGGAAGTGAACATCAGGTTGTGCTTCCCGGAGCTCACCAGTACTCAACAATCGGCTCTGGTTCGGAAAGCCTTCATTGCCAATGGGATTGGCTTGCTGGAGCTTGGTATTGCCTGGTTTCGTAACCCGGCCAAACTGACGGGCATCACGAGAGTCCACGGCCTTGAGCATTTTGAGGATGCCCTGGCCGGTGGCACAGGCGTCTTATTGCTGGGGGGGCATTACAGCACCCTGGATCTGGGCGGTAGCCTGGTAACCGAGTTCATTGAAGCCGATGTCATGCAACGGGATCATAACAACCCGTTGATGAACGCAGTCATGACAAGGGCCAGGGAACGCCGCTATGGCACCGTGCTCGGCGCCAGAGACCTGCGAGGCCTATTCCGCAGCCTGAAGAAAAACCGAGCAGTCTGGTACGCCACGGACCAGGATTACGGTCGCAAGGATATTGTCTTTGCTCCGTTTTTCGGAATACCGGCGGGCACCATTACCGCCACCTCCCGGATTGCAGAACGCAGTGGCTGCAAGGTGGTTCCGTTCAGCCATTTCCGGCGTGACGATGGGCCGGGTTACGACATTTACTTCCACCCGGCCCTCGAGAATTTTCCCAGCGGCGATGATCTTCAGGATGCAACACTGATCAACCAGACTATCGAGCGAGAGGTTCGGCGAGCGCCGGATCAGTATCTCTGGATGCATCGACGATTCAAGACCCGCCCGGACGAGAATGACCCCGGCTTCTACAAACGCCGGTAACGCAGAACCCTGGCAATACGGAGGCCGGCAGTGCATGCCGGAACACCATGGCCAAACCAGAGCCCAGAACGCAGGATGCATCCACACCGGTGGTGTGGCTTGTGACAGACAGCAAGCCTGGCCACAGGAACCAACTGAAGGGGCTCGGTAATCGCCTTCGCGTCCTGACCGGCGCAAGCACCTACTGGGTCGACGCCTCCGCCATGAAAACTCCGCTGTGGCGAGCACTGCTGGGCGCACCGCCACAAATGGAGGCGTCACTGCCTCGCCCTGATCTGGTCATTGCGGCCGGGTCTGGCACGCACCGGCTGCTGCTTGCCCTGCGCAAGCTTCGTGGAACCCGTACACTTGTCATCATGAAGCCCGGGTTCCCGCTGTCTCTGGTCAGCGGCGCGCTGATCCCGGCCCACGATCGAGTGCAGGCCAGCCCGAAAGTCCTGTTGACGGAAGGGGTTCTGAATACCATTACTCCCCTGGCCAGAATCACCGAAAAACGGGAAGCGCTCTTGCTCATCGGCGGGCCCTCACCGCATTTCGACTGGGACGGCGACGTCGTCCTGGGCCAGGTATCGCATCTGATCGGCCATTACCCCGACTGGCGCTGGACCATCAGCACCTCCCGGCGAACACCGACACCCCTGCAGGAACGCCTCGAGGAGATGGCCGGGCTGAGAGTTACCGTCGTTCACCCCGGGCAGACCCACGAAGACTGGCTCAGCCACCAACTCTCGGCCTCAAGAGCCGTCTGGGTGACGCCGGACAGCATGTCCATGGTCTGTGAGGCCTCAACCTCCGGGGTGCCAACCGGCCTGTTCGAATTGCCGGCCAGAACCGGCAGCCGGGTCATGGAGGGTGTGGAACGGCTGGTCCGGGACGGCTATGTTGCCAAGTGGACAGACCATGCCAGCGTCATGGCTGGCAGAGCCGACCATGAAAAGACTCTCTGGGAGGCCAATCGTGCAGCCCGCTGGGTCCTGGAGCAAGGACTCCTGCCAAAGAGCCAGAAAACCAATCAACGCCTGCACAAGGGGACCAAACCTTGAGAATTCTTCAGGCACTTCCGGCGCTTTACAGTGGCGGCGTGGAAAGGGGGACCGTAGAATTCGCTGCGGACCTGGTTAAACGCGGCCACGAATCCTATGTCGTCTCCAAGGGCGGCCCCATGGCGGAACAACTGCGGGGACAGGGTTCGACGCATATTTTCATGCCGATTCACCGGAAGAATCCAGCGTCCTTCGGGCAAATCCTGCCGATGCGAAAACTGCTTCTTGAACTGAAGCCGGACATCGTTCATGTCCGCTCACGCATGCCCGCCTGGATTATCTTCCTGGCTCTGAAAAGCATCCCGAAACGGGACCGCCCGGCGGTTGTGTCCACCTTCCACGGCATGTATTCCGTGACTCCCTACAGCGCCATCATGACTCGCGCCGATCACATCATTGCCGTGTCGCAGTGTGTGCGGGATTACGTGATAAGCAACTACCACGTACCCGAAGAAAAGCTGACCGTCATCCAGCGGGGCGTGGATGTGGATGCCTTTCATCAGCGCGAGCTTCCACAGCAATGGCTGGACCGTTGGTTCCGTCAGTATCCACAGCTTGCCGGGAAGAAAATCATCATGATGCCGGGGCGGATTTCCCGCTGGAAAGGCCAGTTGGATTTCCTGGCCATGATGGCGAAACTGGTTCAGGAGCGGCCCGATTGCCACGGTATTATTGTGGGTGGTGCGGAGCCGGGCAAGGAGCATTTTCTGGACGAACTGGAGAAGGAGCGGTCTCGCCTGGACCTGACCGAAAAGGTCAGCTTCCTGGGACAGCGCAATGACATGACCAACCTGTACCTGCTCTCCGACGTGGTCTGTCACATGAGCACCAAACCCGAGCCCTTTGGCCGGACAGTGACCGAAGCCCTGGCTTCGGGAACACCGGTCGTGGCCTATAATCGTGGCGGGGCGGCGGAAACACTGCAGGCGTGCTTCCGGGAAGGCCTGGTGGCGCCGGATAACGTGGAGGAGTTCGCACAGGCCGTTTCCCGGATGTTGGATGCCGGGCCTCCGGCCATTGAGATCCCTTATCGGTTCCGCCTGGAGGCACAGACCGAAGCGAGCCTGGCCGTTTACGAGACGGTGCTGCAGAATGCCGCAGGCCGATCATGAGCTCACCGCCCCGATTAACGATCGCCCTGCTGATTGCCACGCCAGGCACAACCTGGGGCGGCATGGAAAAACACACCGCCGATCTGGCAGCCAACCTGGCCAGACGGGGGCATTGCGTCCATGTAGTGGCTCACAAAGACTACCGGGATAGATTTCATTCCGGCATCCACTTTCATGCGCTGCCCGTTCAACTGGGGCGACGGAACCTCTGGCTCCAACTGGCCCTCCGCCGGCGACTTCGAGAAATAGCACCTGATATTCTGCACGCCCAGGGCAACAAGGCTGCGCAGCTCGCCGCTAAAACCGGAAGCCTTGCCCGAGTGCGAATCGGCACGGTGCACGGCACCAAGTCCAGCCATAAGGCCTTTGATCGCCTCGACGAGATTATTGCCGTAAGCCCCAGGATTCTGGCTACTCTGCGACACCCCCGGAAACACCTTATCTACAACGGCGTGGATTCCGGGAGCGAACGAACAACAACAGACGACGGCCCGGAGCTACCGTCAGGAGTCACCAATGTAATCGCCGTCGGACGACTCGAATCCGTCAAAGGTTTTGATGCGCTGATCAGGGCCTGGGCCATGCTCGGCGATTCGGCACATCGCTGCCATCTGACCATTTTTGGCGAAGGCAGCCAGCGATCACGGCTTGAGCACTTGATTCGCCAGTTGAAACTGGAACCCTCGGTAACCCTCGCAGGGTTCCGGGAGAATCTGGCGCCCATCTACGACAGGGCCGAATTGACGGTGGTCAGCTCGGAACGGGAAGGCTTTCCCTATGTACTGGCGGAGTCCCTTCTCAGTGGTTGCCCCGTGGTCTCCACTCCGGTGTCCGGACCGCGGGATATTCTTCCAGCAACGTCTCTCAGCGCAGGCCATCGGGATCGGGACCTTGCCGAACTCATAGCGCGAGCGCTCTCTGATCTGGAAACACTGAAACAGAGCGAGCAGCCCGCCATGGCATTTGCCCGTAAAACTCTCACGATCAACGCCATGGCGGAGCAAACGGAAGCGCTGTACCTGAGGGCAATGGGCGAGCAACGAGGCACCTGATGTCCGCTGTATTCGGCAGAGACCTACCGGGTATTTTCCCTCTCAAATTCGGATAGCATCTGCATCTCCCGAGCCTTGGCCAAGCGCATGAAGTTCCTGTTGGCTGCGGTAATGGCAACGCTTAGACCAAACCAACCGTTCAGGATCTGGCGGTGCAGCAGGTAATATTTCAGGAACTTCAGGGGAAACTCGGCAAACAGGCGGGGGCTGGAAATTCGCCGTCCCTTTGCGGCGATAAAGCGGGCCTGCTCCGTCGACAACTGGCAGTACTTGCGCTCCATCTGCTCCAGAGAAATCAGCGTGCGGTGCAACACATCGCCCTTTAAATCCACGACCCGGCCAGCCTTCACCTGCGGCCGGTCATTGTTGCTGTCTTTTTCGGGCTCAATCACTGCCTTGTTACGATTGTAGAGCCTGAGAATCTTCTTCGATTTATCATGGCGGAACGGATGCCGGGGATCCGGCTGGGACAGCACCCAGCGCATCCGGAATCCCGCAATGTCCGGGTCAATCGGCTTTGAAAACAGGTCCTGGATGTTGGCCACAAGCTCGTCCGACAGCACCTCATCCGCATCCAGGTCCAGCACCCAGTCATTACGACAAAGGCTTGCGGCAAAGGCTTTCTGGCAGGCAAATCCCTGCCAGTCGTTATGAACAAAACGGGCACCCGCCGCGTCAACAATGTCACGGGTTCGGTCAATACTTCCGGAATCGACTACGATAATCTCATCAACCCAGTCGGAAACCTTTGCGAGGGATTCCGGCAATCGCAGTTCTTCATCCTGGGTGATGTAATAAACGGATAACGGTAGCTTCATCAAAATTCCTGGTATCGGGCAATCAGTTTACGGACTGGTCAAAACAATATCATGGTTGCCTTATGATAAGATGGCGCGCCTGATTTTGATGTTTTTCTTGGCATTCTTTAACTCAAGCCCGGAGTGTACAGATGATTCACCCCGTCATTATGGCTGGCGGTACCGGCTCACGCCTTTGGCCGATGTCGCGTCAGCTGAATCCGAAGCAGTTCCTGAAACTGACCAACGGCCCCCTGTCGATGTTGCAGGCCACCGTTGCGCGGCTTGAGGGCATGGACGCAGCAAACCCTCTTCTGATCTGCAACGAGGAACACCGGTTCCTGGCTGCGGAACAGATGCGGCAATCCGGCCACGAGGATACGCGGATCATTCTGGAGCCCTGTGGCCGGAATACGGCGCCGGCGATTGCCTTGGCAGCGCTGCAGCTGACAGAGGCTGCAGAAAGCGGTGCCGATGATCCCCTGATGCTGGTGCTGGCAGCCGACCACCTGATCAAGGACGTAACCGCCTTTCAGGAAGGGGTGAAGAAAGCCATTCCGCTGGCGCGGGAAGGGAAACTGGTCACCTTCGGCATTGTCCCGAACCATCCTGAAACTGGCTACGGCTACATTCATCGTGGCACCGAGCTGGGCCCTGACAGCTACCTGGTGGACAAGTTTGTCGAAAAGCCGGACCAGGCGACCGCCAATGGTTACCTCGATTCGGGAGAGTACCTCTGGAACAGCGGAATGTTCCTGTTTGGTGCCCGTCAGTACCTCGAGGAGCTGGAAGCCCATCGCCCGGATATCCTGGCCGCGTGCCTTGCCGCCATCGCAGACACCGCCGATGACCTGCACTTCACGCGAATCAATGCCGAACGCTTCGCCGAATGCCCGTCAGACTCGGTGGACTACGCCGTCATGGAGAAGACCGACAAGGCCGCCGTGGTTTCCCTGGATGCCGGCTGGAGCGATATTGGCTCCTGGTCCGCGCTATGGGAAGTCAGTGACAAGGACGCGGACGGCAACAGCCTGACCGGCGACGTGATTACCCATAACACCGCCAACACGCTGATCCGTGCCGATAGCCGGCTGGTGGCCACCGTTGGTGTGGACAACCTGGTGGTTATCGAAACCAAGGATGCCCTGCTGGTCGCCCATAAAGACAGTGTTCAGGACGTCAAAACCGTGGTGGAACGGATCAAAACCGATGGCCGCCACGAACACATGAACCATCGGGAAGTCTACCGGCCCTGGGGCGTCTACGATTCCATCGACAACGGTGCCCGCTATCAGGTCAAACGCATCACTGTGAAACCCGGCGCCAAGCTCTCCGTGCAGATGCATCATCATCGCGCCGAGCACTGGATCGTGGTAAGCGGCACGGCCCGGGTCACCAACGGCGAGAAAACCTACCTGGTCACCGAGAACCAGTCCACCTACATTCCGGTTGGTCAGGTGCACTCGTTGGAGAATCCGGGCGTCATCGACCTGGAACTGATCGAAGTTCAGTCCGGCTCTTACCTGGGTGAAGACGACATTGTTCGTTATGAGGATCGGTACGGTCGGAAATGAGCAAGCTCAAGTATTTCATCATCGCCGGGCTGCTCAGGATTGCCGGCTGGCTATCCCTTGCCGGTGCCCAGAGGGTAGGTCGTTTCGTCGGTTATCTGGTATGGCGATTGCCCACCAAGTCTCGCCAGGTAACCGACATTAACCTGTCCATTTGCCTCCCCGAACTTTCAGACACCGAACGCGCGGCTATGTCAAAGAGATCCCTGGCCCAGACCGGCATGACCATGCTCGAGGTGCCCTTGATGTGGGAGTGGCCGGTGGAGAAATGCCTTGGCCTGATCCGGGAAACCGAAGGCCTGGATCTTATCGACGAGGCCATGGCCGGCGACAAAGGCCTGATTCTCCTGGCGCCGCACCTCGGTAACTGGGAGCTGGCCGGGTTGTTCTTTTCCTCACGCTACAAGATGGCAGCACTCTATAGTCCGCCGAATATGCCCGAGTTCGAGGACTACATGATCAAGGTACGCGGGCGACTTGGCTCGGAGCTGGTCCGGGGCGACCGCCGCGGCCTGGCCAGGCTCGCCTCGATTCTTCGGGAAGGCGGGGTTGCCGGAATCCTGCCGGACCAGTCGCCCCGCGGAAAGGGCAACGCCTTTGCGCCTTTCTTCGGCATGGAAGTGAAAACCATGACCCTCGTATCCAAGCTGATTCAGCGCACCGGTGCCAACGTGCTGATTACTTATGCCGAGCGCCTGCCCGACGCTTCCGGGTTCCGGATCGTTGTACGTGAGACCGGCCCGGGCCTCGGTGACAAGGATCCTGTTGCCGCGACCAGTGCCATGAATCAGGCGATTGAGCAATGCGTGCGAGAGATCCCCGAGCAGTATCAGTGGGAGTACAAACGCATGCGCCATCGGCCACCCGGCGAAATCAACCCCTATAACCCGGACCGAGTATGTTGAACCCCAGACTGGCCTTCCATGCACTGCTGATCACCGGGCTCGGCGGCGCACTCCTGTCCTCAAGCATCCTGGCCGGCGCGACTCTCTTGCTTGCGATTGCCGGAATGGTGCTCAGTGCCCGCAAATCTTTGTATAAAGACGGCTGGGACAAACCCAAAGAGCTCAGGCTGCTTCACTTTTCCTTCTGGTTCTTCGTGCTGGTGAGTTTTCTGTCCTGGGCCCTTGAAGGGTTTGATTATGAGGGTGGAAAAACCCTTGGCACGCACGCCCGGTTCATCCTGTTCTGGCCCCTGATTGTTGCCATCAGCTATGCACGGATTGGCGCCCGCACGACTTTCGCCGCCATCGGACTGATGGCCGTGTCTGTCATCGGGATTTTTCTGGTGACCATTGCTGCCCGCCAGGGCGCGCTTGGTCAGGTCTTGAATTCCCGTTTTGGCGGTGGAATCAACCCTATCAGCTTTGGCAATCTCGCCCTGCTGGGGGGCATGTTGACGATCGTCGCTGCCATGTTTTTTGTCCGGGAAAAGCGGGGGGGCCTAGCGGTACTCTTTTTTATCGGTGGAACGGCGGCCGTTCTCATTTCCATGTTATCGGAAACCCGCAGCAATCTGGTAGCTCTACCCTTCCTTCTGGTTGCGCTGCTACCACTACTCGGTAAAAGACTTCGAATTGCCGGATTGATTGTTGTGCCAATGCTCGTCGCCGGCGCGATTGTCACCAGCGACCGCATGTCCAGCTCGCTCAATGGATTGCTGCATGATGGCCAACTGGACTCCGGCATGGAAATCCGCCTGGAAGTCTGGGGGCAGGCGCTGAACATGCTCAGAGAAAGCCCCTGGTCGGGCGCTGGCCTTGGCGGCTACACCCACCGCATAGAATCGGAAGTTGCCGCGGGCAATCTGCCAGGGCATTTCCTGGACTGTTGCACGGGGCATGCGCATAACGATCTGCTGAACAATGCCGCAACCAGCGGTATTCCCGGCATTCTCAGCTGGGCCCTGCTTATTTTCATTCCGCTGGCCATCTTTGGCAGAAACCTGTCCAGCCGCCACGCAGCCACGGCGCACCTTGCGGCGGCTGGCTGCATGGTATCCCTTGGATACTTTTTCTTTGGCCTGACCGAAGCCACCTTCAATCGAACTTTGTTCCTAACCTTCTACCTGCTGGCTGTTAGCTCCATCGCCTCGGTTATGTTTACAGAGTTGAGTGCGTCCTATGTTCGAAACAGGGCCCGCAAGGTGTCTGCCACTATCATCACGAAAAACGAAGAAGACCACATCACCGACTGCTTGAAGTCCGCAAGGCTGGTTGCCGACGAAATTATCGTTCTGGATAGCGGCAGTACTGACAGAACGGTGGAACTGGCCAGAGAGCTGGCAGATGTTGTCGAAGTCACAGACTGGCCTGGCTTTGGCATCCAGAAACAGCGAGCTCTCGAGAAAGCGACAGGAGAGTGGGTGCTGTCACTGGATGCCGATGAGCGTGTCACACCGGAGCTGGCAAGGGAGATCAACGATCACCTGGCAGATCCCGACGCGGACGCCTACAAGCTTCCCTGGGCCGTAACAATTTACGGCAGCCGCCTGGATTTCGGGCGCAGCGGCCGAGCCCCGCTCCGGCTGTTCCGTCGCGAGGGAGTAAGCTTTTCGGACGCCCTCGTACACGAGCGGATACTGATTCCGTCCGGACGCAAGATCAAAACCCTAAGGGGCCGCCTGACACACTATACACACAGGGATTTCGGCCACTCGCTGGAAAAAAGCGCCAAGTACGCCTGGCTTGGCTCACTGGAGAAACATCGCAAAGGCAAAAAGACCCGCACCATGTTCTACCCCACTCTGCGGGGCCTGATGACGTTCGTTCAGGTGTACTTTATCCGGTTCGGGTTTCTGGACGGTGCTGTGGGCTATCTTACCGCTGTGACTTACGCACAGGTAACGTTCAACAAATATGCAGGGTTATGGACTCTGGACCGGCCGGCCCGCTTTGAAAAGTCGTGACCCCCGAAGGAGCGTCGTTTCCACGCCGACGCTTCTGAACATACGCCTTATTTCGTCATAGTAAGGGAGCCGGGCGCCAAGAGCGGCATCATCGATCTGGAACACCTGAATTTCCGGGAATATCTTTTTCAAGGTAAACAGAGCGGTTGAAGCAAAGCTGTAGAAAGCGAGATAGATTTCCCCGGACAGAGCCACTTCGACCTCGATCGGACGACCGGCCTGCCGTATCTCGAGCGGAAATTCCGCCAGCAAAGCCTCCAACTCTTCCCTGCTTTCCTTTCGGTGCATAAAGTACACCACGCGGCTATCAGGATGACGCTCCACCACGTGCTGGATTTGCAGTTTCAATTGCTGAAGCCGATCCTCACCACCAAAGGGTTGGCCAAGGAACCCGACCATGGCCGTCTGACTATTGTCACGGGGCGTTTTTTTGAAAGTTTTACGAAACACCGGGAAATCGTGAACACGCACCTGGACAAGCTCGGAGTTCGGTAACGGAAAGAAGGTGAAGAATGCGATCACCTCCGGAACAACACGATGGATCCTGATCCCCATGGTTCGCAAAAGTCGCTTCTTGGCCGGTGAAATCCGGGAGGCGATGCCCTCGTCGTGAATGGCATGGTAATAGGTTACTGTTGCCAGGCCGTCATCCACGAAAATCAGCTGTTCGCAGTCGAATCCCCGATAAAACACTTCGTGAATCCAGCTGGATTTGTTTCCGATAAACAACCTCTCAATAGTTCGCTTTGAGAGACTCCTGGCAACTGACCCCAGACGAAGGTAGAAGGAACTCTTTTTAAGATAGATGGTTTCGATGCCCTGCCAGCCCAACGCCTCTGCCAGGAAAGCCATTTGTCCCTCGGTCTCGCGGTTATCAGGTCTAGCAATGATGAGCAGTGTTTTTTCGGAGCTGCAGCCATAGTGGTAACGAGCCTCGGAGCAACTGATCAGTTGCAGGGGCGTGCTCGCAACAAAGACATTGATTGGGCTTGCGGCGCTGATCAAATCATTCGTTTCCTGGTCGGGATCTTCGCTTGGTCTATCCTGAGCTTTCAGGTGCCATGCGTGCAAGTTCCTTCCGCAACCGGCGCCGGACTTTCAGTTTGCGTAACAGGTTTATCGGCTTTGGCTTGAGTTGGCTACGCTTGTTGATCAGGAAATCCTCAACCGCATCAAGAACCCGCTTGCTGGAACGACCATCCCGGAAACTGTGCAACTGGTCGCAAAGAGCGCGCGTTTCTTTCATCAGCGGATCGGGATACTGCACCGCCTCTTCCAGAGCTTTCTCAACGCTCGCCACTTCCTGGACATCGATCAGATAGGGCCCAGGCATTTTGGTTCTGAACGTGACCACCGGGCGATCCAGGAACATGAACTCAAACATGATGGACGAAGTATCGCAAAGCATCACATCCGCCTCAGGAAGCAGGGGCAACAAATCCTCATCGCTTTCGACAAAGCGAAGGTTCTCGCCGCTCAGATTGCGATACTGATCCACAACCGCCGGATCCATCTTCGGATGAAGCGTTACAATGAACTTCCAGCGACCACTTCTGGAGAGCTCGCCGATCTTCTCCACCAGATCCGGAGCTGACGTAACGGACCGGCTGAACGTTGAAGCGTAAAAAACAACCGGCAACTCATTTTCCAGGCGGTTTCGCTTCCCGATTTCATTCCGCGACAGCAATGGATCGAGCTTGGGCCAGCCTGTGTGAGCAACCCCGAAATGCTGGTATTGCTCGGCCAGTTCACGGAACTTTTCCGTGTCTTTAAGGGCATGCGTACAGTAAAGATCAAACCATCCCCGAATTCGGTAATGGTCACTTTCATCTTCGCTGCTATGACCCCGTTTGTTGCGCGCCATGCCATGGAATACTTCAACCTTGATTCCGGGAAAAAAGTAGGGCACCCAGTCACCGGGGACGAAGGTCGCGTCCGCGTTGTAGTCCATGACCTCTTTAACGGAAACTAGACAGCGCTCATCGGGCTGAAGTGGAGCCGTTGAGCACCCGGCTATGAACCAGGCAGCCTCATCGCCCCGGCGCCGAATCTCTTCCTGCAGTGGTCGCAGTATTGAATAGGAATAGGGTTGGTTTACAAAAAACAGGTACCGCCGCATTCAAGCCCTACCCGTCAGCGATTTGTAGAGCTCACCCGTCTCAGTGACGGTCTGTGAGGTGTGAAAATGCCGGGCTATCCTTTGCCTCGAAGCCTGCCCAAGAGAGGCAGCCAGTTCACGATCGCGGTAAAGGCGCTCAATGGCCGCTGAAAGCTCAGGGGCATTTTTGGGTTCAACGACAATACCGCTGACGCCATCCTCCACCAGCTCCGGCATACCGCCAACCCTGGTCACTACCGGCGTTACTCCGTAGACCATCGCCTCGATAACCGCACGGGGCAGTCCTTCCCTTTCCTTCGAGGGCAGCACAAAGACATCACTGGCCGCCGCTATGGCCGGCGCATCGTTGCGGTAACCCGTAAAGTGAATCCGTTCAGGGTGAGAGGTGGCAGCGGCCTGCGCCTGAATCTCTTCGTTATCAATGACGTCTCCCACCAGCAGCAAATGTATATCTACATCCTCAGGCAGCTTATCGATCGCTTCAATCAGGTCATCGAAGCCTTTTCTTGGGGTATTTCGCCCGGTGCAGCACACCACGAAGGCATCTTCCGGAACACCAAACTGTGTCAGGTCGGCCTTGGGCGATTGATACCAGTCCAGGTCGTGCCCTTTGTAGATTCTCTGAAGCTTCCGTTCAGGAATGTGCATCCACAAAAACCGGAGGCTGGCCAGGTAATTCTTGATGGCATCGGCGACACAGACAATCTTGCTGACGCGAGGATGCAGGAAGGTAATCCAGGATTCCGGATTGAGAAAACTGATGTTTCCGATCACACCACGATAGGCGACGATCTTGATATCCGTGCCCCGGGAAGCCCGTAATCCGCAGGCCAGGGCCCGGGGATTATAGGCATGAATGACCTCGTAGTTTTTCTTGGCCAGTTGCTGGCGGATGGACTCGGTGCCCTCTTTGTCAAAACGGTTCTTCAAGGCCATGGGGCAGGCAACCATGCCCTCGTCGACAAGACGCTGATAGTTCCGGCCCTTGGGGTTACACATGACGTCGACGTCGAACCCGGCCTTTCTGAGTCCGATAAAGAGTTCAGTCTCCGGACGATCACAGGCATCCGTAAGACAAAGTATCGACGGAAGCGATCCGCCCTGTTGTGGATTGGTCAAGTGGCCATTCCCCTGTTGTATCCGTTCATGAAATAACTCCAGGCTTTTGCCCGTGCGTCTTCTCCGGCCACCTTTACCAGCGACCGCGAGAAGCGATCAAGATTGGCCTCTTTCCAGCGCGCCGGGGCACTACCAGTCATCAACCTGCTCTTGTCGAAATCAATCAGAAAGTATTCGTTGCCCCGGACCAGTACATTGAAGCAGTTCAGGTCCGCATGCATGACGCCGGCGTCGTGAAATCGACGAATGGTTTCTCCAATGGACGTCCACGCCTCATTATCCAGCTCGGAGATAAGGTCAGCCAGGGGCGTGGTGTTCTCCAACCGTTCAATGATGATGGCAGCCCGATACTGAATTGGCGACAGTTTCCGATACCAGGCCGCAACAGGACAGGGTACGGGAAGCCCTTGGCTAACCAGTTTGTTGAGTAACCGGAATTCTGCAAAGGACCGCACATGATCCTCGCCGGTGAAGGCATAGGCGTATCGCGCAAATTTCGCCATCAAACCACCCCGGCGATATTCGCGAAGCACCAATCTGTCCTCGTCGGCCTGCAAAAACCAGGCGCCGCCGCGGCCCCCGCTGCTTACCGGGCGGGCTTGGTTGCCCCAAGAGGCGGAATGGAACCAGTCCTCGGTAACCCTGCCCTCGTAATCCGGGTGAATCAGCATTGCCGAAGCCCTTTCCCGGATACAGATTTCAGACTCCACCATGCTGGGTCCCCGGTCACCGAAATTGAAAGAAGGCACGCCCTACCCACTCACGCCGGGACGGACACGCGCGAGTAAGTTAGAATGGCGGCCAGTTTACCAATGATTGCCGACAAAGCTCCACAGCACCAGGCCACAACCTGAACCGGATCAATATCTGATGAACTCCATCTGCATTCTTCGCCTGTCCGCCATCGGCGACGTGACTCACGTAATACCTGTCGTGCTGAGCCTCCAGGAGCAGCTCCCCGGCGTGAAGATCACCTGGGTTATCGGCAAGATCGAAGCCAAGCTGGTTGGCGACCTGCCCGGCGTTGAATTCATTGTTTTCGACAAAAAGGCCGGTCGCAAAGGCTACGCAGATCTTCGCAGACAAATGACGGGGCGCAAGTTTGACGCGCTGCTTCACATGCAGGTGGCTTTCCGAGCCAACCTCGCCGCTGCCTGCATTCCGGCCAGAGTCAGGATTGGCTATGACAAGGCCCGCAGCAAGGATCTTCACAGCCTGTTTATCAACCACCGGATCAAACCGGCACCGAAACAGCACGTGCGAGACTGCCTTGCCAGCTTCCTCGAACCTTTGGACCTCAAGGCCGCGCCGCCGCGCTGGCAGATTCCGTTGAACAATTCAGACCATGAGTTTGCGCGCGAGCAACTGGCTAATGACCGCGAGAACCTTGTTATAAGCCCGTGTGCCAGCCACACACTGCGTAACTGGCCCGCTGAGCGTTACGCACAGCTGGCTGATCACGCGATTCAGAAGCACGGTATGAAGGTGATTCTGGTGGGCAGCCCCGCCCCGTTCGAGGCCGAGTATTGCGCCGCCATCGAAGCCGCAATGAAGGAAAAAGCACACAACATCTGCGGCAAGGACACCCTGAAGCAACTGACAGCGTTAATGACCCATGCCGATCTCGTGGTAGCGCCCGATACTGGACCGGCTCATATCGCCAGTGCGGTGGGCACCGATGTCCTCGGGTTGTTTGCCGCAAGCAATCCCTACCGCTCCGGGCCCTATAATTCTCTGGACTGGTGTGTGAACCGGTATCCTGAAGCACTGGAGAAGTTTACCGGCAAAACGGTGGAACAGGCCCGGTGGGGGGCGAAAGCAGAGTTCGAGGGGGCGATGGAGCTGATCACGGTTGCAGATGCCACGAATATGCTGGATCGGTGGGTTGAAGTTAACCCGGTGGCCAAAGCTGAAAGCGGGGTCAGATGAAAGCGTTCATCTGACCCAAAATTTTACTTCCGTGCGGTGTAGTCCTGGTAGGACTTCTCTTCAACGAAACGAGACCCCAGGGCCAGGTTGACCTCTTTTTTGATCGCGGCGCGCTTGTCATTGGTAACGTATACAGCGCGTGCCAGCTCAATAAATCTCGCGCCAAAGTCCTGGGCGGCTTCCTGATCCCGAATATCGTCTTCAATCACCCAAAGCTCCTCGTTGACCGCTTTCAGCTGCTTGCGGAGATCTGCCATTTCAGCGGCCTTGTCCTTTACCGCCTCGTCCCAGGTAGCGCTGAGCTCATCCAGCTCAAGCCGGACATTCTTGACCTTCGTTTCATCCTTGATGCGCTCGGACTTGATTTCGAGAATGGTGATTTTGTCCAGCACCTCGCCAAAAGAAACCGGTACCTTGATAACGTCTGCCATTTGCTCGTCCCGCCAGTAAACAGGGTGTGTTAAACAACAAAGCCGCCGGGCTGAAACAGCAAACGGCGGCCTGCGATTATTCTGGAATCAGCCTTTTACGTGAGTCAGCCAACCGCTGTGCTCAGCCAGCTTGCCCTTGACTGCATCAAAGTACATAGCCTGAAGCTTCTCGGTCACCGGGCCACGCTTGCCGGCACCGATCACACGGCCATCCAGTTCGCGGATCGGCAGCACCTCGGCCGCTGTGCCTGTGAAGAAGGCTTCATCGGCGATGTAGACCTCATCGCGGGTAATCCGGCGCTCTTTGATCGGAATGTTGAGCTCACGCGCAAAATCCATGATCGTGGCACGGGTAATACCCTCCAGGCAGGAGGTGAGTTCAGGCGTATGCAGCACGCCATCGCGCATGATGAAAATGTTTTCTCCGGAGCCTTCGGCAACGTAACCTTCGTTGTCCAGCAGCAGGGCTTCCTCGGCACCACCGGAAATGGCCTCGTTCAGGGCCAGCATCGAGTTAATGTAGTTGCCGTTCGCCTTGGCCTTGCACATGGTGATATTGACGTGGTGGCGCGTGTAGGAGGACGTGCGCACCTTGATCCCCATTTCCTTCGCTTCCGGTGACATGTAGGAAGGCCAGCTCCAGGCCGCAACCATTACGTGCACCTTTAGGTTATCAGCCCTGAGCCCCATACCCTCGGAACCGAGAAACGCCATTGGGCGCAGGTAGGCTTCGTCAAGATTGTTTTCCCGGACCGCCGCACGCTGGGCCTCGTTGATCTCGTCCTTACTGAACGGCATTTTCATGTTCAGGATGTGGGCGGAACGGAAAAGACGATCCGTGTGCTCTTTCAGGCGGAAAATGGCCGGGCCATTCGCGGTGTTGTAGGCCCGCACACCTTCAAAACAGCCCAGGCCGTAATGCAGGGTGTGAGTCAGGACGTGGGTCTTGGCATCCCGCCAGGGAACCATTTCACCATCCATCCAGATAACGCCATCGCGATCAGCCATCGACATTCTTCATTGCTCCTAAAAAAGCGTTTTTCGGGGGAACCGGCATTCTAGCAGGAAAATCTGCCGGAATTGAATTTGCCTCAGGCCTCAATCATCACTTTTTTCCACAGAGCGCGGATGTAATCACGCTCTTGTGAGAAGGCATCACCATCAACCTGACTATTGAGATTCTGAAGCGCCCGCCGGTGAATCGTGGAACGCAGGGCGATGAAGGTTTCCCTGAGTTTTTCGGCATCTTCCACAGCCATCACCCCGGCGCGCCCCAGCTCCTCCATCTGGCGAATGTTATCGGACCACTGGGTAAGCTCCGGGTGCTCAGCGGACCACGCCAGCATCAGGTACTGGACGATAAACTCGATATCAACGATGCCGCCGGTATCGTGCTTGATATGAAACACCTCATCCTGCCGGCTTTCCGGCGTGGCCAGGCTAGCGCGCATCTTCTCCCGCATTTCGACCACCTCGTTCCGGAGTTTTTCACGGTCACGGGGCTGACAAAGGATCTCGTTGCGTATGGATTCAAACGCTTCAAGGGTCTCCGTGCATCCGGCGACGCCCCTGGCACGAGCCAGCGCCTGATGCTCCCAGGTCCAGGCGTCCTCGCGCTGATATTTTTCGAAGGCCTGCAGAGTACTGACCAGCAGCCCGGAGTTACCGGACGGCCTCAAGCGCATATCGACCTCGTAAAGCTGCCCCGAGGGCGTCTGGGTGTTGAGGATGTGGACGATCCTTTGGCCAAGCCGTGTGTAAAAAACCGCATTGTCGATGGGCTTTTCACCGTCGGTGGCCAGCTCAGGATCAGCTTTGTGCACAAACACCAGGTCAAGATCGGAGGTATAGCCCAGTTCGATCCCGCCCAGCTTGCCATAGCCAATGATGGCAAAATCGGTTTCACAGGCGGAGCCATCTTCCCGGCGCGGATAGCCGTGGCGGCTGACCAGGTTGGCGAAGGCTACGTCCACCACATGATCCAGAACAACCTCGGCGATCCAGGTGAGGTAGTCACTGACCTTCATCAACGGCAATGTGCCTTTCAGTTCAGACGCCGCAACCCGCAGGATATGGGCTTTCTTGAAATGCCGCAGTGACTCCATCTGCTCTTCCAGATCCTCAAACGGAATCCGAAGCATCTGCTGGCGCAAATCATCCTGCAATTCTGCTTTCGCGGGTGGGCTGTAGAGGCTCTCGGCGTTCAGCAGCTCATCCAGCAGGAGCGGTGTTTCCGCCAGTTGCCGGGCAATCCAGGGGCTCTCACTGCACAGCCGCACCAGTTGGGTACAGGCGCCCGGATTTTCCAGCAGCAACACCATGTAGGCCGTGCGACGCAGTATGGCTTCCACAAGCTGCAACACCCTGGACAGGGTCTCGGACGGGTTATCAACCTGGGTGAGCGCCTCAAGCAGCATGGGCATGAACTGATTGAGTCGCCGGCGCCCCTGGGTCTGTAGATTCTGAACAGTCCTGTTTTCACGAAGTTCAGCCAGCTCCGCCAACGTAGCACCGGGGTCTTCATAGCCCCGTGATTTGAGCCAGTCGGCGGCGGCCGCCTCTTCCATTTCGGAAAGCCAGAGCTCGAACCACCCTTCTTCGAGGGCCCCCTGCCCCTCATCTTCGTCATCTTCCGTGGTGATAATGTTGGCAAAATGCGTGGCGACCCGCTCCCGGTGTTCTCTGAGGCACTGTTCGCAGGCCTGCCAGTTCTCGAAATCCATGATTGTGGCGACCCGTGCCCGGGACAGCTCATCTTCCGGCAGCAACTGGGTTTGCTTGTCTTCCATACCCTGGAGCGCATGCTCCAGGTTTCTCAGAAACACATAGGCGTCGCGAAGCTCACCAACCACCGGCGACGGCAACAGCTCGAGCTCTTCCAGCTCTTTCAGGATGACCAGCAGCTCCCGCTGCTGAAGCTCCCTGTCCCGGCCACCGCGAATGAGCTGGAATGCCTGAACCACAAACTCAATCTCTCGGATACCGCCGCTACCCAGCTTGATATTGTTTTCGAGCCCCTTTCTGCGCACCTCCCGGCCAATCATGGCCTTCATGCTGCGCAGGGACTCGAACGCGCTGAAATCGATGTACTTGCGGTACACGAAGGGGCGCAGCGTCTCCATGAGCACCTGACCCGCCCTTTGATCGCCCGCCACCACCCGGGCCTTGACCATGGCGTACCGCTCCCAATCCCGCCCCTGGTCCTGATAGTAGGTTTCCAGAGCCGCAAAACTCAGCGCCAGCGCGCCACTCTGGCCATAAGGCCGGAGACGCATGTCCACCCGGAACACAAAACCGTCTGCCGTAATCTGGTCCAGAGCCTGAATCAACCGCTGGCCCAGGCGAACGAAGAACTGCTGATTATCCAGTGAGCGCCGCCCGCCAACGGTTTCCCCCTTGCTCGGAAAGGCAAAGATAAGATCAATGTCCGAGGAGACGTTCAGCTCCCGACCACCCAGCTTACCCATACCCAGAACCACCATTTCCTGGTCGGTTTCCTGGCCGGTTACCGGGTCAGCCCCTCGAGGCTTACCGTATTGCTCGCAGGCGTCCCGGTATAGCCAGCTGAGCGCTCCATCAATACAGATGTCGGCAAATGCACTCGTCGCCGCCATGGTCTCAGCCAGGTCCGCCCATCGCATCAGATCCCGCCATATAATCCGGAACTGGGTCTCCACGCGGAATTGTCTGAGGGCTGAATGCAAGCCAGGCTCACCATCAACTTCAGAGAGATACTCTTGCCAACGACTTTCCAGGTAGTCCGGAGTGGTTGGCTCAGACAACGAACGGGAAACCATCAATGCCTCTACCTGGCCGGCATGGCGTTCCAGAGTCTGACGGAGGAACAAACTGCGGGAGATCGCCGTAGCCACCACGGCGTCATCCATACCCTCCGGTGAGGTCAACCAGGCCGGAACTCCTTCCGGGAACACTGATTCCCAGCACCCGGCGACATCATCCGCCAGCGGTTTCGGAAGGCTGTGCCATGGCTCGGACATAATGCAAACCCCTGTCTCTCTGTTATATTTCGGGTACTGTATAACGAACTTACCCGCAACTGAACAGGCCGCAGACACGGATGCAACGAAACCGCCGCCCACTGAATCCGGAGCACCAGGAAACTCACTTGCCCATGGGCGGGATGATTCGGAGACGGATGAAGCGTCTCTTTGCGATTCTGGGCGCGCTGCTATTGGTACAGGTCTTGATCATCTGGGCGGTCGAGGACCTGGAACTATTCGAGGCCGCCTGGCTGACTATGACCACGCTGGTGACCGTTGGTTACGGCGATTATGCGCCCCAGACCATGATCGGGCGTTTCAGCACCATTGTGCTGATGTTTATCACTTCAATTACCTTGCTGACACTGATCGTCAGCGACTATATCGAATACCGGTTCTACCGCCGGGAACGCATTTTGTCAGGAAGGTGGACCTATAAAATGAATGACCACATCATCATTATTAACACCCCCCAACATGGCGGCGACCAGTACTTCATGAGGTTCGCCTCCCAGATTCGCGCTATTCCAGGCTACGAGACCATTCCCATCATGATCCTGACTCGCCAGTTCCCGATGGGGCTGCCCACCGAACTTTCCGACATCGGAGTTGTGCACTACCACGGTGCAGGCTTTGATCCGGAAGCACTGAAAGCCGTTCACGCCGGCAGTGCGCGTCATATCATCGTGCTTGCAGCCGATGAAGCCGATGCCTCTTCCGACAGCCTCACCTTCGATATTGCGCATCGGCTTACCGAGCTGAATCTCGGAAACCACACAATCGTCGAGTGCGTCAACGACGAAAACAGGGGCCGCTTCAAGGCGCTCGGCGTGCGCACGACCATACGTCCGGTCCGGACTTACCCCGAAATAATGGTGCGCTCGGTTGTAGCGCCCGGTTCAGAGAAAGTGCTGGAAGATCTGTTCAACTACGAACATGACCATCCCCATCGCTATGACCTGATGCTGGACGATCTCAACTGGGCCGACATAGTGAGCGCCCTGGTCAGGCATGGCATCGGGACGGCGCTCGCCTACATTGACAACGACAATGAAGTCATCTGCCACCCGCCGACCAACGAGGAAATTGAAGGCAAGGGATTGATCGTGCTGGTCAAATCCGCCGAAACGCCAGAGGTCTCTGTGGTGGAGGAAGCGTTGGAGCGGTACAGGGCTTTCCTGAAGCAGTGGCGCGCTGATGCCGCTGCCCGGGAAACCGGCGAAGCAGATGAGCCGGCAAAGAACAACTCAACCAGCTAGAGGCCGCCGGACTTTGCGACCCAGTCGTTAGTGCTCGGTAGTGGCCAGCCGCAATTGGAGAACGCCGAGCTCCGTCGAGCCCGCGGCGAGCTGACGGACAGAGCCCCCCTCTGCCAGCAGTCCAATCACATGCTCCCAGATCGCATCGCACCCCGCGCCACCGGCTGCTTTCGCTACAGGCGAAAAGTCATACTCGTCTACAGGAAACGGCCTATCCAGCAGCCAGCAGGCTCCCAACGCCTTGAGAAAGGCTGTGACTGTCAGCGGATCATTGCCACTGGGCAACTCAGGGCGATAAAGACCAGCAAGAAAATAGCCCTGCTCGGCCTTGCTCACAAGGTTCAGGAAAACCGGCACTTCCCGGGCCAGCTCGAGTGCCCACGCCACCAGCCTTGAGGCGTCTCCTTTCTTTAACTCAAACTCCACTTCGTGCAGCGGCCAGCTCGCTTCATTGCCGGCAACAGTGCCGGAATCAACGGCCACTTCAATCAAAGTCTCGCCATCTTCCAGCCACAGTTCCTGGCGCTGAAAATTGGTCTCGAATGCCACCTGAAGACTGCTCAGGTCCAGCTCGGACTTCAGCGGAGTCTCTTTCAACAATGACAAATCCAGCCCCGGACCGGAAACCGGCCACTCCCATTCTTCACGTCGGTGAGCGCCATCAACGAACTCGCCACGGGTTTTCAGGGTCTGGATGTAATCATTGCCGGCTTTGCGGACCCTCAGGGCAGCTCTGGCCTGATTCAGATCGGCAGCGGGCGTGTCAAAATAGCGATTGACCAGGGATTTGGTCTTGCCGGGCTGCACTTCAGGGCGAGCTGATAACCATTCCACTGCTCGCGGCTGTGCCTCTTCAGAAACGCTGAGCTTGATTTCCAGTTCGATTGCCATGCCAACAGCCTATTTTTCGGGATTCAGAAACGCAAAAACCGGCGACCCTGAGGTCGCCGGTTTTCATACTACAGGATTAGCCGGTTGGCTGATCAGAAGTAGTAAACAGCACCAACGGAAGCGATGGAACGCTCGTCAGTAAACGCCGCGTTGCCCAGCGCGTCGGTGTACTCATAAACTTCGTCACCGCCACCCAGGTAGCCTTCGAAGTAGACGTACATGTTGTCAGACAGGTTGTGCAGAGCCTGCAGAGTGATGGTGTCAGAGTCCAGACCAGCGTTGGAAGACGCGTTGTCGTCATACTGGGTCAGCTCGTAGGACAGCGCGAACTGGTTGGCACCCAGAGTGTAGTAGCCAATAACACCAAAGGTGTCAGAAGCATCTTTCCGGGTGTGGAATTCACCAGTTACGCGCAGATCGCCGGCGTTGAAGCTAGCACGAACACCGTAGGTGTTTTCGCCGTTGCCATCACCGTTGTCGTTGGAGTCTACAGCAGCTGCAAGCTCCAGAGCATCCATTTCATAAACAGCGGCCAGCTGATACGGATAGGACTTGTCTGCGCCCGGAGCCTCACCGTCGCCGTTAACCTGAACAGCAGCCCAAACGCTCAGGCCGCCGAAAGACGGAGACATGTACTGAATTAGGTCGCCTTCACCGGTAGTATAATCCACGCCCTGGTTCAGGGTAGCGACTTCAAAGTACTCAGAAATTTCGGTAACAGCACGCTCGTAGGTAGAGTCGTCAGAACCGATCCAGACCTGGCCAAAGCTGTCGCCTTTCACACCAATGTATGCTTCGTCGATGTTGGCGCCGTCCGAATCTTTCTCGTCAGCTCCAAAGCCATCCAGTTCCAGCTTGAAGAAGCCCGTTACACCCGGTGCGATCTCATGGTCGTGAAGAACGCCCAAAGTAGAACCGTTGTCGAAGTGCTCAACTGTGGAAGGGCCACCGTCGAAGTTGTCGTGGGCGAGCGCATACTGGATGTTACCGTAAACGGTCGGCATGGAATCCATCTTGGCAGCCAGCTCGGATGCAGACATGGTGGTCTGAGCAGCGGCAGCGCCGGAGAAGGTTGCTACTGCGATAGCAGATGCGAGGAGCGTTTTTTTCATGTTGCGTCTTCCTTTTTGAGTTAACTCAGGTTTTAGCGACGGGTTCTTATCCCGATTTTGTAAGGCTTCACCAGTCAGGCTGGATGAGGCCGATTCTGCATTACCCCCGTGTCAGTTTGATGACAGAGAAGTAACTTTTCTTCTTTTTCGAATAAATCCGGAGAATTCCAGATCTATACAGCTCAAACACTTACAGAACTTTCTTAAAGCTCTGAATGATGAAACTATTTTAATACAATCGTTCTCATTTTGCAAATTAACTGAGGTGCATTTTTAGCTCTTTTGGCAGCAGAAAAGCAAGTATTTATGCTAATTCGCACTTATGAGCTGCGTTACAGTTGCGTTTCAAATCCGAGGCCAGATTCACATTAACGCTTTATAAACAAACCGTTAGAATATCCGCGTTCAAACCTGCAAAAGACTTCCACTCTAATTCTGCACCACAAAAGGCCGGCATGGCCGCCTTCGCACAATACTAGTGCAAGTACTTACCCGCGCTTTTTCCTGCTCTCAAGCAGGAACGTGACAGGGCCGTCATTGATCAGACCAACCTTCATGTCCGCGCCAAACTTGCCCTCACTCACCTTGTCCGGCCCTAACTGTGATCGCGCACCCGTCAGAAACGATTGGTACAGCTTGATGGCAAGATCCGGTTCAGCAGCAAGCGAAAAGCTCGGCCTCGTCCCGGATGACGTATCTGCCGCCAACGTAAACTGTGGAACAACAAGGAGGGAACCACCGATATCCGACAGGCTGCGATTCATCCGGCCTGCGTCATCGGGAAACACACGGTAAGTGAGGATTTTTCGGCAGAGTTCCCTTGCCTCGCGCTCTCCATCTTCCTTTTCAACGCCCAGCAACAACAGAACGCCAGGGCCAATCGAGGCTATCTGTTCACCGTCCACGGCAACACTGGCTTGCGACACTCGCTGGATCAATCCTTTCATCAACTGCCTTGGGGACGATTGAACAGGCAAACATTAAGATCGAGCAAGAGTGTATCCATGGCGGTCACGGGCCGCAACCCTGAAAACGGGATTCAACCGGCACTTTTATCAGTTTTCGCCACAACCGACTCAACACCCCGAATCAGAGCATCGACAATGGCGGGCTCGGAAGCGGAGTGACCCGCGTCCCGAATAATCTGGAACTCTGCCTCGGGCCAGGCTTTACTGAGCGCCAGGGCATTATCCAACGGGCAAACCATATCGTACCGTCCGTGAACAATAACCCCCGGGATGTCCGCCAGGCGGCCTGCATCGCGGATGATCTGGTCCGGCTCGAGAAAGGCTGAATTCATGAAATAGTGGCATTCAATGCGGGCCAGGGCGATGGCCACATGGGGATGGCCAAAGTGCTCAACCACCCTGGGGTTCGGGTGCAGAGTCGCACACCTGCCCTCCCAGACCGACCAGGCCTTGGCCGCCTGGATCTGCTCCAGCTCGTTGGAACTGGTCAGCTTGCGATAGTAGGCCGAAACCATGTTAGCCCGCTCGGCTTCCGGAATCTGCGCCTCGAAGTCAGACCAGTAGTCCGGGAACACCCGGCTCGCCCCCTCCTGATAAAACCAGTGAATATCCCGCGGCCGACAGAGAAAAATCCCACGAAGAACCAGTCCCGACACCCTTTCCGGATGAGCCTGGGCGTAAACGAGACTCAGAGTCGATCCCCAACTGCCGCCGAACAGAAGCCACTTGTCGATACCGAGAAACGAACGCACCACTTCCATGTCTTCAACCAGCTTGTCCGTGCTGTTGGCTTCGAGCTCCGCCAGGGGACTGGACCGTCCGGCGCCGCGCTGATCCATCAGAATGATCCGGAACCTCTCGGAGTCGAAAAAGCGCCGATGGTAGTCTTCACAGCCGCCACCGGGGCCGCCGTGGACCACCAGAACAGGTATCCCGTCCGGGTTCCCGCTTTCCTCAACGTAGAGTTCATGGGGAGGATCAACGGCTATGCGATGCTGGGCATTGGGTTTGATTTCCGGGTAGAGGGTGAGCATGAAACGCTCCGCGTGAAGGATGTAACCGGAGTTTAGCTGAAGCAGACGGAAAGGGGCATAAAGTGGAGGGCGATTAAAAAGGGGTCAGATGAAAGCTTTCATCTGACCCCATACTCGCATTACTTCTTGTTCGCGCGCTTGCGCTCGTTTTCGGTCAGAAGCTTCTTGCGCAGTCTGATGGACTTCGGTGTAACCTCCACCAGCTCGTCGTCATCAATAAACTCGAGCGCCTGCTCAAGGGTGAACTTGATCGGCGGCACGAGACCAATGACTTCATCCTTGCCAGAGGCGCGCATGTTGTCGAGCTTTTTGGCCTTGGTGGGGTTGACCACCAAGTCGTTGTCCCGGCTGTGAATACCACACAACTGCCCCTCATAGATTTCCTGCCCCGGATCCAGGAACAGCTTGCCACGGCTCTGCAGCGTTTCCAGAGAGTAGGTAAAAGCGGTACCTGTCGCCATGGACACGATGACACCGTTCTGGCGACTGGTTACATCGCCAACTTTGATCGGGCCGTAGTGGCTGAAAGTCGAAGTCAGGATGCCAGTGCCTGAAGTCATGGTCAGGAAGGTATTCCGGAAACCAATCAGGCCCCGGGCTGGAATGGTATAGTCCAAGCGCATCCGGCCCTTGCCATCCGGAACCATGTTGGTCAGGTCGCCCTTGCGCAGCCCCATTTGCTCCATGACGGCGCCCTGATGCTGCTCCTCGATATCAACAATGACGTTCTCGTAAGGCTCCTGCTTCACACCGTCAACTTCGCGGATAACAACTTCCGGACGGCCAACCGCCAGCTCAAAGTTCTCGCGACGCATATTTTCAATCAGTACAGACAGATGTAACTCGCCACGGCCAGACACTTTGAACTTGTCAGCCGACTCGCCTTCTTCAACGCGCAACGCAACGTTGTGCAGCAGCTCCTTTTCCAGGCGCTCCTTGATGTTCCGGCTGGTAACGTACTTGCCTTCCTTGCCAGCGAACGGCGAATCGTTCACCTGGAACGTCATGGATACAGTCGGCTCATCCACCGTCAGCGCCGGCAGCGCCTCAACGTTCGCCTGATCACAAAGCGTGTCGGAAATGAGCAGCTCGTCCATGCCGCTGACACAGACAATATCGCCAGCCTGGGCTTCGTCGACTTCAACACGCTGCAGACCGGAGTGCCCCATGATCTTCAGGATACGACCGTTACGCTTTTTACCGTTGGCGCCAATCGCGGTGACCGGCGAATTGGTCTTGACCTTGCCGCGCGTGATACGACCAATGCCGATGACACCCAAAAAGCTGTTGTAGTCCAACTGGGAGATCTGCATCTGGAACGGGCCGTCAGGATCAACATTCGGAGCAGGTACGTGATCAACGATCGCCTGGAACACGGCATCCATGTTGTCATCCAGATTCTCGTGATCCATTCCGGCAATGCCGTTCAACGCACTGGCAAACACAATCGGGAAGTCCAGCTGCTCATCGGTGGCACCGAGGTTATCGAACAGGTCGAACACCTGATCCACCACCCAATCAGGGCGCGCACCCGGGCGGTCAATCTTGTTTACCACCACAATCGGGCGAAGCCCCGCGGCAAATGCTTTCTGGGTAACGAAACGGGTCTGTGGCATGGGACCGTCGATGGAGTCGACCACCAGCAGCACACAGTCCACCATGCTCATGACCCGCTCAACCTCACCACCAAAATCAGCGTGGCCCGGGGTGTCGACAATATTAATGTCGTAGCCATTCCATTTCAGGGCGGTGTTTTTCGCCAGAATGGTAATGCCCCGTTCTTTTTCCTGATCGTTGGAATCCATGACCCGTTCGCTATCCAGCTCCTTCCGGTCCAGGGTGCCGGATTGGCGCAAGAGCTGGTCTACGAGGGTGGTCTTACCATGGTCAACGTGGGCGATGATGGCGATATTACGAAGTTTTTCAATCACAAAAATATTCCTGCGGCATGCACTCAATGACCTGAGAAGGTCGATCGCAGGGAGAATCCCAGCACATGCCGTCTCAAATCCGTAAAATGAACTCATTCACCGGAGCTGGCTGCCCGGCACCCTGCATGGTGCTTTCCGATCCATGATCAAGAAATGACAGGGTAAAAAATGAAGCGGCGCGCAGTATAGCGAAAAGTCGGTGTCGTTAATATGAAGAAAAACGCCTATTCTATATTCGGAACGGGCGCACCTGATCGGGGCAGAAACCCGATAAACGCACCAACAAGGTGCACCATTTAAGTGCAGGTTTTCGCCACAGGGCGAGCATTTTCCTTCCAATATGCCCCAAACCCTTGCAGTTGCGCTGTTCTGGAGCATGCCCTAAAAATTGGCAAGCGCCTTGCTTTATCGAAATCAGCCGAAATTTGCAGGTAAGAGGCAACGGCATTTGCTAAGCTGCCCGAACCTGAGAAACAGATCGGAACCCGTTAACCCGGGCGATCCGGCACCACGAACATGAATACAGCCGCCTGTGCGGTATAACTTACGGAGCATGCACAATGTCCAAGACAGTTGATTTGATCAAAGAACACGAAGTCAAATGGGTTGACCTGCGCTTCACTGACAGCCGCGGTAAAGAGCAGCACGTAACACTGCCTGCCACCGAAGTAGATGAAGACTTTTTCGCAGACGGCAAAATGTTTGACGGCTCCTCCATCGCGGGCTGGAAAGGCATCAACGAATCCGACATGATCCTGATGCCGGACGACGAGACCTCTGTACTCGATCCGTTCACCGAAGAAACCACCGTGAACATCACCTGCAACATCGTAGAGCCCTCTACCATGCAGGGTTACGAGCGTGATCCGCGCTCCGTTGCCCGTCGTGCAGAAGAGTACCTCAAGTCCACCGGCATCGCCGATGGCGCCCTGTTCGGCCCGGAGCCGGAGTTCTTCGTGTTTGACTCCGTAAAGTGGAACGTAGACATGCAGGGCGCGATGTACCACATCCACTCTGAAGAAGCTGCCTGGGTTTCCGGCGAAGATTTCGACCGCAACAACATCGGTCACCGCCCGGGCGTAAAAGGCGGTTACTTCCCGGTTCCCCCGGTTGATAGCCTGCACGACCTGCGTGGCGCCATGTGTGCAGCCATGGAATCCATGGGCCTGGACATCGAAGTACACCACCACGAAGTCGGCACCGCCGGCCAGTGTGAAATCGGTGTTGGCGCCAACACACTGACCAAGAAGGCTGACGAAGTTCAGATCCTCAAGTACTGCGTGCATAACGTTGCCCATGCCTATGGCAAGACTGCCACCTTTATGCCCAAGCCGGTTGTCGGTGACAACGGTTCCGGCATGCATGTTCACATGTCCCTGAGCAAAGACGGCAAGAACCTGTTCGCCGGTGACAGCTACGCTGGCCTGAGCGAAGCCGCTCTGTACTACATTGGTGGTGTTATCAAGCACGCCAAGGCCATCAACGCCTTCACCAACAGCTCCACCAACTCATACAAGCGTCTGGTTCCGGGCTTCGAAGCGCCGGTTATGCTGGCCTACTCTGCCCGTAACCGCTCAGCGTCTATCCGGATCCCGTACGTGAACAGCCCGAAGGCGCGTCGTATCGAAGTTCGCTTCCCAGACCCGTCTGCCAACCCGTACCTGGCCTTCGCAGCACTGATGATGGCCGGCCTGGACGGCATCCAGAACAAGATCCACCCAGGCGACGCCATGGACAAGGATCTGTACGACCTGCCGAAGGAAGAGGCCCTGAGCATCCCGACGGTTGCCGAGACTCTGTCCGAAGCTCTGGACTGTCTGGAAGCAGACCACGAGTTCCTGACTCGCGGCGGCGTATTCACCGAAGACATGATCGCAGGCTACGTTGGCCTGAAGCGTGGTGAAGTCGAGAAGCTGAACATGACGACCCACCCGATCGAGTTCGATCTGTACTACTCCTGCTAATAACCTCTTCCCAGAGGTCCAGCAGACAAGCCCCGCCCCGTGCGGGGCTTTTTTGTGAGCGAAAGCACAGTGCCTGCAGCCCTTAACGATATGTAACCAACATCCGGGCGACAGGCGTTGAAAACGCCCCGGGCCCCGCCGATAATCGGGGAAACCCAATAACAGGTGAGCTTATGAATCCAAAGTCTGGATTGTGTGCCGGCCTTCTGTTTTTTCTGGTAACTCCGGTCTTTGCCGAGGTTTACCGCAATGTCGATTCCTACGGCAACGTGACCTACTCTGACGAGCCCAGCGAAGGCTCTGAAACGGTAGAGGTCAAGCCGGTCACCACAATCACCCTGCCCAAGCCAGAGGTGGTCCAGGAAACCGACAAACTCCGGGAAGAAGTTCAGCGGGAAGGCGCTGCCTACGAAAGCGTTTCTTTCGTCTATCCGGATAACAACCAGGCGTTCCACAGTGGCAGCGGCGATGTTCAGTTCGAGGTTCGCAGCACCCCTGGCCTGCAGCCAGGCCACAAATACGAGGTGACCCTCGACGGCCAGCCTGTCGGTCAGAGCTCCTCCGGCTCGATTACCGTCAACAACGTGTTCCGTGGAACCCATGAAGCTCGCGCACACATCGTGGATGAAAACGGGGTTCAGGTGAAAACCGGCTCTCCGATCACATTTACTGTTCACCGCCCTTCCGCTTTGAACTGACCCTGCCACCCCGGCTGCGCGCACTATCATGGTGCGCGCGCACCAGAAAAAAGCCATACTCTGATCAGCAACGGGGCGAATATTCCGGGCTGTTCAGAGGCATGTTCCCGATTTGCACCAGCTTACGGCACTTTTCAGCGCCAATAGGCCCCTCTGCCCGCACTTTGCCCACTCATTTGTGAACCTGGCCCAAAGTGGTTCGCTTTTTGCAAAACTCCGGAAGTCACTTTATGTCGAACCAACGGGATTCACGCATGGCACTGCCCTCGGCCCATCCAACGGGATACAAGAGCATTCTCGACAGCCTCACCACGGCTGTTCTGGTGCTCGAGGATAGCCTGGCTATCCAGTACCTCAACCCGGCCGCAGAAAGCCTGTTCGAAACCAGCATGACCCGCAGCCAGGGCCAACCTTTCCAGGATATTCTGGTCGAATCCGAAGACGCCCTGAAAACCCTTTTCGCCGCCGTTCGGAACGGGCAGTCCTACACTCGCAGAGAAGCTGAGTTTCTGCTCACGAGCGGTTCACGGCTTACGGTGGATTATTCCGTAACGCCTATCAGCCTGGAGCCGACGGAACTGCTGATCGAAATCCAGCCCAGGGACAGGCTGATGCGAATCAGCCGTGAGGAAGACATCATCTCCCAGCAGGAGACCACCCGTATCCTGGTGAGGGGCATGGCCCACGAGATCAAGAATCCGCTGGGTGGCATCCGGGGCGCAGCCCAGCTGCTTGACCGGGAACTCAGCAGTGAAGACCAGCGGGAGTACACGCGGGTCATCATTGACGAGGCGGACCGCCTCAGAAGCCTTGTTGACCGGATGCTGGGCCCCAACAAGGCACTGAAGCTGGCGCCGACCAACATCCATGAAATCCTGGAAAGAGTGGGCACCCTGCTCGAGGCGGAAAGCAAAGGGCGACTGAATTTCGAACGGGATTACGACCCCAGCATTCCAGAGTTCAAGGGCGACAAGGAACAACTCATTCAGGCGTTCCTGAATATTGCCCGGAACGCCATGGAGGCGGCTTTCGAAAACCAGGGCGGTCACAGCTCTGAAGAGCCTCCGACCATTACCTTCCGCACCCGCACCCTGCGTCAGTTCACCATTGGCAACCGCCGCCACAAACTGGTGTGTCGGGTCGACGTGATCGACAACGGACCCGGAATTCCGCCGGAGCTGGTGCAGAACATTTTCTATCCGATGATCAGTGGCCGTGCCAGTGGCACCGGTCTGGGGCTTTCCATCACCCAGAGCATCATCGGTCAACACCGCGGACTGGTTGAATGCGAAAGCGAACCAGGCCGAACCGACTTCATCATCTTCCTGCCTCTGGAGGACACCCCATGAGCCAACCGGCGAACGTCTGGATCATAGACGACGACCGCAGTATTCGCTGGGTGCTGGAGCGCGCCCTTAACCAGGCCGGTATGCAGCCCCGAGTTTTTGACAGTGGTGAAAGCATCATGATGCGGCTGGAGCACGAACAGCCGGATGCCATCGTCAGCGATATCCGGATGCCCGGCGTTGACGGCATCACCCTGCTTTCCCAGATTGTGGACGTTCACCCGGACGTGCCCGTGATCATAATGACCGCCCACTCGGACCTCGAGAGCGCGGTGACCAGCTACCAGACCGGCGCGTTTGAATACCTTCCCAAGCCCTTTGATGTAGATGACGCCGTGGCGCTGGTCAAACGCGCTGTGGCCCATAGCCACGAGAAGCGGGCCAGTGGTGAGCCTCAGGCCGAGATGGCCCAGCGAAACGCCGAAATTATTGGTGAAGCACCGGCCATGCAGGAAGTTTTCCGCGCGATTGGCAGGCTGTCCCACTCCAATATTACCGTGCTGATCAACGGCGAGAGCGGGACAGGCAAGGAGCTGGTGGCCCAAGCACTGCATAACCACAGCCCCAGGGCCAACCACCCGTTCATTGCCCTGAACATGGCCGCCATCCCCAAAGATCTGATTGAATCCGAACTGTTTGGCCACGAAAAAGGCGCCTTTACCGGTGCCGGCGCCGCCCGCCAGGGTCGTTTTGAACAGGCCAACGGCGGCACCCTTTTCCTCGATGAAATCGGCGACATGCCCGCGGACACCCAGACCCGACTATTGCGGGTTCTGGCCGATGGCGAGTTCTACCGCGTAGGTGGCACCACCCCGATAAAGGTGGATGTGCGCATCATCGCGGCAACGCACCAGGATCTGGAAAAGCTGGTCCAGGCGGGCACCTTCCGTGAAGACCTCTTCCACCGCCTGAACGTTATTCGCGTGCACCTGCCCAAGCTGGCCGAGCGTCGGGAAGACATCCCCCGCCTGATGCAGCACTTCCTGAAACGGGCCGCAAAAGAGCTGGCCGTTGAGCCGAAGATCCTGCGCGAAGAAGCGGAAGAATACCTGACCACCCTGCCCTGGCCGGGCAACGTCCGCCAGCTGGAGAACACCTGCCGCTGGCTGACCGTCATGGCCAGCGGTCGCGAGATCCACATTGATGACCTGCCCCCGGAATTGCTGCACCAGGCAGAAACACCGACCACCGGGACAACCTGGCAGGAAGGCCTTAAAAACTGGGCCGAACAGGAACTCAAGCGGGGCAAGAAGGGCATTCTCGATACGGCCGTGCCCGAGTTCGAGAAAATCATGATCGAGACTGCCCTGAAGCACACCGGCGGCAGACGCCGTGATGCGTCAATACTGCTGGGCTGGGGACGGAATACTTTGACCCGGAAGATCAACGAACTGGGGATGGATCATCCGGAACACGAAGACGACTGACGATTGGCGAGCCGCCGGGGTTCGTTGATGTTTTGGGGCAGGACTCAGGTCCTGCCCTTTTTTATCGTTCCTGCCAGTAGATCACTCTGTCGTGGCCCCGATAGACGCCGAAGGTTGCCAGCCCAACCGGATCTTCGAGAGTGCCATCATCATTCCAATCAAACTCCAACCAGGCGTCGACATTCCAGACCAACGAATCGGTTCCACGGGTTCCGTTCGGCACGAGTTCCAGCGGCGGAGCCTCGCCCATTGAGAAGGTGTCACTCGGAGGCGCGCCGGCACTGGGCGAATTATGGTTTGCCGAATTGGTCAAATCAGCCGTATTCCAGGTTGTGCAGCTATCATCCATGTGGGTCATGAAACGGGATCCGTCCCAGTATTCAAGTCTGAACGGCATTGGGAGCGATCCAATGTTTTCAGGACCGTAGACATTTTCCAGAGAGAACCGGCCAAACCGGATATCGAACGCGGCCGCCGGTGTGAATGGGTAGGGAGCAGCGGCGGCCGCCACACCATCAGAGTCAACCAGACTGGTCACAGAAAATTCAAGCTTGGGAACGAATGGCGCAATCTGGGCATCGGAGGTTTTGTTATACGCGAAGCTGTCAGACGGAGAGAAATCGTAACGCATCAATCCAGAGCCAAGAGAAGACACCGGAGCTGTGAGGCTGCCGCCAAACTCGGTTGGAGAGAGCGCCATAAAAGCGCCAGCTCTGTCGACGGCTGCAGTGTCGGAGCTTGGATACAAGCGGTTGATATCAGATGCCACAAGCTTCTGAAAGCCAGCGAATGTGTAGTTCAGGGTGCGAGTTCCCTGCACAGAGAGCGGCTCAATGGTCAACGACGGCGTAACCAGCCAGTCAAAGGCTTCTCCGGTGTACGCAAAAGGAGAGCCTGTCGAGCACTGCGCTTCAAACTCGCCGGGGTCGACGGATACCTGAAAACGATCAGGATAAAAGCGTCCGATCGGCAGACTACTCCCACTGGAAACATCTCGCCCCAGATAGCTCCCTGGTACAGGAGAAGCCTCAAAACGGAAAACACCGACCTCCGAGACCTCTGCTCCAACAACTTCTTCCGCCGATGAAGACCTTGTGTGGGAATAGCTGACCGGCGAAACGGAGCCGGATGCCCCGCCAGCCGGTTGAACCAGAGTAGTGGACAACGGGATATCGAGTAATCGGAAGTTCGGCGTGACCGGATTACCCTGGCACAGGTCGCCATCACCACTCTGCTCCCAGCCTACAGCGGTAATCGAGAGACCAAATGACTGTCCGGCTTTCCTGAATGCAGGACAGGTCGAGTCTCCGGCCGAACAATCACCCGCCGATGTCACGCAGAAGCCGGCTGGAACACTGACAAAACTGTCTGCTCCCGGAATTTGCAAACCGTCATCGTTGGTTGCTGCTGAACCGAGATAGAGGGCGTCGAGATTTATCAGGCCCGCATCGGGGTAGAGAACATCCACCTCTGCAATACCGCCAGCACCGAACTGAAGGCTGATCGGCGTGGCGTTGGACTGGCCGGAGCCAACAGCCGTATTGTCAACGAACACCGGACGACTCTCGGGGCGACCGGTCGGTCCCGGATCAACATAGGTCGACCAGAAATTCACCTCCCGCTGCACATTCTCAAAAGCCGGAACGCAGGCGCCAGTCTGGTTATCCCGGCGCACGGCGCTTATCTGGATTGAGGTCGCTGGCTGGTGAGAAATCAGGTCTGGTATATCGAAGGCCAGACCCGCATCAAGGAAAGGTAGATCGCAAGCGGCGGCGGAAACGCTGCCGCCTCCATTATCACAGAGCGTCTGGGTAAAGGCCTTCGTTGAAGGATTTGAGGATGCAATGGCGAGGCTCGCCGTTCCCGCCGTCGTGATCTGCAGTTGGCGGGTAGCCTGGCCGCCACTGAATGCAAAACTGTCACCACCAACCCACCCCGAAGGGCTTAATGTCACATCCACCTGATCCGTGAAAAGCACGCTGCAATCGGCATTTTCACAGGCCCTGACCGTTACTGTTTCCGGCTGACAGGTCAGTGCTGTGCCATCATGCACAAACTCGAAGTGATCAACCAACTTCCCAACCGGATTCAGCTTTTCTGCGCAAAGCTGCAAATTGTCGAGCTCATGGATGTTGGTCGAACCACCCGTTGAGCCAGTCAACGAGAGATAGAAATTCTGAGGGGTCGGCGGTTGATTCGGAAAACTGCTCAGGTCCAGTTGAACAAGCTGTTGGAAGTTGTTGCCTGTTCCGGAAACATCCCTTTCGACGGAGACAATCGGACCGATCCCCCCTCTTGAGTCCACAATAATTCGGTAGCGGTGGGGCGTCGGATTGTTTCCAGGCTGGTCGATCCCCGGGTTCAGTGAGCTTGTCCCCCCGAGGTATTGGTAGTTGCTCTGGGCGGCACCACGTATGGCGACGGCGTCCCGAACAAATCCGGTACCGCCAACGCGCCCTTCAGTAGCCCTGGAAAAGTTGCCGAATTCGTCCAGACCAATCCCGAGCCAACCGCCCGCGAAACCGGGATCGCCGTTGTTGCGCTGTGCGTATCCAAGGGAGCCCCCGAAGCTGCCAGGCTGAGGGGTAACCGAGGCATCCGAAAGAACAACCGTCAGGCCATCAGCACCATTGCCGCCATACGCAAAATAGTCGAACTCAAGTCGCACATAGTTGTCCGCTCCCGGAATCAGGTTCTGGAACGTTGCCGCTGTCGCCTGGTTCCCGGAGGCCTCTGTCATGCGGAGGCGGCCGTTTACAATACCAGGTGTAAAGCTGCCGCTTGAAACATTGGTGATCCAGTCATCGGGTGACAGGGTGGCAGCACCAAAGGTGTCGCCTGCGCAAGTCAGTGGAGAGGAGTTGCCGTCAATGACAACATCATCGATGTGCCAGAAATCGAAGTTGCCACTATTGCCCGATTCCTGAACGAACCGTATCCGGAAATCACCGTGAAATGCATCGGGCGGCAGTGTAAAGACGACGTCGCCGGATTCACCGTCGGTCCCGTTGCCGGGGTATCGATCAATCAGATCCCAGTTGCCTGCATCATCAAGGTACTCGACTCGAAGGTCTTCCCCGCCATCAGGGTCTTCACTGAACGCATCATCGCCTCGCCTCCACCAATAGGCGACGGTGCCCGATGTCAGCCCTGAAAGATCGCGAGGCGCAAGTGTGACCCCGGCGAAGCCGCTTGAGGTATAAAGAGAACGCGTGGGGCTCTTGTTGGTTTGCGAACTGATACCGGCATCGCCGCCAGGTGCTGTCACAACAGACCAATCCGGCCCAAGCGAATTGCGTTCGAAATCGTCGCAGAACAGGGCAGTCAATGTGCTGCAGAACCCGCCGGTTTCCTCATTACCGATTACGAAGAAGGCCCCGGGATCGGAGAGGTTGTTGTAGTGGGTTCTCAGCCAGCCGCCAGAGCGGGCACCGGAAGAGATTCGAACTTCATCAACGTCACCATTCAAGATGGTTTCACCATTGCCCTGCACGATGCCATAGCCAGATCTGAAGGGCTGTGAGGTTATGTTGAGCGTTCTACCTGCACAGTCATTATCGGATGCAACCTGTTGCCCGTTAATGTAAGCGCGAGTAGTGGTGCCGTCGAAACTGATGGCGTAGTGGGCCCATCCGGTACTGGCACTGCCGCCATCGAACCATGCCTCCGTGTTGCCGCAGGTTACCCCCCAGGTGATGCCGTTGTTCTGCCTGACGGCAATTCGAAAAAAGTAGTTGGCGCCCCAGCCAATAACATTGCCTTTCCAGAGAATCGGGTGATGATCGCTTCCTGACTGGTTGCCGGATACCCTTGCCCAGGCTTCGGCAGTGAAGCTCGTTGACAGCCCCGGGTCACCGAAATCGAAAAATCGTACCGCCGGATCTTCAGATTGCCCGTTAGCGAACTGCCCCGGATGCGCTCTTGCACCGGCGACAATGCCATTGTTGAGATACGTCGGGTAGTTGTTGCCCTGCCCTAGCAGATCTCCATTATTCAGGTTGGCGGTCGAGTCCTCTAACGTGGTTTGCCGGCCACCTGACTCTTCCAGGTGGTGAACCATCTGAAAGTCGTTGTCCCAGGTGCCAGCCGAACTCTCCTGGTTTCCAGCCGATGGATTGCCGTAATAAAGGTAGAGACTGGAATTGGCGGATGCTGGCAGGGTTGGAATCCGGATCCACGCCACCAGCTCACCGGTATTTCCATCATAGCGCTCCAGCTCATGGTCAAGCTGGGTTCCATCCTCAAGGGCGAAAACAATGTCATCGCCGTCTGCTTGTGCGGAGCTGGCCAGATCTGAGTCTATTGCCCTGAACATAACGGTGAAATCTGACTGATCACCCACCACCTGGCTGGCCTGGATCTGGATCGCCTTGCGGTAATTCCAGTCAGGATCAAACCATGCGGCCTCAGAAAATCCGGCCCAGGCCATTAAAACCAGTACAGATAGCAAACCGGATATCGGGCGGTTGGTTCTGGTCCACTTCATCTGACACGCACCTCAATTTTCCGGACAGCCCGATCAGGTCCGCTGCCACACTGCCCCGTACTGGCAATCGAAAAAACCGTGTTGCCACCGGGGCCACTGATGTTTTCTGTAACGGATTCACAGGTCAGCGCAGCGCTGCAACCGTTGAGCGCTGATGCGGAGAAGGACAAAGGCGTTGTCAAAGCGCTGCAATTACCCGCCTCAAGCACATCCCTCACGGCCACCTGCGCGCCACTCTCAGCTGCATAGAACGCCCTCTGGGACTGAATCTGCAGGCTGACAGAGTCACCGCTGGCCTGCTGCAGTTGAGCCATGCCAATCACCAGGAGAGCCAGGACGGTGATAATGAATAACGCAACGGGCAGACCTGCGCCGCCCTGATTAACCAGATTACGAGGTTCAGGGTACATTGCGAATCTGAACCTCCTGGCTGATATCGGTAGTCTCACCGGAATCCGGATCCGCCAGCGCAAAGCCGAACGAAACCACCGCGCCTCGCTGCAGGCTTGGCGGTGTTACCTGGAAATTCAGCGAGTTGTTGGCCAGTGTCGTGGCCATGACTTCCCGATCCGGATAGCTCGACGGCAGGCCCGATGCGGGTGAGGTGTTGATGCCGTAGTTCCGGTACCGATACAGATACACCCCTACCTGACACACAGAAACCGGCTCGCCCACAATATAAAATCGGCGCTCCGGCGACTGCGCCGAAAAACGGTGTGTTGCCCCTGAATCGAAGGTAACGGTCACTGGCGAAGCACCGGAGGGCATCGTCGCCGGTGGCGAGATCGGACCGGGACTGCCCGGGCTGTAAACGTCTGAGCCATAGCCATACACCACCACTCGTCCAAAGGCGGATGCGCCGCCTGGCAGTGGCACAGCCTGAAATGAATCCGGATTTGCACCCCGGGGAAGATCGAGATAGTTGGAGGCGGCCAGGATCGGCATCCACTCAAGGCAGCTGCCACTCGCATTGGTTCTGATTGATGTTGGCAGTGCCTCCCGAACCTCGCGACTGATCTGCTCGCTGATCACCACCCCCGCCAGGGAACGCTGTTGCCGGGAGCTGACATCCAGTGCGCCCTGCGTGGACAGACTGACAAAGCGGACCGAGATGGTGGCAACAATGGCCAGCAAGACGATCACAATGACAAGTTCAACGAGGGTAAAACCGCGATACCGATGCATCAGAAATTGGCCCGGTATGCGGTGAATGAAAAGGTCTGGTTACCGGGGGCGGTAATATCGAGATCAATCCGTTTGGCTTCTTCCGCGGGCAAGCCAACTTCCGTTCCGGCGCAGGTAACAGCGATCGAAATGGCGAAACCGGAATAGCCGGTCAACGCGGATCCGGAGGCTGTCGACGGTGCCCCGTTAAGACCGTCGTAGTCATCGACATCGTCAAACGTCGTTCGTCCTTCACCGTCTGGGCCAATGGAACAGGGCCCCGAAAACTTGGGGAACCCGCCCTGGGGCGTCTGATCATCGTATTTCTGGGTAAGAATCTCATCCATGTAGAGCTGAGCAAGCTTTACAGCACGGGTCTGATTCAACGGATCCGCACTTCGACCTGCGATCAGCGAAAACGCACCGACAACGCCGGCAATGGCCACACTGATAATCACGATCGTGATCACCAGCTCCACCAGGGTTGCGCCAGTTTGGGTAGACCTCATGACTGGCAACTCCCGGCATATACTGCACCCAGAGAGCTGAGGCAGGTCTGGAAGGTACTGTCACCTGAAAAGGTAAATTGCAAGTTGGTACCGGCTGAAGGCGCCCCTTTGTTGTCAAAGGTCAGAGTCAATGGCAACCCACCCGGAGCTGACAGGCTGGTGCCCTCCCGGGCTATTTCGAAAGTGCGGGCATTGCCGGAACCTGCTCCCACAATGAACCGGAAACTATCCCCACCCTGCTCGATGGTCAGGGTATTGGCGGGATTCCCCGCCAACCCTGCCTGTTGGGCAAGCAGCGTGGCGGAGGCAAGTTGCTGAGTGGCCAGCAGGGGGGAGAAGGCCGAGCGGCTGGCGAACAGGTCAATGCCCAGAGCAGAGAGCACTCCGATCAGGATGATAACCATCACCAGCTCAACCAAGGTGAAGCCCGATTCGCTCGGGGCGCTATTTGTTCTCATACCCCCTCCAAAGTCCCCGATGTGCAGATCGGGTCAGCGGAGCTTCATTTAACTTCAGCAACGCTCGCGCGCGATTGTCGGATCACGATTCGCTGATTCGATCTACCTTCATCGTTCAGTATCAGGACCCAGCCGCAGTTCCACCGCAAGTTGACGCATCACCCATGGTAGCTACGGTCGAAACGACAGGCGGTGTATTGGCCGCACTTGAGTCAGTAAATGTGAAACATGGCTGGTCCGCGGCAGCAGGGTCAATTGTGACGATGTAAGGTGAAGCAGTGCCCACGATATCAAAATCCTCCAACTGAGCCGCATCCTCAAGCGAGCTTCCGGCAAGATAGCCGTTGATCGTAGCCACCGTCGCTCCCTCAAGGGATACCGAGCCGGTTGCACCCGTTGCGTTAGTAGCAAGGGCCGTGGATCGAACAATGCCAAGAGCCGACTTCACACTCCCTCTGGCGCCCTCGATGGAAGCTGTTTCTGCCTGCCCCCCCAAATCCGCAAACCTTGGCAAAGCAAACGCCGCCAGAATCCCCAGAATTACAATCACCATCACCAGTTCGATCAGGGTGAAACCTTTTTCTTTTCTTGCCGCAATGGCTGTCATCGCTTTCATGGTATTACTCCGTTTTTATTGCCAGTTGGCTTCGAGGTTTATCAATTAATGGTTGTGGTTATTTCGCCGGTGTCGGCATCGTAAACAATTGTGCTGCCCTGCCCGTCCAACTGGTAGGTAAACACACAGTCACTGCCCGGATCGCCGTCAGCATCGCCCTGGATCGTTACTGCGTAATCCGGGTCGGTGCCAGCGATGCTCGGTGCATTGGACTGCAAGACCCCAGCCCAGACCTGTTGGCAGCGTGCTTCAGTCATGTCTGCACTGGTAACGTCATTGGTTGCTGTCGGCCAGCCTTCGTCGCTGACGTCGACGTTGTCGTTCCCAAAGCCCTGGACGTTGGCGGTTGCCGTTGTCAGGCCGTTCGACACCCACTGGGTCTTTGTCAGAGCAACACCCGCCGCCAGAGCCCCTGCCGTCGCCCGAATACTGGACTGATGCGCCTGCTCGGACAGCTGGGCAAATCTTGGTAGTGCGAAGGCGGCAAGAATTGCCAGGATGGCGATGACAACCACCAACTCGATCAGGGTGAAGCCCTTTTGCCTGTTCGTTTTATAATCACGCTTCATAGCGTCGACCTCTTTACGGTTTCATTCATCCGTCTGGTCAGCGTTGCGCATCCTGCGTTTGCGCTGCTTCTTCTGTCAACGACACCGGGGCCAGTTTTAACCCCGTCAGTCGTTCTTCCTGCTCCCGCGCACCATTCCCGTTGCGGTCTGCAAACTCCGTTGTCACTGCCCAGGCCAGAGGCTGTTCTTCATTGGCGTGCCGACCATCTATGGTTATTGGCTGCCCTGATTTATAAATTAACCAGCCTTTGGGCCCGTTTTCTGTTTCTTTTTGTTCTCTGGCCCGGAAGCACCAGGTGGCCGGTGCCAGTTGTTCGGCCTGGCACTGCCCTTTGTAATTGCCCCACTGATGTTCCACCAGCTCAAACGGGTTGATGCCCCGGTGCTCCGCAAGCCGCCCACCGCGGCTCAGCATCACTTCTGCACCCTTGATGACCAGCGCCGATCTGAGCTGGCTGATCACCATATTGGCGGCCCGTTCCTCGGCGTTTCGTGCTTCCCGTTCCAGCACGCCGAGCAGAAACCACCACAGAACGCCCAGCACGATGACCACGACTGCCAGACGAAACTTGCGGGAAAGCGCGTACCCGCTGGCCTCCGCCCGTTTTGCCGCTGGCACTCAGCCCCGCCCCATGGCGGCGGCCCCCAGGTCCCAGATCGGGAGAAACACACCCAGTGCCAGAATCAAAACCAGAATGCCCATGGCCACAATCAATATTGGCTCAATCGACTCCGCCAGCCGCTTGAGGCCGTAGTCGACATCCTCATCGTAAAAATCCGCCACGTTGTTCAGCATGTCGTCCACAGAACCGGTTTCCTCACCCACAGCAATCATCTGAAGAATCAGCGGCGTGAACATTTCACTGTGCCGGGCGGTTCGGAGCAGGCTTTCGCCTCGTTCGATGCCGGCCCGCATCTCCTTGATGTGGCTCGAGATCCACGCATTATCGGTTGTGTCTGCCACCACGGTTAACGCGGTTGTCACGGGCATACCCGCGGACAGCATGGTGGCAAAGTTCCTCGAAAACCGGCTGAGCGTGATCAGTTCCAGCAGCGGTCCGATAATCGGCAGCTTGAGTTTGTAACGATCCCAGGTCAGCCGTCCCTGTTCGGTTTGTTTCCACTGACGCAGCAGCAGTCCGCCAGCGGCAACCGCAAACAGCATCACGTACCAGTAGGCCAGGAGAAAATTGGAGGTGCCAACCAATACCTGGGTAAGGAACGGCAAGTCCGCCCCCAGCTTGTTGAACACCGACGCGAATTTCGGGATAACCAGAAAGTTCACGACCATCAGCGCCGATAACAGCGCAATGATGACGAACATCGGATAACGCATGGCCTGCTTCAGGCGCCGCTTGGTATCCCGCTCCAGCTCTAGAATCTCTGACAGGCGCCGGAAAGCGTCGTCCAGCATCCCGGTGTTCTCGCCTACGTGGATCATGGCAATGAACAGCTCCGAGAAGACTTTGGGATGCGCCTGCATGGCCGTCGCCATTGTGGTGCCGCCTTCAAGACGTGTGGTCACATCCTCAAGCACTTCCGCCAACACCGGCGAACGCGTGGTCTCTGCCAGGCCACGCATGGTTCGGATCAGGGGGATGCCAGCCTTGGTCAGCGCATGCATCTGGCGGCAGAACACAATCAATTCATCAAGGGTGACCTTTTTCCGGAAGATCGGCAGGCTGTTCAATCGATCAATGACCGATTCCGTTTCCTGCACCTCCCGGATAGCGAGCGGAGTAATACCCCGGCGCATCAGTTCGGTGGCAGCGGCATCGGCATTCGGAGCGCCCAGAAAACCCTGCTGGACACCGCCACGATCATCCTTGCCCCGGTAGCTGAACTGCATCAGGCGTCTCCCCCGATCGGTTCATCCGGCAGGGGAATGTCATCCTCAGGCGAGAACTCGCCCTCGGATGTGGCGGCCACCCGCGCCACCTCTTCCAGTGTCGTCTTGCCCTGCAGTGCAAAGTCCATGGCGCACTGCCCCAGCGGCCGGTACAGGGGGCTCAGGCGGGCCGCTTTGGTGAATTCGGAGACATCCTGGCGCCGAAGGGCATCCAGCATCGCCTCGTTCATTTCCAGCATCTCGTAAACGCCGACCCGGCCCTTGTAGCCGGTATTGCTGCACTGGTAGCAGCCACGGCCATGAACGAAACCTGCCTCCAGATCCAGGGGATCCAGATCGAAGCTGCGCAGCCAGACCAGTTCCTGTTCCGTGGGCCTGTAGGCCTCGGCACAGTTTTCACAGACCCGCCGCACCAAGCGCTGGGCGACAACACCAAGCAGGGAGCTGGCCACCAGAAAGGGTTCCGCGCCCATATCGATCAGCCGCATGGCGCTGCTGATGGAGTCGTTGGTGTGCAGGGTGGAGAGCACCAGATGGCCAGTCATGGCTGCCCGCAGGCCGATTTCCACGGTCTCGCGATCCCGCATCTCGCCCACCAGGATCACGTCGGGATCCTGACGCAAGGCGGCCCGGAGAACATTGGCGAATTCCAGGCCGATTTTCGGGTTCACCTGTACCTGGGTAATCCGGGGAAGACGGTATTCCACCGGATCCTCGGCAGTGATGATTTTCACTTCCGGGCGGTTGAGCTCGGTCAAAGCGCCATAGAGCGTCGTCGTTTTACCGCTACCGGTGGGACCGGTTACCAGGATCATCCCGTGGGGTTTTTTGATCATCCGGCGGAACCGTTCCAGCAACTGGGCTGGCATCCCCGTTCCGTCGAGGTTCAACATGCCCTGGCTCTGGTCCAGCAAACGCATCACCACAGATTCGCCGTACTGAACGGGCATGGTGGAGACCCGCACGTCGATACTGCGGCCCTTCACCCGGACGTTAAAACGCCCGTCCTGGGGCATCCGCTTCTCGGAGATGTTCAGGCCTGCCATCAGCTTCAGGCGCAATACCAGGGCGGCATTAACCCGCTTTTCCTTCATCACCTGTTCCTGCAGCACACCATCCACCCGCTGCCGGATGCGGACCACAGTCTCGTCCGGCTCGATGTGGATGTCAGAACTGCGCGCCTGAACAGCATCCTCGAACAGCGTTTGCAGCAGTTTGACCACCGGCGCTTCAGCGCTTTCGGATTCGGCGGAGAGATCCGCCAGGTCGAAGGCATCGTCGCCCAGTTCGTCTTCCAGCTCTTCCGCCAGCGACGCAATCTCATCGGTACGCCGGTACACCAGGTCCAGGGTGTTTAGTAGCTCGCTTTCCCGCACCACGGCCTGTTTGATGGGCTGCTTCAGAATGCGGACCAGCTCATCGTAGGCAAAGATATCCAGAGGGTCCGCCATGCCCACGAGCAATTCGCCACCATGCTCAGCCAGCACGATACTGCGGAACCGACGGGCCATGGCTTCCGGGAGCTTTTTTACCAGCTCATTGTTGAACTGGTAGTGACGAAGCTGAACAAAAGGTACATCGAGCTGACGGGACAGGATATTGAGCAGGCTGTCTTCGTCCACATAGCCAAGATCCGTCAGCGTCTTGCCAAGCTTGCGACCGGTGCTTTTCTGCTCGCGCAGGGCCGTCATCAGCTGCTGCTCAGTGATAACGTCATTCTGAACCAGCAGGTCGCCTAACCGGACTTTCTTTTTTGGCTCTGTCGTCATCATCCCGCCTGCAAAGATTTCAGTCGTTCACGAACATAATCCGCCAGGGAAGGCGAAAGCCCGGGTAACTGGGCGGCCTGGCTGTAGGCCCGAACCGCACTATTGATCTCCCCGCCCGTCTCCAGGGCAATCGCAAGGCCCACCCACCAGGCCGCGCGGCTGTCGTCCTCGGCAATCAGGGCCGACCAGTGTCGGGCCGCCTCGTTATTGCGGCCTGCCTGCTGTAGCAAGGTTGCCAGGGTTACCCGATATTCCACGCTCTGGCGGACAGCAGGCACACTGCTTTCTAGGGTAGCGATTGCGTCAGGCAGCTTGCCCTTGGCGTGGAGCGCCCGGGCCCTGAGAAGTCGCAGACCGGCATCACCGTTCGTCACCGATTCCGGAAGCCATGCCAGTGCCCTGTCCGGCATTTCCTGAACCAACATCTGACGCGCGAATACTCCCCGGCTGGCAATCGCCGCCTGAGTCGCGGCCAGTTCCTGCAATTTTTGCTCGGCTTCCAGGGTATCCCCGCTTCTGAGTAAAGACGCCAGTTCGCGGCTAACCCGGCGATCGATAGCTTCGGGCGTCTCACGGACCTGCTTCACCGACGGCGTTGGTGCCTCTGTCTCCTGGGCAGGTTTGCTCTCTGCCACCATGGGCTCACTGACAGCGCCTTCAGGCTCGGAAGTCTGACGTCTAACCGTTTCGGGCGTTGGCTCTGACACGACCGTCTCGGCTGCTTCCCTGGCTGTGGGTTCAGGCTGTACCACGGCAGGGGGCTCAGGAGATGGTGGCAGCTGGCTGACCGGCTCATTCTCGATCCCGGACACAGCTGGCTCGATGGTATCTGGCCCACCAGCCACAGACTGAGAATCAACTGAACTCTTTTCGGTTCCGGCATCCTTATCAATTGGCGGTGCCATGATGGTTTTCGGCGCTGGCGAGGCGCTCACCTCGACAGGCATCTCTTCACTGCCGGTCCGAGTCATGAACCAGAAGACAGACGCGCCAACCAAGCCCGCGGCGAAGAGCAATATGACCGCCCAGAATACGGAACGCGGGCGGCCCCGCGATTGCGACTGCCCGGCATAGGCCGCAGCCACCTCCGGTCGGTTCTGACGTTGTTCTGCAGCACGCAGGGCATCGTTCAGGAGGCTCATAACCACCTCCCGATCAGACCCGGCACCCGCACGCTTTCCGTGTCGCGAATGGCCTGCATGGCATGGCCCCGCTCAATGAGGCGGTCGCCCCGGCCCCAGGCCGCCAACATGGACTTGTGGGCAAGAATATTAACCAGCCTCGGAATACCACCGGAAGCCCGGGTAATCAGACGAAGCGCACCCGGCGCAAAAAGATCAGCGCCGTTATAGCCGGCCTGCGCCAGGCGATGACGCAGATACTGGGCAACCGAGTTCCGGTCCAGTGGCGCCAGGCAGTAGTGAAAGGTGATGCGTTGATTCAGTTGGCGCAGGCTCTGCTTTTTTAGCAGTACATCAAGTTCCGGCTGGCCAAACAGAACCACCTGAAGCAGCCGGACACTCTCGGTTTCCAGGTTCGTTAACAGACGCAACGCCTCGATGGTTTCCTCCGGCATGGCCTGGGCCTCGTCAATCACCAACACGACCGGCTTCTGCTCCATGGCATGAGCGATCAACTTTTCGTTGATGGCCTTGAGAACCTGGTGCGCATTGGCGCAGCCAGACATATCCACCCCCAACTCCTCGGCCACGGCTTCGTACAGGGTATCCGGAGTAAGTTGTGGGTTCGGGATGTAGGCGGTGTGCGCAACCTGCTCGAGCTCGTTGAGCAAGAGCCGGCACAACAGGGTTTTACCTGTGCCCACTTCTCCGGAGATCTTGATGAAGCCTTCTCGCTCTTTCAGAGCCACCAACAACAGTTCCAGCGCATCGCCATGGCTGGGCGCCCGCAGAAAATAGCGGGTATTCGGCGTCAATGCGAACGGTGCTTCCTGCAGTCCGAAGTGGGATTCGTACATGCTATCGAACGGCTTTCTCCGGTTCCGGTGTGACGGATTCAGATGACTGCAGCAACTCGCGCAGCACATTCATGCGCTCCCGGCTGGCGGACACGTCCGCGTTCATCTCCGGCGTTCCGGCGACAACCGGTCGCAGAAGAATGACCAACTCACTCTTGCGCGACTGGAATCTCCGCTGCTTGAACAATTCGCCCACCAGCGGGATCTCGCTGAAGAAGGGAACCGCGGAATTGTTGTCCTCACTGGAGTTCTGGATCAGACCACCGATCACAACAATCTGGCCACTCTCGGCGCGGATCACGCTGTCGGTTTCACGAACGGTGCTGCTGGCCAAGGGCAGCGTGACGTCACGCTCGCCAATGGTGATCACCTTTTCCTGATCGGTCACCTCACTGACGGAGGGGTGTACGTGCAGGGTGATCACGCCGCTTTCAGAAATCTGGGGAGTGACATCCAGCGAAATGCCCGAGAAGAACGGGGTCAACTCCACGGAGGTTGATGTTGAATCTGTGGCTGTAACGGCGGAGTTGTTGTCATCAAAATCAATATCGGTGACAAAAAACTCGTCGGTACCGACTTTGATGACCGCCTTCTGGTTATTCACCGTTGAAATCCGGGGACTGGAGAGAATCTGCACATTGCCCTGCTTCCCGAGCAGCTCGATCAGGCCGGTAAAATCGCCGGCGCGCACGCTGGCAGAAAACAGGCCCCCGATATCGGATGTCTGAATGACCTGGCCCGCCAAGGCCTGCGCGGTGAAATCCTCCGGTAAACCATCCGAGGCGGTAATGCTGGACGCGCTCTGAATATCCGACCAGTTAATGCCCTGCTGGTAGCCCTCGTTAAGCGCGATCTCCAGAATCTTGGCTTCCAGGATCACCTGACGCTGCATAATCAGCTCAGTGCGGCGCAGATACTCCTCAACCATGCGCAAATCCTCGGAACCGGCCCGGACCATTACCAGACCGGCACCCGGATTGACGATCACCTGTTGGCCATCACCGCCACCGACAATCATGCTCAGGGCACTTTGAATATCCTTCCAGAAATCCGACGCCGTTTCCGTGGAAATGGTCGTTCCCACCAGGTTGCGGGTGTCGCCGGAACCTGTGCTGTCGCCATTACTATTAGAACTCCCGGAACTACCACTGCGCGCACCCGTCACCTGCCCGGAACTTACGCGGGTCTCGGAGCCGCCCTTGCGTTTGAAGTGCAGGTAATCAATCGGGAACATCCGCGTCTGGACCTGATCCGCCTGAACCCGGAACAGCCGGCCATTGCGACGGATATCCAGACCATACAGGTCTCCGGCAATATCCATCACCTCCGGCACGGTGACATCACCGAGTCGCAGATCGACACTGGTTGTGACATCGGGATGAACCACCACGTTGTAGCGTGTCCCCTCGACCAGCGATTCGAAAAAGCTTGCGGCAGGCACGCCCCGGGCATTGACGTCAAAACGTTCGTCCAGATCCGCGCCGCCGGACAGTGGCGGCAGCAATGCTGCGCTTACGTCCGCAGGTAATTTCGCTGAAGGCTCGGTGGATGTTGGCGCCGCCGGTTCTGGTTGCGTGGCCTCTTCAAGACTTTGGTCAATAGCGTCCGCAGCATCGGTTGAGGTAGCCGTTGCCGAGCGCATCAATGGGTTGTTACTGCACGCCGTCAACACCAGGCTCAACGCCAGTGCACCTGTGATTTTAATGGTTGTCATGAGTATCCGATTGTCTGTCATTGAGTTCCCCGAACCTGCGGAAGTCTCTCCAGGTACAACACCCGTTCACGGCCGTTATCCGTTACCAGAACCCGATTGGCGTAGATCCGGATAACCCGCACGTTGTCAAAACCCTGGCCTTCCCTGAGGGCCTCACCTTCGATTACGGCGACACGCCTGTCCTTGCTGAAAAGAATGGAATCCAGAGCCAGTGGCCGCTCTGGCGCCGGCTTGACAACTGCGGCCTGCGGACCGGGCGGCCGGGTCGGATCCTGCAGTGCATGGGCAGGGCCCGCACAAAAAAGCACAGAGCCGAGCGCCATGCCAAACCACCGACTTGCTGTCTTATTCAGGCGTCTGCTCATATCATACCCCCAGCCAGGCCTGGTCCAGGCTCAGCGTTTGCACCCTGATGACGGCCTCACCCGAGGGCCAGTCTCCCGCGCTGTATTCCAGCCTGATCCAGCCGAGGCGCTCATCCATCGCCTCCAGCCGCTGCAGGTACTTCAGTACATCGAGATAGCTCCCCTTGATCCGGAGCTCGACATCGTGGGCATACAGCAGTGGCTCAGGCGCCGACTGCGGCTCCTGAGACGACTGCTCCGGTGCATCCGGTGCGAAAACCGGGGTTGGAGTCTGTAGCTCGAGTGCCTGCAACTCCAGCGACTCCTGGGCTGCCAGAATATTCCTGAGCAGTGCCACCATCGCTGTGGGCGCGATCAGTTGCCCCGTGGTATCCGCGATCTGCTGATCGAGCCGTTCCAGTCTCTGTTGCCGGGCGTTTAGCTGATTGCGCAGTTCCCGGGAGGGATCGGTCGCTAGCTGTGCATTAAGCGTCTGTTGCTGCGCCAGCAGGTCATCCCGACTGGAGGACAGCATCTGGAGGCGATTCTCCAGGCTCTGGTGCCGTTGCTGCAATGGCGTAACCGCAAGCTCCCAGACGACAACCAGGACAAGCACCAGCGCCGTGAGCAGAATCAGGGCCCGCTCACGAATCGGGCGCAGGTTATACCACTGCGCCGCTCGTGCCAGGGAGGTGTTGGACGCATCCGTCATCAGTTGGCCTCCCCGTCGCGTTCACTGGACATATGAAAATCGATCCAGCGGCCCTCGTCCGACCGTGACAACCGGAACACACCAAAAGTTTTTCCGGCAAAGGCCGCCTCGTCGCCCAGATTTTCAAGGTATCGGGGCACCAGAGCGCCATCACGGGTGCGCCCCTCAATGGTGACTTTGTCCGAGCCCGACTCGAGAATAACGTCGGTTAGCCAGACGTCTTTCGGGATCTGCCGGGCCAGAGCTGACAATTGCGGCGAAAAATTGCGGCCTTCCGAAAGCACAAGACTCTCCACCCGCTCCAGCAAACGCTGGCGACGGGCAAGGGTCTGAGTTACACGGTTCAGAGCGTCCTCCACTTCCGCATCCGGCTGGCGAGCTTGAACTGCCGCTGAAAGCTCCGCCACGGCCTGCTCAAGCTGCTGATTCTGCTGGTCCAGACGCGAGGCCTTGTTGGCCATCACGGAGTTCTCGTAAGTCAGGAAACCGGCCACGAACACCACCAGCAGCAACCCCACTAGCAGAACACCAACCGCCATCCCCGCCTGGAGTCTTTCCTTACGCGGGCGAAGCTCGTCTGTATACAGATTGACCTGCTGGATCATGGGCGCCCGTCCTCCGGCATTTGCAAGCATGCGCTCCAAGCAGGCAGGCAACGACTGTCCAGATCGGCCTGAAGGCCCAGGGCGTTCCAGTCGAGGGTTTCGATACCAGCGGCCACATAGGAGGACAGCATGGAGGCAAGTGGCAGGACGCTGTCGCGGGCGACAAGACGGATCATCGCCGGCGGCACCTGGCCGAGCTGGCTTTCGTAGTAGTCGAGGGAACGCTGCATTTCCAGAGCCAACGACTGAACGGCCGATTCCTGGCGGGCCGCATCACGCAGGTCTTCGGAGGTCACATCCAGTTTGCGCGACAGATACAGAGTATTGTCTCTGCAGATCACCATCTGGCCGTAATTGTCTTTCAGATGCACCAGTGCTGCTCCGCGTCGATTCTCATCCAGTCGGCACACCAGGTTTCGCAATGCCAGCTCGGCGATATCAATGCGTTCAAGCTCCAGGTCCGCCTCCTGAACCAGCCGAATCAGTTCCGAGACCAGAACTTTCCTTGCCGCGACCACGTTAACCAACTCACCTCGCCCACGGGATGCGTCCCGGGGAAAGGGAAACACATCGGAAACGGCTTCGGACGGACTGAAATCCAGAAAATCCTTCAACTTCCACTTGAGGGCATCGCCCAGCTCCGATTCCTCGATGCCTTCCGGGCGATCCATCTGGAATACCTGATACTGATCCAGAGGCAGCACAAGTGTCGTCGCAGCGCCCGACCAACCCTGACTTTCCACCAACGCGGCGAGGGTTGCCAGACGCTTGGCAGGCAGACAATCGCTGAAGCCCGATCGCCCTGCTTCGGATCCGGCGGATTCTGCCCAGGCAATGCCGTCAGGACGAATCTCAAGGCATACCCGCAGGCGTGCTCCCGAGTGCGTGAACAGGCCGGTCAGCTTTCTAAGAATTGATGTCTTTGTCATGGAGTCCGTTGTAGAAGGACCCGAAGGCCTCTCGCCAGCCTCAAGTCGTTAGTATGCTGCCTAAAAAACAGGCTAATTTTACAATGGGTCAAATGATAGATGAGAAAGTGAACGTAACTCCACGTTTTTTTGGCTGATTTCACACCGTTTTTGCAAGTCAGTAACAATAAAGCCCCCGCAATGCGGAGGCTTTAAAGAGTTCGAATGCTCAAATCCCGTTTGTCTTAATGGGAGTGTCAGAACGGAATGTCATCATCAAAATCGTCAACCGGTTCGGGCATACTGCCCTGCGAAGGCTGGTTACTGTAGCCACCGGATTGCGGTGGCGGATTGTTCTGCTGTCCAGCTGGCGCGTTGTAGCCGGACTGCTGAGGCCGTCCTGCCGGCGCGCCCTGGCTCATTCCGCCTTCGCCGCCACGGCTGTCCAGCATCTGCATCTGGCCATTGATATCCACCACAACCTCGGTGGTATAGACATCCTGCCCTTCCTTGTTTTGCCATTTGCGGGTCTGAAGCTTACCCTCAATATAAACCTTCGAGCCCTTACGCAGGTACTGTCCCGCAACTTCGGCGATCTTGCCGAACATGACAACCCGGTGCCATTCGGTTTTTGGCACCAGCTGACCGGTCTGACGATCCTTGTAGCTTTCGTCTGTTGCAAGGTTCAGGTTTACTACGGCATTACCGTTGGGGGTGTAGCGGGTATCCGGGTCCTGCCCCAGATTACCGATTAGGATTACCTTGTTTACGCCTCGTGCCATGTTCTGCTCCTGACTCTGTTTTCAGGGACGCCCGCGTTCCGTGCGAGCCTCCGGATTTCAAGAATGGTTAGCCTGCCGGACAAAGGAAAAGTCCGCAAGTAACGCTTCATCAAATTGCTGACGATCCACCTTAAGATAGGCGGTGGCAGCGTCTTCCACAATCACCACATCCCGAACACCCGGAAGGCGGCGGAGATTGTCATCGATGTCGTCGTACTGGTCGTTCATTACCTGCTGCAACTGTACCACGAAACTTGTGGTGTGGCCGGGCGCGGGCATGGTGAGCGCTATCATCAGCCAGAGGCCCAGCACCACCACCATGAACCAGAGCACGCCCTGCAGCCCGGCCACCTCCAGGAGGTAGCCGCCAAATGCGCCCCCCAGAAACGCGCCCATGAACTGGGAGGTGGAGTAGACCCCCATTGCCGTGCCTTTGCTCGCAGCCGGCGCCTCCTTGCTGATCAATGACGGCAGGCTGGCCTCAAGCAGGTTGAAGGCCATGAAGAAGAAAAACAGCACAGCCCATGCCGCAACAAGGCTGCTGGAAACACCGGTAAACCCGGCAGTAGCCAATGTCAGCAAGGCAATCGCCCCGCAAAGCACCGGTTTCATCCTGCGTTTTTTCTCGCCAATGATGATGAACGGGACCATGGCGAAGAAAGAGGTGACCATCACGCTCAGGTAAAACCACCAGTGTGAACTGCTGGCAAGGCCAAACTGCTCCTGAAGCATGGAGGGAAACACCAGAAACAAGGCGGTCAGAACCAGATGCAGTGCGAAGATACCGAAATCCAACCGGAGAAGACGACCGTCTGAAAGCACGCGCCCCAGCATCTCCCGGGCAGGATGCGTGTCGGGGCTGGTCTTGTGCTGATGGGGCGTCGGAACCACGCGGTTGACGATCACCAGCGCCACCACGGCCAGTGCTGCCGTGGCGTAGAAGATCCCGGACAGCCCCCACCAGGCTCCTAGAAGGGGCCCAAGAACCAGCGATACCGAAAACGACAGGCCGATGGTGATCCCTACCGTTGCCATGGCCTTGGTCCGCTCTTCCTCGCGAGTCAGGTCACTGAGCAGCGCCATCAGCACACTGGCGATCGCACCGGCGCCCTGAAGAATCCGACCGGCAATTACAACGTATATGGAGTCCGTGGCTCCGGCCAGCAAACTGCCTGCGGCGAAAAGTACCAGCCCGATATAGATCATGCGCTTTCGGCCAACCCGATCAGACAGCATGCCGAAAGGAATCTGCAACAGGGCCTGACTGAGCCCATATGCGCCTATAGCGAAACCCAGCAGTGCGGGCGTTGCATCCTTGAGATCTTCGCCCAGCAACATGAATACCGGCAGCACCATGAACAGTCCGAGCATGCGCATGGCGTAAACAGACGCCAAGGCGAATACGGAGCGTTTTTCCAGCGCATTCATGGCAATTACGTACCTCAGCCGGGGTTGAAAGCGGTCAGATTGAGGGCAGATACCCATCGCAGGCGGCGCATTGTAACAGAAGGGGCGCTGACGGGGGACAACCCGCTTGATGCTGGCCCCGGTATCATTTTCGCCGCAGCGGGCCCAACGCGGTATAATTTTCGTTTTTATCCGAGCGAGGTGTTATGGACCATATCCAGATCAAAGGGGCACGAACCCACAACCTGAAGAACATCGACCTGGATATGCCAAGGGACAAACTGATCGTGATTACCGGCCTCTCCGGTTCCGGTAAATCGTCCCTTGCGTTCGATACGCTCTATGCTGAAGGGCAACGACGTTATGTGGAGTCGCTGTCTACCTATGCCCGCCAGTTTCTCTCGATGATGGAGAAGCCGGATGTGGACCATATCGAAGGGCTGTCGCCAGCGATATCCATTGAGCAGAAGTCCACTTCCCACAACCCTCGCTCCACCGTTGGCACCATCACGGAAATCTACGATTACCTGCGCCTGCTCTTCGCCCGCGCCGGGGAGCCCCGGTGCCCCGACCACGGCCAACCCCTGGAAGCGCAGACCATCAGCCAGATGGTGGACCAGGTGGTGGCCATGCCAGAGGACAGCAAACTGATGATCCTGGCACCGGTAATCCGGGATCGGAAAGGCGAACATCTGCAGGTTATCGAAACCATGCGCAGCCAGGGCTTTATCCGCCTGCGCGTGGACGGCACGGTTTATGACATCGACGATGTGCCGGCCCTGGACAAGAAACGCAAGCATCAGATTGACGTGGTCGTCGATCGGTTCAAGGTCAAGCCAGGCCTGGAGCAACGGCTTGCCGAGAGTTTCGAAACCGCCCTGGACCTGGCGGACGGGATTGCCCTTGTGGCGCCCATGAGTGGTGAAGGCGAAGAACAGACCTTCTCGGCCCGTTATGCCTGCACCCAGTGCGGCTATGCCCTGAGCGAGCTCGAGCCGAAACTGTTTTCCTTTAACAACCCGGCCGGTGCCTGCCCTACCTGCGACGGACTGGGTGTTAAACAGTTCTTTGATCCCGAAAAAATTGTCCAGCACCCGGAAGCCACTTTGGCATCCGGCGCCATCAAGGGCTGGGATCGCCGGGCCGTCTATTATTTCCAGATGCTGGGCAGCGTGGCAGATTACTACGGCATCGATCTGGAAACGCCGTGGACGGATCTCCCCGAGGATTTTCGCAACGTGCTGCTGTTCGGCTCGGGCGATGAGGATATCCCGTTCCGCTATGTGAATTCCCGTGGCCATATCATGGAGAAGGCACATCCATTCGAGGGCATTCTGCCGAACCTCGAACGGCGCTACCGCGAGACCGATTCACAGAGCATGCGGGAGGAGCTCGCCCGCAATCTGAGTACCCAGCCGTGCAAAGAATGCGGCGGCTCACGACTGCGCCGTAGCGCCCGCCATGTTTTTATTGAAGAACACAATATTTCTGACGTAACCCACCTGCCGGTTGGCGAGGCCCATGATTACTTCGAAACCCTGGCTCTGCCGGGTCGTAAAGGCGAAATTGCCGAGAAAATCCTGAAGGAAGTGCGCCAGAGGCTTCAATTCCTGGTAAACGTGGGACTTGAATACCTCACCCTGGAGCGCAGCGCCGACACCCTATCCGGCGGCGAGGCTCAGCGCATTCGCCTGGCAAGCCAGATCGGCGCCGGGCTGGTGGGCGTTATGTACATCCTGGACGAGCCCTCCATCGGACTTCACCAGCGGGATAACGACCGGCTGCTGGCCACACTCACCCACCTGCGGGATCTGGGCAACACCGTGATTGTTGTCGAGCACGACGAGGATGCTATCCGGGCCGCGGATCATGTGATCGATATCGGGCCGGGCGCCGGCGTCCATGGCGGCCACATTATTGGCCAGGGCACACCGCAACAGATCATCGACAATCCCGATTCACTTACCGGGCAATACCTCAACGGCACCCGGGAAATAGCCATACCCCAACAGCGCAACAAGGGCAGCGGGAAGTCGGTAACACTGGCCGGCGCCACTGGCAACAACCTGAAAGACGTAACCTTGAACCTCCCTCTGGGAATCATGACTTGTATCACCGGCGTGTCCGGCTCCGGTAAGTCAACCCTGATCAACCGCACCCTTTATCCGATAGCGGCCGCCAAACTCAATAAGGCCACCAGCCTCAACCATGCCCCCTACCAGTCCCTCAAAGGACTAGACCACCTGGACAAGGTCATCGACATTGACCAGAGCCCCATCGGCCGAACCCCGCGCTCGAATCCGGCCACCTACACCGGCCTGTTCACTCCAATCCGTGAACTCTTTGCCGGAACACAGGAGGCACGTTCCCGGGGTTACAAACCTGGCCGATTCTCTTTCAACGTCAAAGGTGGACGATGCGAGGCCTGCCAGGGCGACGGCGTAATCAAGGTAGAGATGCATTTCCTGCCGGATGTCTACGTGCCCTGCGACGTCTGCAAGGGCAAGCGATACAACCGGGAAACCCTGGAAGTCCGCTACAAGGGCAAGAACATCAACGAAGTACTGGAAATGACCGTTGAGGAAGGGCGCGAGTTCTTCGATGCCGTGCCTTTCCTGGCCCGCAAACTACAGACCCTGATGGATGTGGGCCTCTCCTATATCCGTCTGGGGCAAAGCGCAGTAACACTCTCGGGCGGCGAAGCCCAGCGGGTAAAGCTCGCCAAAGAATTGTCGAAACGGGATACCGGCAAAACCCTCTACATTCTAGACGAGCCCACAACCGGCCTGCACTTCTACGACATCCAGCAACTGCTAAATGTACTGGAGCGCCTACGTGACCACGGCAACACCATCGTGGTGATCGAGCACAACCTGGACGTGATCAAGACCGCCGACTGGATTGTCGACCTGGGCCCCGAAGGCGGCTCTGGCGGCGGCCAGATCATTGCCGAGGGAACGCCGGAGGAGGTCGCCGAGAGCCCCGCTTCTCACACAGGCCGCTATCTGAAGCCAATGTTGGCGAAGTCATTGGCGGGCAAGGAATAGCTCTGTCGGCGAGGGGGTGGAGGTTTATTTTCTGCCGGAAAAAGATGTCTGAGCGCAGCGAGTTATTTTTCCAAAGAAAATAAACCTCCACCCCCTTGCCAGCCCCCATACTTCCAGGCTACGAGTTATCTACAAACGAGGCACAAAAAAACCGGGAACCTCGCGGAACCCGGTTTTTTTTGGTTGACCAAAGCCGAAGAAATTAATCCTCGTCTTCGTCCACCTCTTCCGCTTCGATATCCAGCGGGCGACCAACCAACTCGACAAATGCCATCGGGGCATTGTCGCCGGCACGGAAGCCACACTTCAGGATACGAAGGTATCCACCCGGACGCTCGTTGTAGCGGGGACCAAGCTCGTCAAACAGCTTGGCAACCGCTGCATCGTCACGCAGGCGTGAGAACGCCAGACGACGATTCGCGACCGAATCATTCTTGGAAAGCGTGATCAAAGGCTCAGCTACCCGACGAAGCTCTTTGGCTTTCGGCAGCGTTGTTTTGATCAGCTCGTGTTCAACCAGTGACGCAGTCATGTTACGGAACATGGCCTTGCGATGCGCACTGGTCCTGCTGAACTTACGACCACTCTTACGATGACGCATTGCTCTGATTCCTTACCTTAAACTAATCGGCGATTAACCGCCCAGAACCCGGTCGTCGCCACGAAGGCTAGCCGGCGGCCAGTTATCAAGACGCATGCCCAGTGACAGACCACGGGACGCCAGAACGTCCTTGATCTCGGTCAGCGACTTTTTACCAAGGTTAGGCGTCTTCAACAGCTCAACTTCTGTGCGCTGGATAAGATCGCCGATGTAGTAAATGTTCTCAGCCTTCAAGCAGTTAGCTGAACGCACTGTCAATTCCAGATCATCTACCGGACGCAGCAGGATCGGATCAATTTCTTCCTCTTCCTCAACGCGCTCGGGCTCTTTCTCATGATCGAAATCGACAAACACCGCCAGTTGCTGCTGGAGGATGGTGGCCGCCCGGCGAATTGCTTCTTCCGGGTCGATGGTGCCATTGGTCTCCAGGTCGATAACCAGCTTGTCCAGATCGGTCCGCTGCTCTACCCGTGCACTTTCCACGGCGTAGGCCACACGACGAACCGGGCTGAATGTTGCATCCAGCTGCAGGCGTCCGATGGCGCGAGTTTCGTCCTCGTCAAGACCGCGCTGGTCCGCCGGCTCATAGCCGCGACCGCGTGCAACACGGAGACGCATGTTCACTTCACCATTCTCGCTAAGGTGACAGATCACGTGCTCCGGGTTAGCAATCTCAACGTCATGATCCAGCTTGATATCACCGGCTGTCACAACGCCCGGGCCTTTCTTGCTGAGCGTAAGCTCGGCATCGTCCCGACCGTTCATTTTTACGGCAACGCCCTTAAGATTCAGGAGAATCTCAATGACGTCTTCCTGGACACCCTCAATGGCGCTGTACTCGTGCAGGACACCGTCAATCTGCGCTTCAGTCACAGCGCAGCCTGGCATCGAAGACAAGAGAATCCGGCGCAGTGCACTGCCCAGGGTATGGCCAAAGCCCCTTTCCAGAGGCTCAAGCGTAACCTTGGCACGTGTGGCGCTTGATTCCTTCACGTCAATGGTACGAGGTGTCAATAACTCATGTACTGAACGCTGCATAGACGCCCCTATCTGCTATCGTTGCTAACTGGGCTTTACTTAGAGTAAAGCTCGACGATGAGGTTCTCGTTGATGTCGGCCGGCAGTTCAGTACGCTCGGGTACTGACTTGTAAACGCCGGACATCTTGCTGGCGTCGACCTCTACCCAGCTCACCGGTGCACGGCTTGCAGACAGATCCAGCGCGCCCTTGACACGCAGCTGGTTCTTCGCCTTTTCACGCACGCTCACGACATCACCCGGACGGACCTGATAGGACGGAATGTTAACCGGCTTATCATTCACCAGGATCGCCTTGTGAGAGACGAGCTGACGGGATTCTGCACGGGTAGAACCAAAGCCCATGCGGTATACAACGTTATCGAGACGACCTTCCAGCAGCTGCAACAGGTTTTCACCAGTTGCACCTTTGCCTCGGGCAGCCTCTTTGTAATAGTTGCGGAACTGCTTCTCGAGAACGCCGTAGATACGACGAACTTTCTGTTTCTCACGAAGCTGTACGCCGTACTCGGACAGACGACCGCGACGCGCGCCGTGCATACCCGGCGGAGTCTCGATGTTGCACTTGGAATCGAGCGCGCGAACACCGCTCTTCAGAAAAAGATCTGTCCCTTCACGACGAGACAGCTTGCACTTCGGGCCTATATAACGAGCCATAATTCACTGTCTCCTGTGTTAGACGCGGCGCTTCTTGGGCGGACGACAGCCGTTGTGGGGAATCGGCGTCACATCTGTGATGTTGGTGATCTTGTAGCCACACGCATTCAGCGCGCGAACTGCAGATTCACGTCCGGGCCCAGGACCCTTAACCTCTACGTCCAGGTTTTTAAGGCCGTATTCAGCAGCCGCATTACCGGCTCTTTCAGCTGCTACCTGCGCAGCAAAAGGTGTACTCTTGCGTGACCCACGGAAACCGGAACCACCAGAAGTGGCCCAGGACAGGACGTTGCCCTGACGGTCAGAAATGGTCACGATAGTGTTGTTGAAGGACGCGTGAATGTGCGCGACGCCATCAACAACCGTCTTTTTCACCTTTTTACGGGTACGTGTACCTGGCTTTGCCATGTTTGCCTACCTGTTACTTACGAATAGGTTTGCGTGGACCTTTACGGGTGCGTGCGTTGGTCTTGGTGCGCTGGCCACGGACCGGAAGGCCATGACGATGACGCAGACCACGGTGACATCCGAGATCCTTCAAACGCTTGATGTTCATCTGTACTTCACGACGCAGATCGCCTTCGACAGACACCTTGCCCACTTCAGTACGAAGTGCTTCAAGCTGCTCGTCGCTCAGGTCTTTGACCTTAAGGTCCGGCTTGACACCGGTTGCGTCGCAAAGCTTCTGGGCTGTGGTCTTGCCAACACCAAAGATGTAGGTCAGCGAGACAACAGCATGTTTGTGATCGGGTATATTGACACCGGCTATACGTGCCATCCAAATTACTCCGCGTTCAAAGCTTTGCTGTGTGAATTTTCCGCCACAAAAAGGGCGCGAAATAATAGCGCCTGACCCCGCACGGAGTCAAGCGCCATCATTCCGAAACCCTACAATGTCAGGAACGATTCCTCTCGGAATCAACCCTGGCGTTGCTTGTGACGAGGCTCCGAGCAAATGACTCGTACCGAGCCATTGCGACGAATTACTTTGCAGTTACGGCAAATTTTCTTTACCGAAGCGCGTACTTTCATTGTCGACTCCAGTTTTCAAGGGGAACGGGATTAACCGTTCCGACCATAGCCCTTGAGATTGGACTTCTTCATCAGTGATTCATACTGATGGGACATCAGGTGCGACTGAACCTGAGCCATGAAATCCATCACCACGACTACAACAATCAGCAGAGACGTACCACCCAGATAGAACGGTACATTCCCCGCCACCATCAGGAACTGAGGGAACAGGGAGACTGCTGCAATGTACATTGCACCGAACAGCGTCAGACGGGTCAGAACACCATCGATATACTTGGCAGTCTGATCACCAGGACGAATGCCCGGAATAAACGCTCCAGAGCGCTTGAGGTTATCCGCAACTTCTTTCGGGTTGTACATCAGGGCTGTATAGAAGAAGCAGAAGAAGACCACTGCTGCCGCAAACAGGATAATGTACAACGGCTGGCTCGGCGCCAGGGCCTGGGATACATCGCTCAGCCATTCCATACCCTCACCCTGACCAAACCACTGCCCCAGCGATGCCGGGAAGAGCAGAATGGAAGACGCAAAGATGGGCGGAATAACACCGGCCATATTTACCTTCAGGGGAAGGTGACTGGACTGCTGGGCGAACACCCGGCGACCCTGTTGCCGCTTGGCGTAATTGATTGTCAGCCTGCGCTGCCCGCGCTCCATGAAGACCACGAAGCCGATAACAGCAACCGCAAGAACACCAATACCGAGCACGACCAGCAGGCTCATCTCACCATTTCGGGCCTGCTCGAGCGTCTGACCGATCGCACCGGGAAGCCCGGCGACAATACCGGCGAAGATCAGCAGCGAAATGCCGTTACCGACACCCCGCTCGGTGATCTGCTCGCCAAGCCACATCATAAACACGGCACCACTCACGAATGACACAACCGCTACAAAGTGGAAGCTGAAGCTGTCATTGAAGGTGACACCCTGAGATGCCAGACCGACAGAAATACCAAAACCCTGAACCAGGGCCAGGATAACCGTACCATACCGTGTGTACTGGCTGATCTTTCGACGGCCAGCCTCACCTTCTTTCTTCAGCTGCTCAAGCTGCGGACTAACCGCAGTCATGAGCTGCATGATGATAGAGGCCGAAATGTACGGCATGATACCGAGAGCGAAGATACTCATGCGCTCAAGCGCACCACCGGAAAACATGTTGAACATGCTCAGGATTGTGCCCTGGTTCTGTTCAAACAGTGCCGCCAGACGGTCGGGGTTGATACCCGGCACCGGAATGTGGGCACCAATCCGGTACACCAGCAATGCCAGGAAGACAAACCAGAGCCGCGATCGCAGCTCTGCCAGTCCTTTACCCGCGCCCGCAGGCAATGATGCGTTCTTGGCCATTTAGTCCTCGACTCGCCTTAGTCTTCGACTTTACCACCCGCGGCAGAAATTGCCTCGCGCGCGCCTTTGGTTACCCGAAGTCCCTTCACAGTTACCGCACGGCTCAGTTCGCCGGACAAGATAACCTTGGCTTCGCGAATCTCCCCGCGAATAATGTCCGCCTTTTTCAGGGCTTCCAGATCCACCACATCGCCTTCAACCTTCGCCAACTCGTTCAGGCGAATTTCAGCAACGTAGCGCTGCTGACGGGAAGTGAAGCCAAACTTCGGCAGACGACGGGCCAACGGCTGCTGACCACCCTCGAAACCGGGCGCTACACTGCCGCCAGAGCGGGCTTTCAGACCCTTGTGACCACGACCGCCGGTTTTACCGAGACCGCTACCGATACCACGACCGACCCGCTTGGGGGCCTGGCGTGAACCGGGTTCCGGACTAAGTTCGTTCAGACGCATCTTAGTTCTCCTCAACCCGAACCAGGTAATCTACCCGGTTGATCATGCCGCGGATGGAAGGGGTATCTTCCACTTCCACGGTGTGACCGATTTTACGAAGACCCAGGCCCTTCACACACAACTTGTGCTTGGGCTGGCAGCCGATGGGGCTGCGGGTCAGAGTTACTTTGATCGTTTTTGCGTTCGCCATGACTTCAACCCAGAATCTCTTCCACGGTCTTACCGCGCTTGGCTGCAATATCTTCAGGCGCTTGAGTTGCCTGGAGACCCTTGATGGTGGAACGTACAACGTTCACCGGGTTGGTAGACCCGTAACACTTGGACAGTACGTTCTGAACACCCGCCACTTCCAGTACTGCGCGCATCGCACCGCCGGCGATGATACCAGTACCTTCGGACGCAGGCTGCATGTAGACCTTGGAGCCGCCATGCTGAGCCTTGACCGGGTATTGCAGGGTAGTACCGTCAAGCGGAACTTCTACCATGTTCTTGCGTGCAGCTTCCATGGCCTTCTGGATGGCAACCGGCACTTCACGCGCCTTGCCCCGACCGAAACCAACGCGACCTTTACCATCACCCACTACAGTCAGTGCGGTGAAGGCGAAAATACGGCCACCTTTAACAACCTTGGCGACACGATTGACCTGAACCAGCTTTTCCTGGAGCTCAGGCGCCTTCTGTTCGTTAACGCTCATCTTCTCCACCTCTTAGAATTGCAAGCCAGCTTCACGGGCTGCGTCGGCCAGAGCCTGAATACGGCCGTGATAACGGTAACCGGAGCGGTCAAAAGCAACCTGCTCAACACCTGCTGCCTTGGCACGCTCAGCGATCAGCTGACCGACCTTTTTGGCAGCGTCCACGTTACCGGTTGCACCCTGGCGCAGTTCCTTATCCAACGTGGAGGCAGAAGCCAGCACCTTGCTGCCGTCTGCAGTTGTGACCTGGGCATACATGTGACGCGGTGTGCGGTGAACGCACAGACGATTGGTACCCAGTTCACGGATCTTCATGCGCACTTTGCGTGCGCGACGCAATCTTTCGTTATTCGCGCTCATAGTCCCGCCTTATTTCTTCTTGGCTTCTTTGCGTCTGACCTGCTCATCCGCATAACGAACACCCTTACCCTTATAAGGCTCGGGCGGACGGAACGCGCGGACTTCCGCAGCGACCTGGCCAACCTGTTGCTTGTCGATACCGCGAATCACAACTTCCGTATTGGACGGAGTTTCTGCGGTAATCCCCTCGGGCAGCTCATACTCAACCGGGTGTGAGAAACCCAGAGTCAGATTGAGCTTCTTACCTTGCGCCTGGGCACGGTAACCTACGCCCGTCAGCTGGAGCTTACGTTCCCAGCCTGTGGAAACACCGGTCACCATGTTGTTGACCAGTGCACGAGTAGTACCAGCAAGAGCGCGGGACTTGGTAGCACCATCGCGGGCAGCAAAGCGCAGAACATTCTCTTCCTGCTTTACTTCAACCGCTTGGTGAATGGTGATTTGAAGCGCTCCCTTGGAACCCTTCACACTAATTTCCTGTCCGTTCAGCTTAACCTCAACACCGGAAGGCAGCACGACAGGATTATTGGCAACCCTGGACATGTGTATCTCCTAGAATACGGTGCAGATGACTTCGCCACCCACGCCAGCAGCTCGTGCGGCGCGGTCTGTCATAACGCCCTTGGACGTTGAGACAATCGCGACTCCCAGACCACCGGATACTTTCGGCAGTTCCCCAGCGCCGTTGTACTGGCGCAGACTCGGACGGCTGACCCGCTTGATCTCTTCAATAACCGGCTTGCCACCGAAGTATTTCAGAGTAATCGTCAGCTCGGGCTTCGCGTCGGCTGAAACGGAGAAATCGTCGACGTAACCTTCGTCCTTAAGGACCTGAGCTACGGAGATCTTCATTTTTGAAGACGGCATCGTAACGTCTGCTTTCGATGCCATCTGTGCATTACGGATACGGGTAAACATATCCGCAAGCGTGTCTTGCATACTCATTGGTATGAGGCTCCTGATCTTTTTAGTTGTGCAGCGGCTTGCCGCACCGCTTACCAACAGGCACCCGACCGAGGTCAGGGTGCCTATCTTACCAGCTTGCCTTGGTCAGGCCCGGAACGTCACCGCGCATGCCGTATTCACGGAGTTTGATCCGTGACAGCTCAAACTTGCGCAGAACGCCGTGGGGACGACCAGTCACCTGGCAACGATTACGAAGACGCGAAGGAGAAGCATCGCGAGGAAGCTGCTGAAGCTTCATCTGTGCGTCCCAACGGTCATCATCGCTGGTATTCGGGTTCTTGATAATCGCCTTGAGCTCGGCACGCTTCGCTGCAAACTTCGCAACGGTCTTCTCGCGCTTGAGCTCACGGTTTTTCATGGAAACCTTAGCCATTACACTCGTTCCTTATTTCTTGAACGGAAAGCCAAAGGCTTTCAACAGTTCGCGACCTTCATCGTCGGTACCGGCAGTGGTGGTAATGGTGATATCCAGACCACGGATCTTGTCGACTCTGTCGTACTCGATCTCAGGGAAAATGATCTGCTCACGCACACCCATGCTGTAGTTACCGCGACCGTCGAACGATTTGGGATTCAGACCGCGGAAGTCACGAATGCGGGGAACCGCAATGTGAACCAGACGATCAAAGAAGTCCCACATGCGCTCGCCGCGCAGGGTAACTTTACAACCGATAGGCCAACCTTCACGGATTTTGAAACCCGCGACGGATTTACGAGCCTTGGTAACAACCGCTTTCTGACCTGCCAGGCGCTCGAGATCCGCCACAGCATTCTCAATCAGCTTCTTGTCACCAACCGCTTCGCCGACACCCATGTTAAGGGTGATCTTTTCGATACGCGGCACCTGCATGATGTTCTTGTAGCTGAACTCTTTCTGCAGGGCGGGTACCACTTCCTTACTGTACTGCTCTTTCATGTTAAGCATCGTAACCACCACCGCTTACTGGTTATCGACAGCTTCATTCGTGGACTTGAAGATCCGCACTTTCGCGCCGTCTTCCTTGATCTGGAAGCCTACACGATCGGCTTTGCCGGTCTGCGGATTAAAAATAGCCACGTTGGAAGCCTGGATAGGTGCTTCTTTTTCGACGATGCCACCTGGGGAGCCCAGCATCGGGTTCGGCTTAGTGTGCTTCTTGATCATATTGATCCCAGAAACCACCATGCGGCCATCGTCCTGAACCTTCAGGACTTTACCACGTTTGCCCTTATCTTTCCCCGTGGTGACGATTACTTCGTCATCTCGTTTGATCTTTTTCATAACCGGCCTCTGGTCCTTTAAAGTACTTCGGGTGCCAGTGAGATAATTTTCATGAACTTCTCATTACGCAGTTCACGGGTAACCGGTCCGAAGATACGGGTACCAATAGGAGCGTCCTGATTGTTCAGAAGTACTGCCGCGTTTCCGTCGAAACGGATCAGCGAACCGTCGGGACGACGAACACCCTTGCGAGTGCGCACCACGACAGCTTTCAGGACCTGGCCTTTCTTCACCTTACCGCGGGGGATGGCTTCCTTGACGGTCACCTTGATGATATCCCCTACGCTGGCATAACGCCGATGTGAACCGCCCAGGACCTTGATGCACATCACCTGACGCGCACCGCTGTTATCCGCGACTTCAAGCATTGTTTGAGTCTGAATCATGGTTGTTCTCCGGCGTTACACCTTGGATGCACGTTCGGTAACTTCCACCAGGGCCCAACTCTTGGTCTTGGAGACCGGACGGGTTTCCTGAATGGTCACAGTGTCACCGATGTTGCACTGATTGCTCTCATCGTGAGCGTGGATCTTGGTTGAACGCTTCATGTACTTACCGTACAGCGGGTGTTTCACCTGACGCTCGACCAGCACCACGATGGACTTCTCCATCTTGTTGCTCACGACCTTGCCGCTCAGAGTTCTGGCAGTTTGGGTAGCTTCGGTCATGTCACTGTCCTGCCTTTTCGTTCAATACTGTTTTCACGCGAGCGATGTCGCGCTTCACCTTGCCGAGAAGGTGAGACTGATTCAGCTGACCTGTCGCCTTGCGCATGCGCAGGTTGAACTGCTCCTTCAGGAGGTCGATCAGCTCTTTGTTCAGCTCCTCGACTGACTTTTCACGCAGCTCTGTTGCTTTCATCACATCACCGTCCTCGTTACAAAGGTGGTCTGTACCGGCAGTTTGGCCGCCGCGAGAGTGAATGCGTCACGAGCGATTTCCTCGGAAACACCTTCCATCTCGTAGAGCATGCGGCCAGGCTGGATTTCAGCCACCCAATACTCGACAGAACCCTTACCTTTACCCATTCGAACTTCAAGCGGCTTACCGGTGATCGGCTTGTCCGGGAACACCCGAATCCAGATCTTACCGCCCCGCTTGATGCGACGAGTCATGGTACGACGCGCTGCCTCAATCTGGCGCGCAGTTATACGCCCACGGCTCGTAGCCTTCAATCCGTATTCACCGAAGCTCACCTTGTTGGCGCGGTGAGCAAGACCGGTGTTACGGCCTTTCATTACCTTGCGGAATTTGGTGCGTTTTGGTTGCAGCATAAGAGTGCCCCTTTACTTAGAACCTTTCTTCCCAGAGGCTTTCTTGTCAGCACGGACCTGCTCCATACCACCAAGAATCTCACCTTTGAAGATCCATACCTTGACGCCGATTACGCCGTAAGTGGTATGCGCTTCGTAGGTTGCGTAATCAATATCTGCACGCAGTGTGTGCAGCGGAACACGACCTTCGCGATACCACTCGGAACGCGCGATTTCAGCACCCCCGAGACGACCGCCAACCTGGATCTTGATACCCTTGGCACCCTGGCGCATGGCGTTCTGGACCGCACGCTTCATAGCGCGACGGAACATCACACGACGCTCCAGCTGGCCGGCAACGTTTTGCGCTACCAGGCGGGCATCGAGGTCCGGCTTGCGGACTTCTTCGATGTTGATGTGCACAGGCACACCCATCATGTCGCTGACTTCGCGACGCAGACGATCAACATCTTCACCCTTCTTACCGATAACAATACCGGGACGGGCAGTATGGATCGTGATACGGGCGTTCTGAGCAGGGCGCTCGATCACAATCTTGCTGACAGACGCCTTAACCAGACGCTTGTCGAGGAACTCGCGAACCTGAATATCATTAAGCAGGTTCTTGGAGTATTCCTTTTTGTCGGCATACCAGACTGAGTTGTGCTCTTTGATCACACCCAGGCGAATGCCGGTTGGATTTACTTTATGACCCATCTGAGCATCTCCTACTTGTCGGCGACCTTGACGGTGATATGGCAGGTGCGCTTGAAAATACGGTCAGCGCGCCCCTTGGCTCGAGCTTTGATTCGCTTGAGCGTCGGACCCTCATCCACCATCACGGTGGAAACCCGCAGTTCGTCAACGTCCAGACCTTCGTTGTGCTCAGCGTTGGCGATGGCGGACTCAAGAGCTTTCTTGATCACGACCGCCGCCTTCTTCGGGCTGAAAGTCAGAATGTTCAGGGCATCCTCAACAGCCTTGCCACGTACTTGGTCAGCGACAAGACGTGCTTTCTGAGCTGAGAGGTTAGCGCCCTTATACTTGGCTGCTACTTCCATTTTGATTACCTCAGAATCAGCGTTTAGCTTTCTTGTCGGCCGCATGACCACGATAAGTACGCGTTGCCGCGAACTCACCCAGCTTATGTCCAACCATATCTTCGGTGACATAAACCGGCACGTGCTGCTTGCCGTTGTGGACTGCAATGGTCAGGCCTACCATCTCCGGAAAGACTGTCGACCGGCGGGACCAGGTTTTGATCGGCCGCTTGTCGTTAGCTTCCAGAGCTGCCTCGACCTTCTTCAACAGATGCAGGTCTATAAAAGGACCTTTCTTCAAAGAACGTGGCACAGCAATTACCTCTATGTAGTCGTTTACTTGGCCGAACGACGACGTACTATCATCTTGTCAGTACGCTTGTTCTTACGAGTCTTATGCCCTTTGGTCGGAACACCCCACGGAGTAACCGGGTGACGCCCGCCAGAGGTACGCCCTTCACCACCACCATGTGGGTGGTCAACTGGGTTCATAGCAACACCACGTACTGTTGGCCGTTTGCCGCGCCAACGTGATGCACCCGCTTTACCAAGCTGCTTGAGGCTGTGTTCGCTGTTGGACACTTCACCCAACGTTGCGCGACAGTCAACAAGCACCTTACGCATTTCACCTGAGCGCAGGCGGATGGTGGCATATGCACCTTCCCGGGCAACCAGCTGTACGGATGCGCCCGCAGAGCGAGCCAGCTGTGCACCTTTGCCAGGCTTGAGTTCGACGCAGTGGATCACAGAACCGACCGGAATATTCCGGAGCGGAAGCGTGCTACCCACTTTGATTGGCGCGTCGATACCGGAGCGCACAGGGTCACCAATCTGCATACCTTTGGGAGCGATAATGTAACGACGCTCGCCATCGGCATACTTCAGCAGTGCGATGTGCGCAGAGCGGTTCGGATCGTACTCCAGGCGCTCAATGACCGCCGGGATACCATCTTTGGTCCGCTTGAAATCGATGACACGGTAGTGCTTCTTGTGGCCACCACCCGTGTGACGGGTTGTGATGCGGCCTACATTGTTACGACCACCCGTCTTGTTCTTTCTTTCTACCAACGGCTCGTAGGGGCGCCCAGTGTGCAGATCCGGGTTGTAAAGCTTTACAACGTGACGGCGTCCGGCAGATGTTGGTTTGGTTTTGACGATCGGCATATTACGACCCCTTTACCTTATTCCACATCCAGAAAATCGATGTCCTGACCTTCTGCCAGCTTTACGTAAGCCTTACGAATGTCATTACGCTTGCCGAACCCGCGGATAGTGCGCTTGAGCTTACCCTTACGGTTCAGAACCTGAACACCTTCTACGGTGACGTTGAACAGCTGCTCAACGGCTTTTTTGATCTCGGGCTTGGTGGCATCAGGTGCTACACGAAACACTACCTGGCCACGCTCTGCTGCCAGAGACGCTTTTTCCGATACGTGCGGCCCCAGCAGGACCTTGTAAATACGTTCCTGATTCATCCCAGCATCTCCTCGATCTTCTTCAGAGCGGGAACGGTCACAACGACCTTCTCGAAGGCAACCAGGCTAACCGGATCCAGACCGGCAATATCACGCACGTCAACGTGCGGAATGTTGCGCGAGGCCAGATGCAGGTTCTGCTCGACGTTGTCGGACAGAATCAGCGCATTGGTCACACCGATATCCTTCAGCTTGGCGTTGAATGCCTTGGTCTTCGGGCTGTCAACGTTCATGTCGTCAACAACAACCAGACGCTCTTGGCGAACCAGCTCGGAAAAAATGGAGCGCATCGCTGCGCGGTACATTTTGCGGTTTACCTTCTGCTCGAAGCCACGAGGCTTGGCTGCAAAGGTAACGCCACCGGAGCGCCAGATCGGACTACGGATAGTACCGGCACGGGCACGACCGGTGCCCTTCTGACGCCATGGCTTCTTACCGCCACCGCTTACTTCGGAACGCGTCTTCTGAGCCTTGGTACCCTGGCGGGCGCCTGCCATGTAGGCAGTCACTACCTGGTGAACCAGCGACTCGTTAAAATCTTTGGCGAATGCAGCGTCGGAAACAGAAATTCCCTTGCCGCTACCTGTAATAGTCAATTCCATCGCACCGCTCCTCAGGCTTTAACTGCAGGCTTGATGACAACATCGCCGCCAGTTGCGCCGGGAACGGCACCACTTACCAGCAGCAGGTTGCGCTCGGCGTCGACACGGACGATTTTCAGGTTCTGCACAGTCACCTGAGCATTACCCATCTGGCCCGCCATCTTTTTGCCCTTGAATACCTTGCCCGGAGTCTGGTTCTGACCAATGGAACCCGGAGCACGGTGAGACAGAGAGTTACCGTGAGTGGCATCCTGCATGGAGAAGTTCCAGCGCTTAACACCGCCCTGGAAGCCCTTACCCTTGGACTGACCGATGGCATCTACCACCTGACCGTCTTCGAATACAGAAGCCGTAATCTCGCCACCGGCGGCCAGGTCTTCACCTTCGCCATCAGCAAGACGGAATTCCCACATACCACGACCGGCTTCAACACCTGCCTTGGCAAAGTGGCCCGCCTCGCTCTTGGTAACACGAGAGGAACGACGAGTACCGACAGTCACCTGAACGGCACGGTAGCCATCGCTTTCAAGAGTTTTCAGTTGGGTAATGCGGTTGGGCTCAACCTCAATTACCGTTACGGGCAGCGCCTGCCCATCTTCCGTAAAAATACGGGTCATACCGGCCTTACGACCGACAACACCAATTGCCATGTTTCACCTCTTAAGTGTACGGGGCTCTCACCCTCTATGGCCTTATGACAGTTACACAGACTAATACCGGGCGGTATTAGCCGAGGCTGATCTGAACGTCTACACCTGCTGCCAGGTCCAGTTTCATCAGAGCATCTACTGTCTTTTCCGTCGGCTCAACGATGTCGAGCAAACGCTTATGCGTACGAATTTCATACTGATCGCGCGCGTCCTTGTTGACGTGCGGAGAGATCAATATCGTGTACTTTTCCTTCCGCGTCGGCAGAGGGATAGGGCCACGCACCTGAGCGCCGGTCCGCTTGGCGGTATCGACGATCTCCTGCGTGGACTGGTCGATCAGGCGATAATCAAACGCCTTCAACCGGATTCGAATTTTTTGGCTTTGCATGATGCACCAAACTCCACTCGTAGCAGCTACTAGTTAGCCGACCTTCAAAAAAAGGAGCCGCATTGTATGCATAATACCCAACCCTGTCAACAGCAATACTGGTTGACCGGGTCAGGCTGGCTTTGCGGCTGAAACAGAAAAAGGGGCTGAAGAATCAGCCCCTTTTTTCCTGATCAAACGAGCAGATTACTCGATGATCTTGGAGACTACGCCGGCACCAACGGTACGGCCGCCTTCACGAATCGCGAAGCGCAGACCATCTTCCATGGCGATCGGAGCAATCAGGGTAACACTCATCTTGACGTTGTCACCCGGCATAACCATTTCCACACCTTCCGGCAGTTCGCAAGAACCGGTTACGTCGGTGGTACGGAAGTAAAACTGCGGACGGTAGCCCTTGAAGAACGGAGTATGACGACCACCTTCTTCTTTGGACAGTACGTACACTTCGCACTCGAACTTGGTGTGCGGCTTGATGGAGCCCGGCACACACAGAACCTGACCACGCTCAACGTCGTCACGCTTGGTACCACGCAGCAGCGCACCAATGTTCTCACCGGCACGGCCTTCGTCCAGCAGCTTGCGGAACATCTCAACACCTGTACAAGTGGTCTTCACGGTATCCTTGATACCAACGATTTCCACTTCGTCACCAGTCTTGATAACGCCACGCTCAACACGGCCGGTCACAACAGTACCACGACCAGAGATAGAGAAGACGTCCTCGATCGGCATCAGGAACGGCTGATCGATCGCACGCTCCGGCTCAGGGATGTAGTCATCCAGAGCTTCTACCAGCTTCTTGACAGCGGTAGTACCCATCTCGTTGTCGTCTTTGCCTTCCAGCGCCATCAGCGCAGAACCGGTGATGATCGGAGTGTCGTCACCCGGGAAGTCGTACTGGCTCAGCAGGTCACGAACTTCCATCTCAACCAGCTCGAGCAGCTCTTCATCGTCTACCATGTCCGCTTTGTTCAGGAACACAACGATGAAAGGTACGCCAACCTGACGGGACAGCAGGATGTGCTCACGGGTCTGCGGCATGGGGCCGTCAGCTGCGGAGCAAACCAGGATCGCGCCGTCCATCTGCGCCGCACCAGTGATCATGTTCTTCACATAGTCAGCGTGGCCCGGGCAGTCTACGTGAGCGTAGTGACGCTTCGGGGAATCGTACTCAACGTGGGAGGTCGCGATGGTAATACCACGCGCACGCTCTTCCGGTGCGTTATCGATCTGGTCGAAGGCACTCGCAGAGCCTGTACCCCAAACTTCGTGACATACACGGGTCAGGGCAGCAGTCAAAGTGGTTTTACCATGGTCAACGTGACCAATGGTACCTACGTTCAAGTGCGGCTTATTACGCTCAAATTTAGATTTAGACACGGTTACACCTCTTCCTGTTTCTTAAGTCCTGGGGATCAACCCTTTTTAATGATCGCTTCGGCAATGTTCGAAGGTGCCTCTGAATAACCAGAGAACTCCATCGCATAGGACGCCCGGCCTTGCGTTGCAGAACGCAGGTCGGTGGCGTAACCGAACATTTCCGACAACGGAACCTCTGCACGGATGACCTTACCGGCAGGACCTTCGTCCATGCCCTGGATAACGCCACGACGACGGTTCAGGTCGCCTACAACATCACCCATGTAATCTTCCGGCGTCACAACTTCAACACGCATGATCGGCTCGAGCAGTGCCGGGCTCGCCTCGAGGGCACCCTTCTTCATTGCCATGGAACCAGCGACCTTGAAAGCCATCTCGTTCGAGTCGACGTCGTGATAGGAACCGTCGTACAGGGTTGCCTTGATACGCAGCAGCGGATAACCAGCCAGACAGCCGTTCTGCATCTGCTCTTCAATACCCTGCTGAACTGCCGGGATGTATTCCTTGGGAACAACACCACCAACAATTTCATTCACGAAGATAAAGTTTTCGCCATCTTCATCATCCAGCGGCAGCGGCTCAAGCTTCAGCTTGACGTGACCGTACTGACCACGACCACCGGACTGACGCACGAATTTGCCTTCGACATCTACCGGCTTGCGGATGCATTCGCGGTACGCAACCTGCGGCTTACCAATGTTCGCCTCTACCTTGAACTCGCGACGCATACGGTCAACGATGATGTCCAGGTGAAGCTCACCCATGCCAGAGATGATCGTCTGACCGGATTCCTCGTCGGTACGCACGCGGAACGACGGATCTTCCTGAGCCAGCTTGCCCAGAGCTACACCCATCTTTTCCTGGTCCGCCTTGGACTTCGGCTCAACGGCAACAGAGATAACCGGCTCCGGGAACTCCATGCGCTCGAGAATGATCTTGTGATTCTCGTCGCACAGCGTGTCACCGGTAGTCACACTTTTCAGACCGATAGCTGCAGCGATGTCGCCCGCCAGAACCTCTTTGATTTCCTGACGATCCTTGGAGTGCATCTGAACCATACGGCCGACGCGCTCTTTCTTCCCCTTGACCGAGTTGTAAACGGCATTACCGGACTCAAGCTTACCGGAGTAAACCCGGAAGAAAGTCAGCGTACCGACAAACGGGTCAGTAGCAATCTTGAACGCCAGTGCCGCGAAGGGCGCGTCGTCATCGGCCTCACGAAGCTCTTCGGTACCATCTTCGTCAACTTCACCACGAATGGCCTTGACTTCGTCCGGCGCCGGCAGAAACTCGACAACGGAGTCAAGAACCGCCTGAACACCCTTGTTCTTGAACGCAGAACCACAGGTTGCAACAACGATTTCGTTGGCCAGGGTGCGCATCCGCAGACCCTTCTTGATTTCTTCGATGGACAGCTCACCCTCTTCGAGGTACTTCTCCATCAGTTCTTCGTTGGCCTCTGCAGCAGCTTCAACCATCTGCTCGCGGTACATGGCGACTTCTTCTTCCATTTCCGCAGGAACGTCCTTCTGCTCGTAGGTCGCACCAGAGTCAGCTTCGTTCCAGTAGATGGCCTTGTTACGAATCAGATCAACGATACCGGCGAAATTGTCTTCAGAGCCGATCGGCAGCTGAATGGGAACGCAGTTTGCGCCCAGACGCTTCTTGATCTGCTCGACAACACGCAGGAAGTTTGCGCCGGCACGGTCCATCTTGTTGACGAACACCATGCGGGGAACTTCGTACTTGTTGGCCTGACGCCATACAGTCTCGGACTGCGGCTCAACACCGGAGGAACCACAGAACACGACAACCGCACCGTCGAGTACGCGCAGGGAGCGCTCTACTTCGATAGTGAAATCAACGTGCCCCGGGGTGTCGATGATGTTGATCCGGTGCTCCGGGTACTGCTTGTCCATACCCTGCCAGAATGTCGTAGTCGCAGCAGAGGTGATGGTAATACCACGCTCCTGCTCCTGCTCCATCCAGTCCATGGTAGCTGCACCATCATGAACTTCACCGATCTTGTGGGAAATACCTGTATAGAACAGTACCCGCTCGGTGGTCGTGGTTTTGCCCGCATCAACGTGCGCACAAATACCAATGTTTCTGTAACGCTTGATAGGAGTCTTGCGTGCCACTGTATAAACCTCGGCTGATTAGAAACGGAAGTGAGAGAACGCCTTGTTGGCTTCTGCCATGCGGTGAACATCTTCACGCTTCTTAACAGCGGAGCCTTTGCTGTCAGCGGCGTCCAGGATTTCACCAGCCAGACGCTGAGCCATGGACTTCTCACCGCGCTTCCGTGAATATTCTACGAGCCAGCGCATAGCCAGCGCGTTCTGACGGGAAGGCCGTACTTCGACAGGCACCTGGTAAGTAGCACCACCCACACGACGGGACTTAACCTCAACCATCGGCTGGATGTTCTCCAGGGCCTTCTCGAACATGTCGATCGGCTCTTCTTTGGATTTCTCGGCAACAATTTCAAGAGCGCCGTAAACAATGCGCTCTGCGGTAGACTTCTTGCCACTTTCCATCACGTGGTTAATGAACTTGGCAAGACGTGCACTGCCGAATTTCGGATCCGGGATAATTTCCCGTTTAGCTGCAACTCTTCTTCTAGGCATCGATAAGCCCTTATATATCTAAAAGGTCTTCAGGAACCCCTGAGATAGCAAATGCTACTCAGCCTTACTCTCACCGTTCTGACAAGCAACGATAAAAGACACCCGCTCGGGACATCAGGACTTGGGTCGTTTTGCACCGTACTTGGAGCGGCCCTGCTTACGGTTCTGTACACCCTGGGTGTCCAGCGTTCCGCGAACAGTGTGATAGCGCACACCCGGAAGGTCTTTTACTCGACCGCCTCGGATAAGCACAACACTGTGCTCCTGAAGGTTGTGACCTTCACCACCAATGTATGAGGAAACCTCGTAGCCGTTGGTCAGACGAACACGGCACACTTTACGCAGTGCTGAGTTCGGCTTCTTCGGCGTTGTGGTGTAAACACGAGTGCACACACCACGGCGCTGAGGGCAGGCCTGGAGAGCAGGAACATCGCTCTTGGCTACCTTGCGCTTACGAGGCTTACGCACCAACTGATTAATCGTTGCCATGTAAGCAAACTCCAAAAAACCATATCAATGAAACTTACCCCCTGTGCAGGGGGTAAAATTTAAGGGACGCAAGTGTAAGCCTGCGCCCCCGGACAGTCAAGATGACTGGTCTCTTTTTGACCACCTCCCGGGTAGGTAACTACCCGGAGGCGGCGCGCCGTCCCAACTCAACTTTCGCGGTTGAGCTCGGCACTCAGAGCTTCTTCCACGTCGGCCGCGGTTACGCCCTGCTCTTCCAGGTCACGCTTGCGACGACGCTCATTGTGGTATGCCAGACCGGTACCGGCTGGAATCAGTCGACCAACCACAACGTTTTCTTTCAGGCCGCGCAGGTAATCCCGCTTACCGGTAACCGCACCTTCGGTGAGTACCCGGGTGGTTTCCTGGAACGAAGCCGCAGAAATGAACGACTCGGTGGCCAGGGAAGCCTTGGTGATACCCAGCAGCAGACGCTCGAACCTAGCCGGCTCTTTGTCTGCCACGTCGGCCTTCTCGTTTTCTTCCAGCACCTGGGTAATTTCCACCTGATCACCGGACAGCAGAGTCGTATCACCCGGATCGGTGATTTCGACCTTGCGCAGCATCTGACGCACGATAACCTCAATGTGTTTATCGTTGATGACAACGCCCTGCAGACGGTAAACGTCCTGGATTTCGTTGGTGATGTACTTGGCCAGTTCCACCACACCCAGCAGACGCAAAATGTCATGTGGGTTGGACGGACCATCCGAAATCACCTCACCCTTCTCAACGGTCTCACCTTCGAAGACGTTAAGCTGACGGTGCTTCGGAATCAGCACTTCGTACGGATCGGCATCCTTCGGCGTGATCACCAGACGCTTCTTGCCCTTGGTTTCCTTGCCGAATGAGACCATACCGCTGATTTCGGCCAGAATGGACGATTCCTTCGGACGACGGGCCTCGAACAGATCGGCAACTCGCGGCAGACCACCGGTGATATCCCGGGTCTTGGAGCTTTCCTGCGGAATCCGCGCAACAACATCACCTAGCTCAACCCGCGCGCCATTGGCCATGGTCACCAGCGCATTCGCCGGCAGGAAGAAGATTGCGGTACCGCCGCCTGGCAGCTCCACTTCTTCGCCCTTTTCGTCAATGAGCTGGATCGCCGGACGGATGTCCTTGCCAGCTGCAGGACGCTCTTTGGAATCAATGACCTCCATGGTGGACAGGCCGGTCAGTTCGTCAGTCTGGGTCCGGACAGTGATGCCCTGATCCATATTGACGAATTTCGCGGTACCACCGGCTTCGGCGATGATCGGGTGAGTGTGTGGATCCCACTTGGCAACCACAACGCCGGCTTCTACGGCATCTCCGTGCTTCACGGAGAGAACCGCACCGTATGGCAACTTGTACCACTCACGCTCACGACCCTGGTCATCGGCAATGGCCAGCGCAGAGGATCGGGAGATCACCACCAGAGAACCATCGGCCTTCTCGATCGACTTCATATTGTGAAGACGAACCGTACCACCATGCTTGACCTGGATATTGTCCACCGCGGACGCCCGGCTGGCGGCACCACCAATGTGGAAGGTACGCATGGTCAGCTGGGTACCCGGCTCACCGATGGACTGAGCGGCGATAACGCCCACAGCCTCACCAACGTTGACCTGATGGCCACGGGCCAGATCACGGCCGTAGCACTTGGAACAGATACCGTGGCGGGTTTCGCAGGTGATCGCAGAGCGAACCCAGACTTCGTCCACACCGGCCCGCTCGAGGGTTTCAACGGCCTTCTCGTCCAGCAGGGTGCCGGCTTCAATGACGGCGTTGTCCTTGTCAGTCGGGGTAAACGCATCACGGGCGGTCACACGACCCAGAACCCGGTCACCCAGGGGCACAACAACGTCGCCGCCTTCGATGTGCGGCGTCATCAACAGACCTTCATCGGTACCACAGTCTGGCTCGGTGACTACCAGATCCTGGGAGACGTCTACCAGACGACGGGTCAGGTAACCCGAGTTTGCGGTCTTCAGAGCGGTATCCGCCAGACCCTTACGGGCACCGTGGGTGGAGATGAAGTACTGGAGTACGTTCAGACCTTCACGGAAGTTCGCAGTGATCGGCGTTTCGATGATTGAGCCGTCCGGCTTGGCCATAAGGCCACGCATACCAGCAAGCTGACGGATCTGGGCCGCGGAACCCCGGGCGCCGGAATCGGCCATCATGTAAACCGAGTTGAACGACTCCTGCATCAGGTATTCGCCGTCCTCGCCCTTCACCGGCTGGCCGTCAGGCCCGATAACCTGCTCCTTCGCCAGACGCTCCATCATGGCTTTGGAAACTTTATCGTTGGCACGTGACCAGATGTCGATAACCTTGTTGTACTTCTCGCCCTGGGTCAGCAGACCGGACGCGTACTGGGTTTCGATATCCTTCACCTCAGCGGATGCGGCATCAACCAGCTCGTACTTCTCCGGCGGAATCTCGAAATCGTTGAAACCAATGGAGATACCGGAAACAGTCGCGTAGTGATAACCCATGTACATCAACTGATCCGCGAAGATGACGGTGTCTTTCAGACCGGCATCACGGTAGCAGGTGTTGATCAGATTAGAGATTGCCTTCTTGACCATCGGCTTGTTGACCAGCTCGTAGGACAGGCCATCAGGCACGATGTCGAACAGCAGCGCCCGACCAACCGTGGTATCAACGATCTTGTATTCTTCTGTGCGCGAACCGTCTTCGGCAATCGCAACTTCCTTAACGCGAACCTTGACAATCGCCTGAAGGTCGACCATGCCAGCGCCGTAGGCACGATGCGCCTCTTTGACGTCAGCAAACACCATACCTTCGCCCAGGGCGCTCTTGCGCTCACGGGTCATGTAGTACAGACCGAGCACCACGTCCTGAGACGGCACGATAATCGGCTCGCCGTTGGCCGGCGACAGTACGTTGTTGGTGGACATCATCAACGCACGAGCTTCAAGCTGGGCTTCCAGGGTCAGCGGTACGTGAACCGCCATCTGGTCACCGTCAAAGTCGGCGTTGTAGGCCGCACACACCAGCGGATGCAGCTGGATCGCCTTGCCTTCGATCAGAACCGGCTCGAACGCCTGGATACCCAGACGGTGCAGGGTCGGCGCGCGGTTCAGCATGATCGGATGCTCACGGATGACTTCGTCCAGGATATCCCAGACCACGCCTTCCTCGCGCTCGACCATCTTCTTGGCGGCCTTGATGGTGGTCGCCAGGCCGCGGTGCTCCAACTTGGAGAAAATAAACGGCTTGAACAGTTCCAGTGCCATCTTCTTTGGCAGACCACACTGGTGCAGGCGCAGGTACGGACCGACCACGATCACTGAACGACCGGAGTAGTCCACACGCTTACCAAGCAGGTTCTGACGGAAACGACCCTGCTTACCCTTGATCATGTCAGCCAGGGACTTCAGCGGGCGCTTGTTGGTGCCGGTAATGGCCCGGCCACGGCGTCCGTTATCCAGCAGCGCGTCAACGGCTTCCTGCAGCATCCGCTTCTCGTTGCGCACGATGATATCCGGAGCGTTCAGTTCCAGCAGGCGCTTTAGACGGTTGTTCCGGTTGATCACCCGACGGTAAAGATCGTTCAGATCAGAGGTCGCGAAGCGGCCACCGTCCAGCGGTACCAGCGGGCGCAGATCCGGCGGAAGCACCGGCAGCACGGTCATGACCATGTCGCCTGGCTTGTTGCCGGAATACAGGAACGCCTCAAGAATTTTCAGACGCTTGCTGAACTTCTTGATCTTGGTTTCGGAGTTGGTCTGCGGAATCTCCTCACGCAGGGCATCAACCTCCTCCTGCAGGTCAATACCTTCGAGGAGTTCCTTGACCGCTTCGGCACCCATGCGGGCGTCGAACTCGTCACCGAATTCTTCCAAGGCTTCATAGTACTGCTCATCGTTCAGCAGCTGGCCCTTCTCCAGGGTGGTCATCCCCGGATCGATAACAATAAAGGATTCGAAGTACAGGACCCGCTCGATATCGCGCAGGGTCATGTCCAGCATCAGACCGATACGGGACGGCAGTGACTTCAGGAACCAGATGTGCGCGACCGGGCTGGCCAGCTCGATGTGGCCCATCCGCTCACGGCGGACACTGGCCAGCGCAACCTCAACGCCACACTTCTCGCAGATAACACCGCGATGCTTGAGGCGCTTGTATTTACCGCACAGACACTCGTAGTCCTTGATCGGGCCGAAGATCTTGGCACAGAAAAGACCGTCGCGCTCCGGCTTGAAGGTACGGTAGTTAATGGTCTCAGGCTTCTTCACTTCGCCAAAGGACCAGGAACGGATCATGTCAGGCGACGCCAGGCCAATGCGGATGGCGTCGAATTCCTTGCTTTGGTTCTGGCTCTTGAGAAGATTCAGCAAATCTTTCATCAGTAAAAGCTCCGGATGGCGTTAATCTCGGGCGGGCACTGGTCGTGCCCGCTCACGCTGCCAAAAACAATTCGGCTCACTCGGATTCCAGCTCGATGTCGATACCCAGCGAGCGGATTTCCTTGACAAGAACGTTGAAGGATTCGGGCATGCCCGGCTCCATCCGATGATCGCCATCGACAATGTTCTTGTACATCTTGGTCCGACCGTTCACGTCATCAGACTTGACGGTGAGCATCTCCTGCAGCGTGTAAGCTGCACCGTAGGCCTCGAGAGCCCACACTTCCATCTCACCGAAGCGCTGGCCACCGAACTGCGCCTTACCACCCAGCGGCTGCTGGGTAACCAGGCTGTAAGAGCCGGTGGAACGAGCGTGCATCTTGTCGTCGATCAGGTGGTTCAGCTTCAGGATGTACATGTAGCCAACCGTCACCGGGCGGTCGAACATATCACCGGTGCGACCGTCATACAGCATGGTCTGACCGGTGGTGCTCAGTCCCGCAAGCTCGAGCATGCGCTTGACCTCGGCTTCCTTGGCACCGTCGAATACCGGCGTTGCCATGGGTACACCGCCGCGAAGGTTGTGGCACATTTCCAGGATTTCCTTGTCGGACAGGGAATCCAGATCCACCTTGAACACTTCGTCTGAGTGATTGTAGATCTCATCCAGCAGCTTGCGTAATTCAGCCACCTTGCGCTGTTCGTCCAGCATCTGGCTGATACGCTCACCCAGACCCTTGGCTGCAGCACCCAGGTGAGTCTCAAGCACCTGACCTACGTTCATCCGCGAGGGAACACCCAGCGGGTTCAGAACCACGTCAACCGTGTTGCCATGCTCGTCGTAAGGCATGTCTTCGATCGGCATCACCGAGGAAATAACACCCTTGTTACCGTGACGACCGGCCATCTTGTCACCTGGCTGGATACGACGCTTGATCGCCAGGTAGACCTTGACGATCTTCAGTACGCCCGGTGCGAGGTCGTCGCCCTGCTGAAGCTTGCCTTTCTTGTCGTCAAAGCGCGCTTCGTGTTCCTTCTTGCGGTCTTCCAGACCCTGCTCGGATTTCTCCAGCAGCTCGTTCAGGCTCTCGTCTTTCATCCGGAGCTTGAACCAGTCAGAACGCGGCAGCTCGGCCAGGTAGCTCTCTTCGAGGGTGGCACCTTTCTTCAGGCCCGGCCCACTGATCACTTCCTGCCCTTTCAACGCACTGTTCAGACGCTCGAAAGTCGCACCTTCAACGATCCGGTATTCGTCTTTCAGATCCTTGCGATACTGGTCCAGTTGCTCTTTCTCGATGGCCTGAGCACGCTGATCCTTCTCAATACCGTCGCGGGTAAAGACCTGCACGTCGATAACGGTGCCGCGGGTACCAGTCGGCACACGGGACGAGGTGTCCTTAACATCGGACGCCTTCTCACCGAAGATGGCACGCAGCAGCTTCTCTTCCGGCGTCAGCTGGGTCTCACCCTTTGGCGTGACCTTGCCTACCAGAATGTCACCGGGGCCTACTTCAGCACCAATGTAAACAATACCGGACTCATCCAGCTTGGACAGCGCACTCTCACCAACGTTCGGAATGTCCGCGGTGATTTCTTCGCTTCCCAGCTTGGTGTCCCGAGCCACACAGGTCAGTTCCTGAATGTGGATGGTGGTCAGGCGATCTTCCTGCACCACTTTCTCGGAAATGAGGATGGAGTCCTCAAAGTTGTAACCGTTCCAGGGCATAAACGCGATGCGCATGTTCTGCCCCAGGGCCAGCTCACCCAGATCGACGGACGGGCCGTCAGCCAGCACGTCGCCACGGGCAATAACGTCGCCCTGACGCACGATGGAGCGCTGGTTGATACAGGTGTTCTGGTTAGAGCGGGTGTATTTGGTCAGGTTGTAGATATCCACACCTGCATCACCCGCTTCAGTTTCCTCGTTGTTGACACGAACCACGATGCGCGACGCGTCAACGCTTTCGATGACACCGCCCCGACGGGCCGACACACAGACGCCAGAGTCTTGGGCTACCGTCCGCTCAACACCAGTCCCGACCAGCGGAACCTGGGCTTTAAGCGTCGGAACCGCCTGACGTTGCATGTTCGCACCCATCAGTGCCCGGTTAGCATCGTCGTGCTCCAGGAACGGAATCAAAGATGCCGCTACCGACACAACCTGACGCGGAGACACGTCCATGAAGTTGACGCTTTCCGGCGGAGTAACGGTGAATTCGTTCTGGTGCCGAACCGTAACCAGCTCGTCGGTCAGACGCTTGGTCTTCTCGTCCATCGCGGCGCTGGCCTGGGCGATGACGTAGTTGCTCTCCTCGATAGCGGACAGGTAAACCACTTCATCGGTTACCACGCCGTTCTCAACCTTCCGGTACGGGCTCTCAAGGAAACCGTAGGAGTTGGAACGCGCGTAGGTCGCCAGCGAGTTGATCAGACCGATGTTCGGACCTTCCGGCGTCTCGATCGGGCATACGCGACCGTAGTGGGTCGGGTGTACGTCACGAACCTCAAAGCCCGCACGCTCACGGGTCAGACCACCCGGGCCCAACGCAGAGATACGACGCTTGTGCGTGACCTCGGACAGCGGGTTGTTCTGGTCCATGAACTGGGACAGCTGGCTTGAGCCGAAGAATTCTTTAACCGCGGCCGCTACCGGTTTGGCGTTGATCAGGTCCTGCGGCATCAGCCCTTCGCTTTCAGCAAGGCTCAGACGCTCACGAACTGCGCGTTCAACCCTCACCAGGCCAACGCGGAACTGGTTTTCGGCCATCTCGCCAACACAGCGAACACGACGGTTACCGAGGTTATCAATATCGTCAACATTGCCCTGGCCATTACGGATGTCGATCAGGGTCTTGAGGACATCGATGATGTCTTCGTGGGTCAGCGTGCCCTCACCTGTGCTTTCTTCACGGCGCAAGCGGCGGTTCAGCTTCATCCGGCCAACCGCAGACAGGTCATAGCGCTCTTCAGAGAAGAACAGGTTGTTAAACAGGTTCTCTGCCGACTCCTTCGTGGGCGGCTCGCCCGGGCGCATCATCCGGTAGATCTCAACCAGCGCTTCGAGCGGCGTGCGGGTCGGATCGATGCGCAGGGTGTCAGACATGAACGGACCGCAGTCCAGATCGTTGGTGTAAAGGGTTTCGATATCCTTCACGCCAGCGTCGAGAATCTTGGTGACCAGCTCTTCGGTCAGCTCGGAGTTACACTCCACCAGGACTTCACCGGAAGCCTGATCGATCATGTCCTTCGCCAGCACACGGCCATACAGGTACTCGGTCGGCACCTCGAGCTCGTTGATACCAGCTTTTTCCAGCTGCTTGATGTGGCGGGCCGTAATCCGGCGACCTTCCTCGACAATCACGTTGCCGTCATTGTCCTTGATATCGAAGGTTGCGATGTCGCCACGCAGACGGCTCGGCACCAGCTCCAGCTTGCACACTTCGGCGCCAAGGCTGAACTTACTGGTTTCGAAGAACATCTCCAGCATCTGCTCGGAGGTGTAGCCCAGGCCACGCAACAGAATGGATGCGGGAAGCTTACGACGACGGTCGATACGAACGAACACGGAGTCCTTCGGATCAAACTCGAAGTCCAGCCAGGAACCACGGTAAGGAATCACCCGGGCAGAATACAGCAGCTTACCGGAGGAATGAGTCTTGCCCTTGTCGTGATCGAAGAACACACCCGGAGACCGGTGGAGCTGGGAAACAATAACGCGCTCGGTACCGTTGATAACGAAGGTACCGTTCTCGGTCATCAGGGGCATCTCGCCCATGTAGACTTCCTGCTCTTTAATGTCCTTGATCGCCTTGTTGGACGATTCCTTATCATAAATGATAAGGCGGACCTTCACCCGCAGCGGCGCTGCATAGGTTACGCCCCTAAGCTGGCATTCCTTGACATCAAAAACCGGCTCGCCAATACGATAGCTCACGTATTCGAGCGCGGCATTGCCAGAGTAACTGACAATCGGGAATACGGATTTGAATGCTGCGTGAAGACCGGTTTCCCGGCGGTCTTCAGGAGCGGCTTCCATTTGGAGGAAGTCCCGGAACGAATCCAGCTGAATAGACAGCAAATAGGGGACGTCCATCACGGAAGGCAATTTACTAAAATCTTTGCGAATCCGCTTTTTCTCAGTGTAGGAGTAAGTCATCTGCATTCCCCAGCTTTAGACCTGATACCTGGTATCAAGAAGCAACCAATGTTCTGCTTCGGGGCCGAATTGCTCGGCTTATCGCGCCGTCTTGAACAAGACCCTGGCTGTAGGTTATAGATCTGACATCAACCTGCAATTGCTCACCAGACTCTATAGCATATACAACAGAAAAAGGCCGGTGGCCCAAAGCCACCAGCCTATCCATGCTTATCGCACGGTTTCGATCAACAGCCGACTCTTACTTGAGCTCAACAGAAGCGCCTGCTTCCTCAAGCTTCTTCTTGGCTTCTTCAGCGTCGCCTTTGCTAGCTGCTTCCTTGATAACGGAAGGAGCGCTGTCGACCATTTCCTTGGCTTCTTTCAGACCCAGGCCAGTCAGTTCACGAACGGCCTTGATTACGTTTACTTTCTTCTCACCAGGACCGGTAAGTACAACGTCAAACTCGGTCTGCTCTTCAGCAGCGGCTTCGCCACCACCAGCAGCGGCCGGCGCAGCAGCAACGGCTGCAGCGGCAGACACACCGAATTTCTCTTCCATTGCTTCAACCAGCGCAACAACGTCCATTACGCTCATTTCAGCAATTGCGTTCAAAATGTCTTCGTTAGACAGAGCCATGACTTTCTCCCAAAAATATAAAAAATGGTGTTCAACAGAATCAAGCAGCTTCTTGCTTCTGGTCGCGAACTGCCGCTACAGCACGAGTCACTTTCGAAGGAACTTCGTTCAGTGTCCGTGCCAGCTTGGTGATCGGTGCCTGTGTTACAGCGGCCAGCATTGTCAGCGCTTCGTGACGTGTTGGCAGCTTGGCAAGACGGTCGATCTGGTCTGCACCCATCAGCTCTCCGCCGACGGCCAGTCCCTTAATCTCGAACGCTTCTTTCTCTTTGGCGAAATCCTTCAACAGACGCGCTGCCGCGCCCGGATCTTCCATTGAGAATGCCAGAATGGTCGGGCCGACCAGAGCTTCGTCGATGCACTCGAACTCGGTACCGCGAATCGCAATCTTCGCAAGGTTGTTACGAACAACCTTCAGACGCACGTTTTCGGCACGAGCCTTGGCACGAAGCGCCGTCATGTCACCAGAGGTAACACCACGGTAGTCAGCCATAACCACAGACAGAGCACCACCGGCAGTCTCGTTGACTTCAGCGACGATCGCTTTCTTGTCTTCGAGTCTAATTGCCACTGGATTTCTCCTCGATTTCGCCGGGTCTTCCCGGCAAACCCACATATACCCCTCGCGGGGCTCCTAACGGTGTTTGGGTTCAGAGAGAACGTCTTCACACCGTCTGCGCAGGCGTTGCTTTAACCCTTGCAGCACTTCCAGTCAGACCAAAAGTGCTTCGGGGGCCTGCGGTCTTTGACAGCCTTGGCTTCCGCCCAGACTACAAAGTAACCACCGATCAAAGGATCAAATAGCGAGACCGCTCTGATCGATAGTCAGGCCAGGACCCATAGTCGAGGAAATGGTGATCTTCTTGAGATACACACCTTTCGCCGACGACGGCTTGGCCTTTTTCAGATCTGCTACCAGAGCTTCAAGGTTTTCCTTGATGTTCTGCGCAGAGAATTCAACGTTACCCAGCGGAGCGTGGATAATGCCGTTCTTGTCGGTGCGGTAACGAACCTGACCGGCCTTGGCGTTCTTGACCGCAGTCTCGACGTCAGGAGTCACGGTACCCACCTTCGGGTTCGGCATCAGGCCACGAGGACCAAGAATCTGGCCCAGCTGACCAACAACACGCATGGCGTCCGGAGTGGCGATAACCACATCGAAATCCATGTTGCCTTTCTTAACTTCGTCCGCCAGATCGTCCATGCCCACAACGTCTGCACCAGCAGCCGTTGCTTTCTCGGCATTGGCGCCCTGGGTAAACACGGCGACGCGAACGGTTTTGCCGGTGCCGTGAGGCAGAACAGTGCTGCTACGGACAACCTGGTCGGATTTACGTGCGTCAACGCCCAGATTGACGGCTACGTCGACAGACTCTTTGAACTTCACGTTCGCGCCCAGCTCAACCAGCAGTGCAACTGCTTCGTCGACAGAGTAGGAACGGGTAGAGTCTACCTTTTCACGAATAAGCTTCTGACGCTTGCTCAGCTTCGCCATGTTACAGGCCCTCCACGTTCAGGCCCATGCTGCGGGCTGTTCCTGCAATGGTACGTACCGCTGCATCCATATCGGCTGCAGTCAGGTCCGGCTCTTTGGTCTTGGCAATTTCTTCAAGCTGCTCGCGGGTCACGGTACCGACTTTCTCGGTGTTCGGACGACCGGAGCCGCTCTTGATGCCAGCGGCCTTCAGAAGAAGAACCGGTGCAGGCGGAGTCTTTGTAATAAAGGTAAAGCTGCGATCACTGTAAACGGTGATCACGGTCGGAATCGGCAGACCAGGCTCCATGTCCTGAGTCTGGGCGTTGAACGCCTTGCAGAATTCCATGATGTTTACGCCGCGCTGACCCAGTGCAGGACCAACGGGGGGACTCGGGTTGGCCTTGCCGGCAGCAACCTGAAGCTTGATGTACGCTTCAATTTTCTTTGCCATGATAGATCTCCTGTGGGTTCAAGCGCCTCTCGGCTCCCCGTTTTTACAACTGCTAAGAGCAGACACAAAAAGCCCGCGTCGCTTGAGCGCGCGAGCTTTCAGCTTTCCCGTTACCGGTCAGTCTTTCTCGACCTGCCCAAACTCCAGCTCTACCGGAGTTGAACGACCAAAGATCAGAACGGCAACCTTGACCCGACTCTTGTCGTAGTCAACTTCCTCAACCACACCATTGAAGTCCGCAAAGGGACCTTCAACAACGCGAACAACCTCACCCGGCTCGAACAGTGTCTTCGGCTTGGGCTTATCTGCACCGCTTTCGACTCGACGAAGGATCGCTTCCGCTTCCTTTTCGGTAATCGGTGCAGGCTTATCCTTGGTACCACCAATAAAACCAAGAACACGCGGAGTATTCTTCACAAGGTGCCACGTCGCATCGTCCATTTCCATCTGGACCAGTACGTACCCGGGATAGAATTTGCGCTCACTCTTGCGCTTCTTCCCTTCTCGCATTTCGACGACTTCCTCGGTCGGAACCAGGATCTCGCCGAAACGGTCTTCCATCTCGTGCAGCGCAACGCGCTCCCTGAGAGTGCGCATTACCTGCTTTTCGAAGCCAGAATACGCATGAACGACGTACCAGCGCTTAGCCATTGCCCACTCCTGTTAACCGATAAACCCGGCGACCAGCCAGCTGATCAGCGAATCCATACCCCACAACAACAGAGCCACAACGAGCACAAACACCACAACAATCGCTGTCGTCTGCACGAGCTCGGGCCTGGTGGGCCATACCACTTTCCGGATCTCGACTCTCGCTTCCTTCAGCAGCGTCGCGAAGCGACGACCACGGTCGGTTTGGAGGGCAACAAGCGCCGCCACAATTGCGAGACCTACAAGAGCCAGAACCCGATACAGCAGAGACTCGGCACTATAATACTGATTCCCCACCACACCGATGGCGATCAGAACGAAAACAACCAGCCACTTCACGAAATCGAAACGGCTGGCTGACTGAACGGCTTTTGACTCCATAGGAATCAACTTATGTATCCGGATGTTAAAAAATGGCAGGCCAGGAGGGAATCGAACCCCCAACCTGCGGTTTTGGAGACCGCTGCTCTGCCAATTGAGCTACTGGCCTGCACCGAAACAACTCAGTGCACTTACTCTCGAGTCTATTACTCGATGATCTTGGAGACTACGCCGGCACCAACGGTACGGCCGCCTTCACGAATCGCGAAGCGCAGGCCATCTTCCATGGCGATCGGAGCAATCAGGGTAACACTCATCTTGACGTTGTCACCCGGCATAACCATTTCCACACCTTCCGGCAGTTCGCAAGAACCGGTTACGTCGGTGGTACGGAAGTAAAACTGCGGACGGTAGCCCTTGAAGAACGGAGTATGACGACCACCTTCTTCTTTGGACAGTACGTACACTTCGCACTCGAACTTGGTGTGCGGCTTGATGGAGCCCGGCACACACAGAACCTGACCACGCTCAACGTCGTCACGCTTGGTACCACGCAGCAGCGCACCAATGTTCTCACCGGCACGGCCTTCGTCCAGCAGCTTGCGGAACATCTCAACGCCGGTACACGTGGTCTTCACGGTATCCTTGATACCAACGATCTCCACTTCGTCACCAGTCTTGATAACGCCACGCTCAACACGGCCGGTCACAACAGTACCACGACCAGAGATAGAGAAGACGTCCTCGATCGGCATCAGGAACGGCTGATCGATCGCACGCTCCGGCTCAGGGATGTAGTCATCCAGAGCTTCTACCAGCTTCTTGACAGCGGTAGTACCCATCTCGTTGTCGTCTTTGCCTTCCAGCGCCATCAGCGCAGAACCGGTGATGATCGGAGTGTCGTCACCCGGGAAGTCGTACTGGCTCAGCAGGTCGCGAACTTCCATCTCAACCAGCTCAAGCAGCTCTTCATCGTCTACCATGTCCGCTTTGTTCAGGAACACAACGATGAAAGGTACGCCAACCTGACGGGACAGCAGGATGTGCTCACGAGTCTGCGGCATGGGGCCGTCAGCTGCAGAGCAAACCAGGATCGCGCCGTCCATCTGCGCCGCACCAGTGATCATGTTCTTCACATAGTCAGCGTGGCCCGGGCAGTCTACGTGAGCGTAGTGACGCTTCGGGGAATCGTACTCAACGTGGGAGGTCGCGATGGTAATACCACGCGCACGCTCTTCCGGTGCGTTATCGATCTGGTCAAAGGCACTCGCAGAGCCTGTACCCCAAACTTCGTGACATACACGGGTCAGGGCAGCAGTCAAAGTGGTTTTACCATGGTCAACGTGACCAATGGTGCCTACGTTCAAGTGCGGCTTATTACGTTCAAACTTAGACTTAGACATTCGACCAATCTCCCTAATCAACCAGGATCGTAACGTTGACCGGATAAATAATGGAGCTCATGGGCGGATTTGAACCGCCGACCTCACCCTTACCAAGGGTGTGCTCTACCAACTGAGCTACATGAGCATTGCAAAACAAATTGGAGCGGGCAGCGGGAATCGAACCCGCGTCATCAGCTTGGAAGGCTGAGGTAATAGCCACTATACGATGCCCGCGAGCAATTTAGTGGTGGAGGGGGCAGGATTCGAACCTGCGAAGGCGATGCCGTCAGATTTACAGTCTGATCCCTTTGGCCACTCGGGAACCCCTCCGAGTCGGATTCGCGTGAGCAAATCCGTCAAAACTTAAAGTGGAGCTGGCGGACGGAATCGAACCCCCGACCTGCTGATTACAAGTCAGCTGCTCTACCAACTGAGCTACGCCAGCTCACATTCGCCTCGTCAGCGAGGGCGGTATACTACGGATTTTTTTCTGGCGTTGCAACACCTTCACAAGGCCTGATTTCAACGAAATCAAAATTGCTGCCGTAATCCGCTTTCACCGCCTGAACCAGTTCTTCAGCGAGTTCTGGTTCCGCCTCAAAAGAGAGCGCGTAGCTTATCTGATTTCGGGGGAAGTTGACCAGTACCGCATTAAGATTCTGACGTTTTTTTTCTTCCAGCACGGAAATTGCAGATTCGCGGGACTCGAACAGCCCCAGCGAAATGGCATTGCGGTTTTCGCCCTCGGTGACCAGATAGGAGTCGATTCCCTGCCTCTGAATGTCACGAAACTGGCGCAAGGCGACAGCCTCGGGCTGGGGCGGAATAAGAACCCAGTGCAGGGGTGCCAGCTCTCTATCGACTTCTTCAATCCTGAAACCTGCCTCCTCCGCGAGAGGTTGACTGTCCACCAGGCGTCGGGCGCGATCCGCGGTTTCAATCCATCCAAGGCGGGCACAGGACATCTCTGATTCGTCGGCGGGCGCACCAGGCCCGACACCGGAGTCTTCCGGCCCCGGCGATTTGAGGCTGGCCACCCTTGGCAGGCTGCCACTGGCAACATTGGCCATGCCGCCCGATGGCCCCACGAAGTCCGGCAGGTAATAGATGGCAATACTCACCAGCACCAGCACCAACGCCAACCACCTCATCCGGAGGCTTCCTCCGCATGAATTGCACGCAGGCCCGACAACACAAGGTCCGGGCGAGAAATACCGGGCAGACCAAGACCGATAAGCCGGTCAGCGTCGCCGCCAGTAACCAGAATTTCAGACAGTGACAGTTTTCGGGCGTCAGCGATCACCCGCTCAATCATCGCAGCAGACAGCCAGGCAAGACCATGGTTCACGCACTCCCCGGTACTCTTGCCAGGGTCCGTTGCCAGCCCCTGGTCCGGGTCGAACCAGATCCGCGCGGCATCGGTCCGGAGACTGCGCAACATCATCTGCAGGCCCGGAAGAATATAACCACCCAGATGCTGACCATGCCGATCAACATAATCGACAGTAACGGCACTTCCCGCATCCAGGACCGCAAAGCCCTGCCTGTGATCGAGCCAGGCACCGTACATTCCATGCCACCGATCGGCCCCCATTCTCGAGACATTCTGGTAGGCGTTCATTAGGCCATTCCGGGACCGTTCCGACCAGTAAAAGCGAACCGGCGCCTGACACAGCTTCTCGACGGAGCCCGCCAAATGAGTTCGCCTTTCTTCAGACGCGACGGTGGATATGGCGACAGACACCACCTTTCCGATCAGTTCTCCCGGCACACCCAGGGGGTTCTCGTCTTCGAGAGAGCCGGTCCCTGAGGCCAGAACCTCATCCTGGTTTGCAAGACACCACTTCAGCCGGGTGTTACCCGCGTCAATAAACAGATTCATTTTGCCACTCGCAGACTGATTTCCCCTGCGCGCACCGGAACAAGCCCGTTTTCGGTCCGGATTTGATAGTTGCCGGCGTCATCAATGCCACAACCGACACCTTCGACATCACCGCCACGGGCCTTGAGCGATTTTCCCATAAACACATCGCGACGCTGCCAGGACTCCCGAAAATCTGCAAACCCGATATCCGAGAACAGGGCGACAGCATCGAATACAGCATCGATGATTGCACCGCCGATCTGGCTGCGCGACCATTCGACTTGAGGGCAGGCCCTGGCGAGGCTGCTCCAGGGTTGATCGACGCCATCAGCCCGGGACATATGCACATTCAGCCCGATACCCGCAATTACCTGCACCACGCCTTCCTCCAGCTCACCCTGGAGCTCTACCAGGATGCCGCCAAGCTTGCCGTCCGGCAGAAAAATATCATTTGGCCACTTGAGTCCGACCTCCGGCACTCCCAGCCGTTCCAGGGCATTGGCCACCGCAACGCCGAGCACCAGACTTAACCCATCCAGTACACTGAAGCCGCCGTGGAAGGTGAGCCCCATGCTCAGGTACAGGTTTTCGCCCCGGGGGCTTTGCCACACACGCCCCCGTCGACCTCGGCCGGACGTCTGACAGTCGGCGATAACCACCGGGACACCCTTGCTTCCGGCGGTAATCTGCCTGATCACCTCGGCATTAGTCGAGTCAACCTCGTCCAGGACTGTCAGTGAAAGCTCCTGTTCCCGGCCGGCGGCAATTTCACGAAGCACCCGCGCCCTATCGAGCAGGTCGACCCGGGACACCAGCTGATATCCACGTCCGCGAATCGTGGCAATGTCAGCACCTTCCTCCATCGCGCGACGAATCTGCTTCCAGATTGCGGTACGACTAACCCCGAGCTTTTCGGCCAGCGCGGCTCCGGAGTGAACCTGACCGTCACTGAGCAGCTCTATAAGTGCTTTGGATTTCATAAAGTGCATCCAGCCATCAAATTGGGTAAGGCCGGATTAAACACCAGGGAAGGGAAAAAGACAAAGTTGGCGGTGTCGCTTTGCGAACCGCCTGCGGGAAGATCAGGGAATCGGGGTTGCGGTCAGATTGGCCTTGATATCAAGGTTCTGCATTTTGACGCCATAGACGGCCGTCTGAGCACCACCAACGGGATGAACCAGGTCGATATTGTTGATCGAGAGTTCCTTGAACCGGCTTCTCGCCTTCACCGCAAACCCGAGCGGTCTGTTGTCGGCCTCGGCAAGGGTTGGATTGGAGACATAGCGGTAGCCGGCAGCGGACGAACCATCCATGATTTTTTCATCGCCCCGGTTGCCTGTCACTCCCATTGCATCCGGACCGTCCTCCTTCTTCACAACCCGGGTTTGATAGACATCCACGGAAAGATCAGTGCGTAGCCCAAACGAGTTGTCGTCTACGCCATCACCATCGAAGTCCCCACCATCGCTGGTATGGATATCGTTCAGAACGAGGCTCGTCCCGGTTCCGTTCATGGCCTCACCAACACCGCTGCTTTGCCGGTTGGTTTCCCAGGTCAGCGAGTTCTTCCGGGCTTCATTGATGGCCTTGGCAAGCACCTGCTTCAGGCGGACCGTCAGCCCCTCCTCACCCCGGGTTTCCCAGACGCCTCCGGAAGCCGCACAGGCGGATGGACTATCACCCATGCCACCGGCGCAGACATCGCCGGCCCCGCCGGGGACGACGGTCATGCTGCTGCCGGTTTCGTATTTCTGAATCACGAACCTCCCGAAACTCTGACCGGATTCCTTGTCGCCGATTCTCAGATTGCCGATATCCATGGTGCTCCAGGATTCGCCCTTGATAACCGCAAGCCCCTCCTGGCTGACATCAACGGTCATGTCGCGCACATGCGCGTCATAATCCAGCTCGGTAATCCAGAGGCCCTTCTGGGGAATCTCACCATTACCTTCATCGTACGGCACCGCGATAATCGCCGCCTTGCCGTTCCTGATGCTGACATCGGAATTGATGGTAATCCCCTCACCGGATGCGCCTCCTGCACCGAGCGTCACGTGGCCATCAAGCTCGAATTCGTAAGCCGGATAGAACCCCAGTGCCAGCAGCAGCTCTGTGCCACCCTGCAAGGGGGCGTCATCACTTCCTACTCGCAGACCGTTGATCCGGTAGCCGGCCCTCATGTCCTCGAAACCAATCCGCAGACCATCGAAGAACTCGGTACCGTTGGCGACTCCATCGCGAGTTACATTGACCGTTACATCGCCCTGCCCCCAGGACTGCAAGCCACTGAAGATCACCCGGTTGCCGTCTTCGGTGTAACTGAAATCGGCAAGCCGAAGACTCCATTCAGTCGCAAGTCGCAAGCCCTGCGGCCCGGCGTCAGGGTGTCCACCCCCCTGCAGATAAATCGCATTGGAATAGCTGCGGCCGTTGAAAACCTGATCTTCAAGCAAAAAGCTGACATTCACCTGACCGATACTCTTGCCATTGCCACCCACCTCAATAGCGCCAATGCTGAATTCACCATCCATGGAACCAAGGGTGAGGGCCAGGGCCGATCTATTCTGCCAGTCGGTCGCCACATCGAGCCGGAGGTCGTTAATCCGATAGACGCCAGTGATGTCTCGAAGCGCGAGGGCCTTTCCGTCATCCCTGTATAGAAAAGAGGCCGAGCGTATAACGGTCTCGTTATCGATTCGCAGGCCCTCTCCGGATCGGCCGCCGGCAGTCAGGTTGGTGCTGGAGGAAAGCTCGTAACTTCCACTCAGGCTGCCATAGCTCGGCAGAGGCTGTCCGTTGCCGGAATCGACGGATACGCCATGATTCAGGGGGTTGCTGCTGTAACGAATCGCGCCGACCTCCCAATCCCCGGTTAGTCTGGGCGCATTCAGAGCCAGAGTGTCGCCGACCACATCCAGGGTTACTCCCAGTGCCTCCACATTCATGGTGATATCGTCCAGAAAAACTTCATTGCCATTGGTGCGATATCCCAGACGGCCGCCAGTCATCGTGTAGGCGGAGTCAAAGGTATATCCGGCCCCGCCAACGGAGCTGCCCTGCCTTATATTTAAATACCCTTCCAGAGAATGATCGAAAAAGATCCCCCCCATACTGACATCGGGGGCCCCGGCGAGCCGGATATCACCGAACTCAATCCGTCGGTCTTTCACCAGGTAATCGAGGTTAAGGGATGCATCCTCCTCAACATCGATGCGAATCAGGTGGAATGCCTGACCAGAAGGATCAACGGCCGAACCAATGCGAAAACCGTCCAGATGGATGCCGTTGCCATCATCAACATAAGAGAGCCGATCTGCCGTCAGGCCTAGATCGAGCTCTACGGACAAACCACTCTGGCCGCTGATGTTTGCCAGAGTGGAATCGTCCAGGCTTTTCATGTCAGCGACCACCGGGGAGGCGAGGACCACATAAAACAGCCCAGTGGCAATCGGGGCAAGTTGTTTGATTCTGTCTGGCGCGCCCATAACCGTTAACCTCTTCAATCTCAGGGATTCCCCGCCGGAAACACGAGCAGGTTTCCTTCCATCACAACGTCCCCCCGCATATCAACAGAGAATATGTCGGTTTGCTGAAAGCCGGGGTCGGTGGGCCGGGCCGTGCTGCTGGAAGAAATCTTGAATTGAACGTCGTTGAACCGAACAGTATTGGGCAGCCCAAGCTCCAGCACATCCCGATTGAACAGTTCGCCATCACCACTGAATCCCGAATCGACTTTGCGGACCCGCAGTGTCAGGCCCTCAAACGCGAAATTGCCCCGAATATCATCGAGCACCATCCATCCGCCGTTTTCTTTCAGCCGGTAAGCAAAACGGGCGCCACACTTCTTGTCCACGTCATCACAACGTCCGAAATAACTGTTCTCAACCGGACCGCCCATTTCATTGATGCTGATGTCGCCGGACAGGTAGATCCCACCCTGTCCGGAGATCCCCGAGAGAGCTTCATCTCCCAGGCGGGCGAGTTCGGCAAGGCTGGGGAGTGAAAACAGAAAAACAGGGAGAGCAAGTATTGTTCTGCGCAGAAAGGATTTCATTGGCTCAGATCCCTGGTCTTAATGTTCAAGTGTTGTATCAGCATTCCCTGTACACGGGCCGAACCAAAATCGCGGTCGCCAACACTGAAATTTCCGATCTTGAGATTGCTGCGAAACTCCGGGTTCGTGTAGTAGGACTCGTAGAAATCCCAGGCGTCCGCATCACTGCTGCCGCGGAGACCGTCGGCACCAATCTCGCCCGACTGAGGGCGCCGAATTGCAGCAACCTCCACTACAAAGTTTCCACTGCCATCAACGTCGAAGAATACCGGTTGAAGCTGGTTGCCAATCGCCAGCTCGAGCGCAAAATTGCTCATCAGTATTCGTGATCCGCAGGTGGAACCGTCCTGTGCGCAGGCATTGATAGAAAGTTCCGGGGAATAGAAATTCAGCTTGAACTGGCCGACCATCTGGCGCCGATCGTTATCGCCCCAAAGGCGCAGATAGCTACCATCGATGACAGCACTCTTTGCGTGGATATTGATATTGGCAGACCGGTCGTCACCAACTGCCACGTTCATCTGCATGCCGATGTCCGCTCGCTCCCCGATGTATCCAGCGGACGCCGGGCGACTCGAACAGGTGCCGCTGCCAGGACCGGCCCCGGAGTCCATGCAGTCATAACCCTGGTCGCTATTGACCATGGCACTGGCTGCGAACTCCAGCACGGCCTTGTTAGCGATACCAATATCATTGCCATCCACCACATCAATTTTCCACGGGTTCAGAAGTCTCCCGAGATTGACCGGGCCCAGGGTCTCTCCGTAGTTGCTATTGGCCCCGGCGATGTAGAGATGGTTTACCGTAATATCGACATCACGGCCATCGGTGCTTTTGATCCCGCCAATCCGGAAAATGCGTGCCTGCTCTCCCGCGGCATCCGGCTCGTCCGTTCCATGGGAGAATTTGAAATTCTCCAGTACAAGGCCGATCCCGGCTCCATCAATCGAGGACAATTCAGTTTCCGAAAGCCCCTGGAGTTCCGCCTCAACAGGCACTGGGGCGGTCAGAACAGCCGCCATCACCGGAAGGAGCCGCGCGAAAACAGGAAGCTGACTGAAACTCAACCATTTCATACGAAGCTCCTCAAAACAGACCTTTGCCGCGGTCGATGTATTCGGTGCGGTAACGCTGGGTGCCATAGAGCGCCTCGTTGAGATTCACCTCAGTAGCGCCGTTGGGAATATTGAAGAAGGCACCTGATGTGGCCTTGATAAAATCTTCCGGCGTGAAATCTGTTTTGTTTACATCCTTCAGCCAATCAAGATCTTTGGTCTGGAATGAGATAAAAGCACCGTCGGCCGGCCCCGTGATACGTCGCTCGCCATTGACCTCACCAACCTCGCCTACCGGGAAGCTGTTATAGATATCCAGGTCGAAACAGGAATCTATTCCAAGGACCAGGCAGTCCTCCGCGTAAACATAAATGTCACCGCCTGAACAGCTGAAAAAGGAACAATCCGGAACCTCGATTCGGGAACTCGACCCCCAGCCGATCAGATTCTTTACCGACCAGCGAGTAAAGCCGCTTGCGCCTTCGAGAATGAACCGTTCGCCATCCGGGATACCGATGTATTCCGCTCTTACCGGGTCCAGGGAGCCAATGTTCGGATCACCCTCCGCACCGTAAACCAGCTCCGCCTTGGTGGATAATGGACTACCGCCTTCGAGTAGAGGGGTGAGGAGCACGATGATTTGGTCAAAAAGGTTACCGCTTGAGCTGGCCTGGCTCAGCCCTTCACCGCGGTCAATGATGTCCACGTTCACATTGCCAGTCAGCGTTTCAATCTTGCCGGACAGGACACCCATGGATTCACCGAAACCCAGTCGGAAGCCGACCACTTCTTCGGTTTGTTCATCGAAGGCAAACTCCAGAAACGGATTCTGGATCAAGAAAGGAATGATTTCCCCCTCGGCATAGGCACTGCCATCGGGCTTTCGCTGTCTTGGAGCTTTGGGATTGGCGTCAAAGTAAGCCTGATTGTTAATGTAACCAAGGGCAAAATCTTCAATATAGACATCCGAAGTGCCAGGTTTCTCACCTTCCCGGTCGTAACGGCCCATTTCCAGCACATCCACATTGGTCTGGATTTCAATGTCCATTCCGAGATTGACGCGGGTATAGGCGGTGTTGTTGTTGGCATCAGGATGGTACTGGCGGTCAACCGATACAAAGGCCTGCCCTGTGACTTCAGACATCTGTCGATCCGAAATCGGGTGCAGTTCGGCGTTGACCCCCGGGGCCAGTAAAGGCAGGAGGAGAAGCGTATAAAATGGTTTACTCATAGTCACATCTCACCGCGGCCGCTTCTTGTTATTGGCGGCTGATTTAAAGATGACTGATGAGCGTCTCTGAGGCTGGCTTGGATTTTTGATGTTGTTTTAGCCAGTTCTTTTACAGAAGTGTAACCTCGGTTACATGTTGTCACTGTGCGCAGCGTCATGGTTTTGGCATTTGCCAAATTTCAGGCAATAAAAAACCCCAACATCGAGGATGCTGGGGTTTTCGGTATTAGGAGCCTGACGATGACCTACTCTCACATGGGCAACGCCACACTACCATCGGCGCTGGTCTGTTTCACTTCTGAGTTCGGGATGGGATCAGGTGGTTCCAGACCGCTATGGTCGTCAGGCAAAACGGTTGATCACTGGGGGACGAGAAGGAACTGAGTGATGTTGATTTCGTTTGAGCGGTTAGGCTCTGCGTTATCCGCAATTGTCTTGGGTGTTATATAGTCAAGCCGCACGAGCAATTAGTATCGGTTAGCTCAACGCCTCGCAGCGCTTACACACCCGACCTATCAACGTCCTGGTCTTGAACGGCTCTTCAGGGACCTCAAGGGTCCAGGGAGATCTCATCTTGGAAGGGGCTTCCCGCTTAGATGCTTTCAGCGGTTATCCTGTCCGAACATAGCTACCGGGCAATGCCACTGGCGTGACAACCCGAACACCAGAGGTTCGTCCACTCCGGTCCTCTCGTACTAGGAGCAGCTTTCCTCAAATCTCCAACGTCCACGGCAGATAGGGACCGAACTGTCTCACGACGTTCTAAACCCAGCTCGCGTACCACTTTAAATGGCGAACAGCCATACCCTTGGGACCGGCTTCAGCCCCAGGATGTGATGAGCCGACATCGAGGTGCCAAACACCGCCGTCGATGTGAACTCTTGGGCGGTATCAGCCTGTTATCCCCGGAGTACCTTTTATCCGTTGAGCGATGGCCCTTCCATACAGAACCACCGGATCACTATGACCTACTTTCGTACCTGCTCGACGTGTCTGTCTCGCAGTTAAGCGGGCTTGTGCCATTACACTAACCGCATGATGTCCGACCATGCTTAGCCCACCTTTGTGCTCCTCCGTTACGCTTTGGGAGGAGACCGCCCCAGTCAAACTACCCACCACACAGTGTCCTCATCCCCGATAAGGGGACCAAGTTAGAACCTCAAACATGTCAGGCTGGTATTTCAAGGTTGGCTCCATGAGAACTGGCGTTCCCACTTCAAAGCCTCCCAGCTATCCTACACAAACATGCTCAAAGTTCACTGTGAAGCTATAGTAAAGGTTCACGGGGTCTTTCCGTCTAGCCGCGGATACACCGCATCTTCACGGCGATTTCAATTTCACTGAGTCTCGGGTAGAGACAGCGCCCCCATCGTTACGCCATTCGTGCAGGTCGGAACTTACCCGACAAGGAATTTCGCTACCTTAGGACCGTTATAGTTACGGCCGCCGTTTACCGGGGCTTCGATCAAGAGCTTCGCGCAAGCGCTAACCCCATCAATTAACCTTCCGGCACCGGGCAGGCGTCACACCGTATACGTCCACTTTCGTGTTTGCACAGTGCTGTGTTTTTAATAAACAGTCGCAGGGGCCTGGTATCTTCGACTGGCTTCAGCTCCACCCGCAGGGGTATCACCTAACACCAGCGTGCCTTCTCCCGAAGTTACGGCACCATTTTGCCTAGTTCCTTTACCCGAGTTCTCTCAAGCGCCTTGGTATTCTCTACCTGACCACCTGTGTCGGTTTGGGGTACGGTCTCGAATAGCCTGAAGCTTAGAAGATTTTCCTGGAAGCATGGCATCAATGACTTCCCGCTCTAGGAGCAGTCGTCGTCGCGTCTCGAGATTGTGGACCCGGATTTGCCTAAGTCCACTCCCTACTCGCTTAAACCGGGACAACCGTCGCCCGGCTCACCTAGCCTTCTCCGTCTCTCCATCGCAGCTATCCAAGGTACGGGAATATTAACCCGTTTCCCATCGACTACACCTTTCGGTCTCGCCTTAGGGGCCGACTCACCCTGCGCCGATTAGCGTTGCGCAGGAACCCTTGGTCTTCCGGCGTGCGGGTTTTTCACCCGCATTGTCGTTACTCATGTCAGCATTCGCACTTCTGATACCTCCAGCATGCTTCTCAACACACCTTCGCAGGCTTACAGAACGCTCCCCTACCCCGCATACAAAGTATGCAGCCGCAGCTTCGGTGACCAGTTTGAGCCCCGTTACATCTTCCGCGCAGGCCGACTCGACTAGTGAGCTATTACGCTTTCTTTAAAGGATGGCTGCTTCTAAGCCAACCTCCTAGCTGTCTGAGCCTTCCCACATCGTTTCCCACTTAACTGGTACTTGGGGACCTTAGCTGGCGGTCTGGGTTGTTTCCCTCTTCACGACGGACGTTAGCACCCGCCGTGTGTCTCCCGGATAGTACTCACAGGTATTCGGAGTTTGCATCGGGTTGGTAAGTCGGGATGACCCCCTAGCCGAAACAGTGCTCTACCCCCTGTGGTATTCGTCCGAGGCGCTACCTAAATAGCTTTCGGGGAGAACCAGCTATCTCCGGGCTTGATTAGCCTTTCACTCCGATCCACAAGTCATCCCCTGGCTTTTCAACGACAGTGGGTTCGGTCCTCCAGTTGATGTTACTCAACCTTCAACCTGCTCATGGATAGATCGCCCGGTTTCGGGTCTATGCCCAGCGACTAAATCGCCCTATTCAGACTCGGTTTCCCTACGGCTCCCCTAAACGGTTAACCTCGCCACTGAACATAAGTCGCTGACCCATTATACAAAAGGTACGCCGTCACGGAACAAGTCCGCTCCGACTGCTTGTACGCATACGGTTTCAGGATCTATTTCACTCCCCTCACAGGGGTTCTTTTCGCCTTTCCCTCACGGTACTGGTTCACTATCGGTCAGTCAGGAGTATTTAGCCTTGGAGGATGGTCCCCCCATGTTCAGACAGGATATCACGTGTCCCGTCCTACTCGATTTCACTAAACTCAGGTTTCGGATACGGGGCTATCACCCACTATGGCGGCACTTTCCAGAGCCTTCTCCTACCAGTTGTCTAGCTTAAGGGCTAATCCCCGTTCGCTCGCCGCTACTTAGGGAATCTCGGTTGATTTCTTTTCCTCGGGGTACTTAGATGTTTCAGTTCCCCCGGTTCGCCTCTTACACCTATGTATTCAGTGCAAGATACCGACCCGAAAGTCGGTGGGTTTCCCCATTCAGAAATGCCCGGATCACAGCTTGTTTGCCAGCTCCCCGAACCTTATCGCAGGCTTCCACGTCTTTCATCGCCTCTGACTGCCAAGGCATCCACCGTATGCGCTTAGTTGCTTGACTATATAACCCCAAGACAACTGATCACGAATTAACACCCATCACCAGGCAAGCCTGATTCAGAGGTTTCTTCGAGACAGCCACTTGAAGTAATAGAACAACCACTTCAACGACAACACCGGATAACGCTTGAAATCGTTATCACTCTGATCAATGAATTCCGGAGATAATGGAATCCATCAATCGTGTTCTATCTCGTCCAATTTGTTAAAGAGCAAATCTGACCCAGTGATCAGAAAGAAGATCTTCAGCGACAACTCTTAATCGAGTCACACAACTGAAAAGCTTGTTTCTGTACACTGCTAACCGAAGTTAGTCAGTTATAAACGCATCGATCGTTCAGGCTTTTTTGGTGGAGCTGAGCGGGATCGAACCGCTGACCTCCTGCGTGCAAGGCAGGCGCTCTCCCAACTGAGCTACAGCCCCAATTAAGCTGCCAGGAATTATTCAGATCTAGGCGTCGAAGTGCGCCGCATAGCCTGCTATGCAAGTGCTTCGACAACGACGAGCTGGATAATTCTGGTGGGTCTGGGTGGACTTGAACCACCGACCTCACCCTTATCAGGGGTGCGCTCTAACCACCTGAGCTACAGACCCAAAAACACGGGCCTGCAACGACCCATCTGCTCTCTTTATTCAGCTAACCAAGTAATTCGTGTGGACTCTGACCGAAGCATTCGGCTTCGTTTAAGGAGGTGATCCAGCCGCAGGTTCCCCTACGGCTACCTTGTTACGACTTCACCCCAGTCATGAACCACACCGTGGTGATCGTCCTCCCGAAGGTTAGACTAACCACTTCTGGTGCAATCCACTCCCATGGTGTGACGGGCGGTGTGTACAAGGCCCGGGAACGTATTCACCGTGACATTCTGATTCACGATTACTAGCGATTCCGACTTCACGCAGTCGAGTTGCAGACTGCGATCCGGACTACGATGCGTTTTGTGAGATTGGCTCCCCCTCGCGGGTTTGCAGCCCTCTGTGCGCACCATTGTAGCACGTGTGTAGCCCTGGCCGTAAGGGCCATGATGACCTGACGTCATCCCCACCTTCCTCCGGTTTGTCACCGGCAGTCTCCCTAGAGTTCTCAGCCGAACTGCTAGCAACTAGGGATAGGGGTTGCGCTCGTTACGGGACTTAACCCAACATCTCACGACACGAGCTGACGACGGCCATGCAGCACCTGTGTCAGAGTTCCCGAAGGCACCAATCCATCTCTGGAAAGTTCTCTGCATGTCAAGGCCAGGTAAGGTTCTTCGCGTTGCGTCGAATTAAACCACATGCTCCACCGCTTGTGCGGGCCCCCGTCAATTCATTTGAGTTTTAACCTTGCGGCCGTACTCCCCAGGCGGTCTACTTAGTGCGTTAGCTGCGCCACTAAGACTTCAAGAGTCCCAACGGCTAGTAGACATCGTTTACGGCGTGGACTACCAGGGTATCTAATCCTGTTTGCTCCCCACGCTTTCGCACCTCAGTGTCAGTATTGGTCCAGGTAGCCGCCTTCGCCACTGGTGTTCCTTCCTATATCTACGCATTTCACCGCTACACAGGAAATTCCACTACCCTCTACCATACTCTAGCCTGACAGTTCGAAATGCCGTTCCCAGGTTAAGCCCGGGGCTTTCACATCTCGCTTATCAAACCACCTACGCGCGCTTTACGCCCAGTAATTCCGATTAACGCTTGCACCCTCCGTATTACCGCGGCTGCTGGCACGGAGTTAGCCGGTGCTTCTTCTGTGAGTAACGTCAAGCCCTACGAGTATTAGTCGCAGAGTTTTCCTCCTCACTGAAAGTGCTTTACAACCCGAAAGCCTTCTTCACACACGCGGCATGGCTGGATCAGGGTTGCCCCCATTGTCCAATATTCCCCACTGCTGCCTCCCGTAGGAGTTCGGGCCGTGTCTCAGTCCCGATGTGGCTGATCATCCTCTCAGACCAGCTACGGATCGTCGCCTTGGTAGGCCTTTACCCTACCAACTAGCTAATCCGACATAGGCACATCCAATAGCGCAAGGTCCGAAGATCCCCTGCTTTCCCCCGAAGGGCGTACGCGGTATTAATCCGGGTTTCCCCGGGCTATCCCCCACTACTGGGCAGTTTCCTATGCATTACTCACCCGTCCGCCGCTCGTCAGCATCTAGCAAGCTAGATCTGTTACCGCTCGACTTGCATGTGTTAAGCCTGCCGCCAGCGTTCAATCTGAGCCATGATCAAACTCTTCAGTTTAAATCATACAAGAATCCGAAGATTCTCTATTCTTGCTCAAGACAAAACTCAATTTCGACGAGTCACTGTCCTGATATTTCGTATCCGAAATACCTCGGCCAGCGCCCACACGAATTACTTGGTCAACTTTTTAAAGAGCGTTTGAGCTGTTGCTCAATCAAGGCCGCGTATTCTACATCGTAGCGCCGCCTTGTCAACCGTTTATTTTTCGATGTTTTCCGTCTCCGGAAAGCGCCGAAAAATGACCCGGCTTACTGCTTGTTTCGAGGCGCGCATTCTACAGTGAATCGCTTGCCTGTCAACTGCTTTCTGAAGAATTTTGAAACTCATTTTCTTCAGCGCTTTCAAACAGTTATCTTTCGATTTCTGAGCCGCCTCAGCGGTGCTCCCCTCGAAAGAGATGCGCATTCTACAGACCTGCCTGAGGGTGTCAACGGCGATTCTGAAAAAAACTCAAAATCGCCCAAAATCGATCAGGCAGTAATCAGAACCCGGGCGATCTTCTTCTTGCCAGCCTGGATGACGCAATCATCGCCTTCCACAAACATCCGGTCGCCCTCGAATTTCTGGCCATCAACAAAGACCGCACCACGCCCCAGGACATCCCGGGCTGCCGCGCCGTTCTTTACCAAACCGGCCAGGCGAAGCACCGCCGCCATCGGAATCTCGGACTGCCCTTCTAAAGGCACCTCAACAGTTGGCACATTGTCCGGGATCTCGCCGAGCGCCACTCGGTTACCGGCGGACTTGTGAGCGGTACGGGCCGCCTCTTCATCATGGAAGCGGGTAATGATCTCTTCCGCGAGCAGCTTTTTATACTCCTGGGGGTTGGCGCCACCAGCAACCGCATTACGGAACTCGTCTACCTCGGCAAGCGGCCGGAAGCTCAGTAGTTCAAAGTAACGCCACAGGAGATCATCCGGCATGGAGAGCAGCTTGGTGTACATTTCGCCAGGCGAGTCGTTGACACCTACATAGTTCCCCAGAGACTTGGACATCTTCTGGACACCATCGAGCCCTTCCAGAATTGGCATGGTGAGGATCACCTGGGGCGACTGACCGTAATGCTTCTGCAGAATGCGCCCCATCAGGAGATTGAACTTCTGGTCGGTACCGCCCAGTTCAACATCCGCCTCCATGGCCACGGAGTCATACCCCTGGACCAGAGGGTAGAGAAACTCGTGAATCGCAATCGCCTGCTCGGCACGGTAGCGCTTGGTGAAGTCATCCCGCTCCAGCATGCGCGCAACCGTGTATTGTCCCGCCAGCTTGATCATATCGGCGGCGCTCATCTTGCCCATCCAGTCGGAATTGAACATGACGCGCGTTTTCGCGGGATCAAGAATCTTGAACACCTGCTCTTTATAGCTGACCGCGTTCTCGGCGACCTGTTGCTCTGTTAGAGGAGGACGTGTGGCGCTTTTACCGGTGGGATCACCGATCATTCCGGTGAAATCTCCAATCAGAAACATAACCTCGTGACCAAGATCCTGGAACTGCCGCAGCTTATTAATAAGAACGGTGTGCCCAAGATGAAGGTCCGGCGCAGTGGGGTCGAAACCCGCCTTAATCCGCAGCGGACGACCTTCCTTCAATTTTTCCATGAGCTCATCTTCCGGAATGAGTTCGTCTACGCCTCGCTTGATTATCGCCAACGCTTCATCAATGGATGCCATGAACAACACGTCCCCGCTTTGATCTTGGAAAGATTCTGTCAGTTACAGAGTTCAACAAAAGAAATCTGTGAGTTACCTGTTCCCCTGCTACAGTATGCTGACCGGATTTTGACCAACACCGACTTTGCAAGGCGACGTATTATAACAACGCTGTCGAAAGAAATCCGGAGGATGGAGCAGCAACCGTAATGTTCCACGCTGTTCCGCATGCATTTTATACGGTAATCTGTTGGACTATACTTGAACAACAGCTTTAATTAGGTAGTACAAGCTGCCGTAATACCGATTAAAACGGGTGCGATACGTGCTGAAAATGTTTCCTAAAACTCACATTACCATTGCTGCCGCGGCTACCGTTGTTGTTACCGCTGCCATTCTTATGAGCCCCAGCAGCAACGTTGAAGCCAAGCGTATGTCCTATGCCCTCGATCTGGAGCAAGGCACCGTTTCCGAAACCGGCGCAACGCCCGAGCGAGCACTACAGACAGAGGCTCCCGTTGCGGACACCCAGCCGAAAGCGCCTGAATCCGATGTCGCGACAGAGGCCGCGCAGCAGGCGAGCCTTTCCGCTCCCGAGCAACCTGTCGCTCCGAAGTTGCCGGAACTCGAATGGCAAACCTTCGCGATCAAGTCTGGCGACACGCTCTCCTCTCTGTTCAAAAAAGCTGGCTTCAATGACGGCATCATGCTTTCGGTTATTCATGGCAACGGTGAGGCCGAAAAACTCCAGCGCCTGTACGCTGGGGAGACCATACGCTTTGCGACAACCGAAGACGGCGGGCTTGCGGCCATCGACCTGCAGAGAAACCGCCTGGAAACCCTGAAGATTACCAAAGAGGGCGAAAGCTTTACCGGCGAAACCGAGGTTCGCAAACCAGAAGCGCGGCCAGCCTTTGCATCAGGCACCATTGACGGCTCCCTCTATCTGGCTGCGCGCGACGCGGGCCTTAACGACAGCCTGACCATGGAACTGGCAGGCATCTTCGGCTGGGATATCGACTTTGTTTACGACGTCCGGAAGGGCGACCAGTTCGAAGTGGTTTACGAAGAGCTCTACCTGGACGGCGAAAAGTTCGACACGGGCCGGATCCTGTCTGCACGATTTGTTAACCGCGGCGAAGAAAACCTCGCACTGCTTTATACCGACAGCAATGGCGACAGCGATTACTACGCCCCCGGTGGCAAAAGCATGCGCAAGGCATTCCTGCGAACCCCCATCAATGCCCGGATTTCCTCTCCGTTCAACCTTCAGCGCCGCCATCCTGTTCTGGACGTAGTACGTCCGCATGAAGGCACCGATTACGCAGCGCCTCCCGGAACTCCCATCAAGGCGGCCGGTTCCGGTCGGGTTAAATTCGCAGGCTGGAAGGGTGGTTACGGACGAACCGTCATCCTCCAGCACGGCGACAACATCACCACGCTGTACGCGCACATGAGCCGCCTGGGTAAAGGCATCAAGAATGGCACCCGAGTCAAGCAGGGCCAGACCATCGGGCATGTTGGTTCATCGGGCATGGTTACCGGACCTCACCTGCACTACGAGTTCAGGCTGAACGGGTCGCCGCGCAACTCTCGCACGGTCAAATTACCGGATGCCAAGCCCATTCCGTCTTCCGAGATGGCCCGATTCAAACAATTCACCGAACAGCGAATCGCGCAGTTTGACGTGTTCCGCGAGAGCTATCAGCAACTCGCACTGGCTTCAGACGACTGAGAAACAAATGGAAGCCTGGATTGGATTGATGTCAGGCACCAGCATGGATGGCATTGATGCCGTGCTGGTGTCTTTCGATCACAGCGCCGTAAAGATCCACGCATCGCACACGATCCCCTACCCCGATCAGATTCGCCACCGACTCATTGCCGCCAGCCAGAACCAGGCCGAACCCGACGAAATCGGCGAACTGGATACTCTGGTCGGCACTCTGTTTGCCCAGGCCGCGGACTCGGTCATCCAAAGATCGGAATTCGATCGAGCGAAGATTCGGGGCATTGGCAGCCATGGACAAACCATTCGACACCAGCCGTCCGGCACAGCACCTTTCTCCATACAGATCGGCAACCCTTCCGTGCTGTCCGAAGCCACCAACATCACAACAGTTGCGGACTTCCGACGACGGGACATGGCCGCCGGAGGCCAGGGCGCTCCGCTAGTCCCGGCCTTCCACAAGGCCTTTTTCAGCTCAGATGAGGAGAACCGCTGCATTCTCAACCTCGGGGGAATCGCCAACATCACCTGGCTCCCCGCCAGTGACGAGATACCGGCAACCGGTTTTGACACGGGCCCTGCCAATGCGCTGATGGATGCCTGGTGCCTCGACCAGACCGGGCTGCCTTTCGACAGCGACGGTCATTGGGCCATGGAGGGCTCGGTTAACCAGGAACTTCTTGATGACATGCTTTCCGATGCCTATTTCTCGAAGGCACCCCCGAAAAGCACGGGCAAAGAGCGGTTCAATCTTGATTGGGTAAAAACACTGGTAAGCCGCCACCGGGACATTCCAGCCGAAGATATTCAGAGGACTCTGCTGGAATTAACCGTCAAAAGCGTCGTGCAGCAACTGCCCGAGATCTCGGATCTCAGGATTTACGTTTGTGGTGGCGGGGCACGCAATCCGCTGCTGATGGATGCGTTCGTCAAAGCGCTTCCCGGCGTTTCGCTTTCACTCACAACGGAGCTGGGATTAGACCCTCAACTGGTGGAGCCTGTTGCTTTTGCCTGGCTGGCAAAGCAGGCACTGGAAGGGAAGCCCGGCAACCTGCCGGACGTGACCGGAGCAGCTGGCCCTCGTATTCTGGGTGCCATTTACCCGGCCTGAAAGCCACTGCCAATCAGATGGAGAAGGAGCTACCACACCCGCAAGTAGAGCTGGCATTGGGATTCTGAACCACGAACTGTGAGCCCTGCAGGCCTTCCTGATAATCAATGGTAGCGCCCACCAGATACTGGTAACTCATCGGATCCACCAGAAGAGAAACGCCGTCACGCTCGATCACGGTATCCTCCTCATCCTGGCTTTCATCAAACGAGAAACCATACTGAAATCCGGAGCAGCCCCCGCCCGTCACAAAGACGCGGAGTTTGAGTTCGGGATTCTCTTCTTCCTCGATCAACTCACGTACTTTGGCAACGGCACTGTCACTGAAGAACAGCGGTGTAGCTATTTGTTGCTGAACTGCGCTCAAGTTCGCCTCCGGATAATTATGAACAACTCAGGCGATTATGGTATTCCTGACTAAAACAATCAACTATTCGGACTTTCCACCATCGCCCGCAGCGCTGGGTTCCTCTGCCGAATCGCCAGCGGAAGCCTGCTTTTCAACGGATCCGGCGGATTTGGAATCCTGGGAGAGCAACCCGACCGGCTCCCGCTGATGCACCAGATTTCCGTTTACAGACGCCCCCATCGCCATTTCAATGAGGTTGTAGTAAACGCTTCCATTGATAGAGGCTTTTTCCGCCAGTTCAAGATGTGCCGAGGCGTAAACATCACCATTCACGGTTCCGTTGATAATGACGTGGGGCGCATTGATATCACCCGTCACTTCGCCAACTTCTGAAATCCTCAGTACCGCGTCGGTGCCCTCATCGGCAACGACCTTGCCACGAATCCGGCCATCCACGTGAAGCCCACCGCTAAAATGCACATCGCCTTCAACCGTCGTACGGGAAGAGATCAGGGTGTCAAAATGGCCCGTGGGCCGGCGCGGCTTCTGCTTTTTTTTGCCAAGCATGTCAGTTCTCCGTTAAATCGTCCCAGTTAAAGGTGCGCTCGGCTTGCGAGGATTTTTTGCCCTCTGCCTGGGCAACTACCTGGATCTCAAGCGGCTCAAATTGTTCCGGCAGTTTCAGGGAGCCTTCGACATCCTGAAAGTACCGGAAACGGAATTTCACACCGAGATCGGCTATGTCCTCCGAGAGGTCACGCAAGGCGATGACCTCTTTTTCCTCATCACGCAAACCAATGACATTGACTGCCACCACACCGGAAATGTAGCTCTTGTTGTTGCCGACCTGGGTCAGCACCAGCTTGAAGTCATAACTGTCCTGATTGCGAGCTCGAACCAGTGAAAAGCTGTCTACCTGAAGCCCCTTGCTGGTTTCCGACGGAGCCATGATGTTTTTATAGAAAGTCAGGTCCGATTGCAGTGACGCAATGCGGGTTTCCAGATCCACAATGGTTTTTCGCGCCTGGTTCAGGGCCTGCTCGTCAATCGCCTGCCCACGCTCAAGGTTGATCAGCTTCTGCCGGGCCTTGCGATAATCATTCCGGAGCTTCTCGACCTCGTTTTCCAGCACCTGGTTCGACTCCTCGGCGCTGGAAAAACGGAACCCGCCCTGGGCGAGCCCGGCGGCATACCCCACAACCGCAGCTACCACGGTAAAAACCAGAAGGATGGCTGTTCTGCGCAGGCGATAACCCGGTCGATGCCGGATGACCACATACTCTTCAGCCGGCTTTCGCTGTTCGCTCACAATCTTCCCTTGGGTATCAAGGCAAAAGCGCCGGAGCCTCAAGCCCCATGGTTTCTTTCAGGCCAAACATGATGTTCATATTCTGGACCGCCTGCCCGGCTGCACCTTTAACCAAGTTATCAATGACAGAAGAAACAATAACAATGTTGCTCTGCTCCTGCCTGTGCAGTGCCATGCGACACTGGTTCGCCCCGCGCACGCTCCGGGTTTCCGGATGGCTGCCGAAAGGCATCACATCGACAAAAGGCTCGACCTCAAAACGCTGCTCGAACAGGGTCTGGAGCCGATCAAAGTCCGCCGGATTCTTCAGCTCGGCGTAGAGCGTCGCCTCGATGCCGCGGATCATTGGAATCAGGTGGGGCACGAACGTCACACCCACATCCCCGCCAGCAGCACCGCACAAACCCTGGCGGATTTCCGGCAGATGACGATGCCCCGAGGCGCCGTAGGCCTTGAAGCTTTCACCGATCTCCCCGTGGAGCATGCCGATCTTGCCCTGCCTGCCCGCGCCGCTGGCTCCGGATTTGGCATCGGCGATCAGGCGTTTGGGATCCACCAGTCCCTGCTCCAGCAACGGGAGGAATCCCAGTTGAACTGCAGTCGGATAGCAACCCGGATTGGCCACCAGTTGAGCAGTGCGAATTTCATCGCGCACCACTTCCGGCAAACCGTAAACCGCCTTCTCCGCCCACTCCGGGCTCTCATGGGCCATGCCATACCAGTTGGCCCAGACATCCAGATCTTTAAGACGGAAATCGGCGGACAGATCCACTACACGCACGCCGGCGGACATCAATTCCGGCACCATTCTCATGGCCACGCCATGGGGCGTGGCGAAAAACACCAGGTCGCAGGCCCCAAGCACATTGACGTCCGGCTCTGAGAAGGCGAGGTCGTAATGGCCTCGCAAATTGGGGTACATCTCCGCAACCGGCATGCCCGCCTCGGAACGGGAGGTAATGCAACTGACCGAAACTTCAGGGTGAACCGCAAGAATTCTCAGCAGTTCCACACCGGTGTAGCCGGTGCCACCAACGATGCCTACTTTAATCACCATTTTCTCCAGCGACTTCGTATCAGAATTAAGAGCTTTAACGTCGTAGTCTACCATGATAAACCAATGACTTATTGCAGCCCTCAGGGCGACCGTTACAATGTTGTCAGAATCCTTCTGGCAGACCATTCAAATCCACCGGAACTCTGGCCTCATGCAGAAAATCTGGCACCAGATTACCGAGCATCTGATTCCTGTTTTCCGGCGCAGACTCTCCGGTGTTGATGCTTTGCCGCAACTGGCCGTGCTCGGCCTGCTGTCCGGCTTGATAACCGGGGGCGTGATCCTGGTTTTTCGGCTGGCTATCGAATGGCCGCTTGAGCATTTCCTGCCCGGGGATGGCTCCGAATCCTTCGAACAATTGGACCTGCTTACCCGCGGACTCCTGCCCCTGGCTGGCGCCCTCGGTCTGGGGCTGCTGATGCATCGTCTGGCCACCCATGACCGCAAGGTCGGAATTGTGCACGTAATGGAGCGCCTGAATTACCACCAGGGCTACATTTCCATGCGCAGCGCGATCGTGCAGTTCATCTCGGGGGTTGCCACCGTGGTCAGTGGTCAGTCGGCCGGTCGTGAAGGGCCTGCCGTGCATCTGGGAGCGGCCTTTTCCAGCCTGATGGGCCAGTGGATGCGGCTTCCGAACAACAGCATCCGGACACTGGTGGCCTGCGGTTGTGCGGCCGCCATTTCAGCCTCTTTCAACACACCGATCTCCGGCGTCATCTTCGCCATGGAAGTGGTGATGATGGAATACACCATTGCGGGTTTTACACCGATCATCCTGGCCGCTGTCAGCGCTGCCATTGTTACCCAGGCGATCTATGGCACGGAGCCGGCCTTCAGCGTGCCGGCGCTGACCATGAACTCGTTAACGGAAATCCCCTGGATACTCGCCATAGCGGTGATTATCGGCATTTCGGCCGCGCTGTTTATCCAGCTGGTTGACACAATGGGCAAGCATCACCACCGCCCAGTTCTGTTGCGCATCACGTTTGCGGGTCTTTTGATGGTGCCATTCGCCATTTTTATTCCGGAAACCATGGGTATCGGTTACGACACCGTCAACGAAACCATCAACGGCGAACTCGGGTTCTGGCTGCTGCTCGGAGCCGGCGCCGCCAAACTGGTGATTACATCGCTCTCCATAGGGCTGGGCATGCCAAGTGGCGTGATCGGCCCCACCCTGTTTATGGGGGCAACCCTGGGCGGCGCCATGGGGCTGATTGGCGCCCAGATCATGCCGGAGCATGCTTCCTCTGTTGGTTTCTACGCCATGCTCGGCATGGGAGCCATGATGGGCGCCGTACTACAGGCGCCACTCGCGGCGCTCATGGCATTGATGGAGCTCACTCGAAACCCCAACATCATCCTACCGGGCATGCTGATCATCACCACCTCAAGCCTGGTCACCAGCGAGGCTTTCGGGAAGAAGTCACTGTTCCTGACCATTCTCAAGAACCAGGGGCTTAGCTATCAGAATTCCCCGGTGATTCAGGCGCTGCGCCGGGTATCGGTTGGCGCAATCATGGATCGCAGCATATTGCGCACCGAACGGCACCTGACAGTGGAAGAAGCGCGGAAAGTACTGAAATCCGAGCCAAAGTGGCTGGTGGTTGAGGGCAGCAGCGGGCCGACCGCCTTGTTGCCGGCCGTGGATCTCGCCAGATATCTGGAGGACACCGAGAAGCTGGTGTCCGGGGAAGAGATCGAACCGCCGGAGTCCATTGACCTGATGGACATACCTGCGAACCGTCGCGACGTGGCCCCTGTGCAATATCAGGCCACCCTGGAGGAGGCATTAAACGAGTTCGATGCAACCAATGCCGAGGCCCTCTACGTACAACGTCACGTTGCGCCAATGATCCAGCGGGTTTACGGCGTGGTGCTGAAAGCCGATATAGAGAGTTACTACCAATACCGACGGAGCTGACGAATGCTGTGGGTGAAAGCCTTCCATATTATTTCACTGGTGTGCTGGTTTGCCGGCATTTTCTATCTGCCCAGACTGTTCGTCTACCACGCGGCCTGCGAGGACGAGCCCGGTCGTGAGCGTTTCAAGATCATGGAACGCAAGCTTTACCGTGGCATTACCACCCCCTCAATGGTCGCCACCGTTGTCTTCGGTGTCTGGCTGATCAGTTACAATGCCTCCGGCTATTTCAGCCAGGGCTGGATGCATGCCAAGCTGTTTCTGGTGGCCATTCTGATCATTTACCATTTTTACTGCGGGCACCTTGTAAAGGTCTTCCGAGACGATCGGAACACCAGAAGCCACGTGTTTTACCGGTGGTTCAACGAACTGCCGGTGCTGATTCTTCTGGCCGTTGTTATCCTGGCTGTCGTCAAACCGTTTTGAGGAGCTGAGTCATCAAACGCTATACCCGACCACAGGTTCTGATTCTTTCCGGCCTTGATCCGTCCGGCGGCGCCGGCATTCAGGCCGACATCCAGGCCGTCACCTCCCTTGGCTGTCATCCCTTGCCGGTTCTTACCTGCCTCACGGTGCAGGACACCCGTAACGTATATGGTGCCGAGCCCGTATCGGCTGACCTGATTCGAAAGCAACTCCAGTGTCTCGCCGATGATTCCCCGATTCACGCCATCAAAACCGGTGCCCTGGGCAATGCTGCAGTGGTGGATGTGCTCGTGGATTTCATCCGTGAACATCCGGGCATTCCCGTGATTACCGACCCGGTGATCAAGGCCGCAGGGGGCGGTGATCTGGCCGACGACGAACTGGTCAGCGCCATGAAGGAGAAGCTCTTTCCCGTGGCCGAAATGATCACGCCCAACGGCGTCGAACTGGCCATGCTCGGCAACAGTGAAGACGCCGATCAGGCTGCCGACAATCTGCTAAAGGGCGGCTGCGAATCCGTGCTGGCCACCGGTGGACACGGCACCGGCATTCACATTATCAACACGCTCTATAACCACGCCCCTGAGCCCATGCGCTGGGAAATTGAACGAATCGGCGGCGAGTACCACGGCACCGGCTGTACCCTGGCAGCGGCCATTTCTGCCGGCAGGGCCTCCGGGTTGTCTCCCCGCGCCGCCATTTCCCAGGCCCAGAACTACGTTCATCGCGCCATACTCCACGCCCTGGAAGTCGGTAAAGGCCAGCCGGTCCCGGATCGAGGTATTCTGTGGGAGCGATGAGTAAAGGGCTGCGCCCGGGGCTCTACGCCATTACCGACAGCGTACTGACACCACCCGAAACACTGTTCGAATCGGTTGAGGCTGCGCTTCGGGGCGGCGCGGTCATGGTACAATACCGCGAAAAGAGCGTGCCGATGGCTGAACGGATTTCCCAGGCGGTCAGTTTGCAGGCTGTATGCCGAAATGCGGGCGTTCCGTTGCTGATCAATGACGATCCCGATCTCGCAAAACGGGTCGGGGCTGCCGGCGTACACATGGGTCAGACGGACGGCTCAGTGGCAGCGGCCCGCCGCCTTCTCGGTGATGAGGCCATAATCGGCATAACCTGTCACGCCGATCTCGCACTTGCAAAGGCTGCTCTGGGGGCGGGCGCGGACTATCTGGCGTTCGGGCGATTTTATACGTCGTCGACCAAACCCGGCGCCCCGGCAGCGCCTCCCGATGTTCTGACCGACGCGAAGCCTTTCGGCCTCCCGATCACCGCCATCGGCGGGGTAACCACAGACAACGGCGAACCTCTTATCCGTGCAGGGGCCGACATGCTCGCCGTAGTAGGCGGCCTTTTTGGCGGCGACACAAATGACATTGAGCTGCGAGCCAAAGCGTTTGAGCGCCTGTTCGCAAGCCATCACCCACTTTTTTCATTTCCGGAATAATAGGAGCCCAGATCCATGACGCACTCCGAAACCCTGTTCGAGCAGGCCCAGAAATACATCCCCGGTGGCGTAAATTCTCCGGTCCGGGCCTTTCGAGGCGTTGGCGGCACGCCGATCTTCTTCAAGCACGCCCAGGGCGCCTATCTTTACGACGAAGACGATCAGCGCTACATCGATTACATCGGTTCCTGGGGCCCCATGATTCTTGGCCACGGTGACCAGCGTATCAAGGATGCCCTGCATGCGCAGGTCGATCTGGGCATTGGCTATGGCGCCCCCACGGCCCTCGAAACCGAGATGGCCAAGAAAGTCTGCGAACTCGTGCCATCCATCGAACTGGTCCGCATGGTGAATTCGGGTACCGAGGCCACCATGAGCACTGTCCGTCTGGCGAGGGGCTACACCGGTCGTGACAAGATCGTGAAGTTCGAGGGCTGCTACCATGGCCACGTGGATTCACTGCTGGTCAAAGCTGGCTCCGGCGCCCTCACCCTGGGCGTACCAAACTCCCCGGGCATCCCCGCCAGCCTGGCCGAGCACACCATCACGCTGACCTACAACGACATGGACAGCGTTCGGGAATGCTTCCGGGAAATGGGCGATCAGATCGCCGCCATTATCGTTGAGCCGATCGCTGGTAATATGAACTGTATCCCGCCGGTCCCCGGCTTCCTTGAGGGGTTGCGGGAAGTGTGCGACGAGCACGGCACCGTTCTGATCTTCGACGAAGTAATGACCGGGTTCCGGGTTTCCCTCGGCGGCGCGCAGGGGCTGTATGGCGTAACCCCGGACCTCACCGCACTGGGCAAGGTGATTGGTGGCGGGCTTCCGGTCGGCGCCTTTGGCGGCAAACGGGAAATCATGGAACACATCTCACCGCTGGGACCGGTTTACCAGGCAGGCACCCTGAGCGGTAACCCCCTGGCCATGTGCGCCGGCCTGACGACCCTGAACGCAATCTCCGAACCGGGTTTCCACGACCGGCTGACCGAGAAAACCAATGCCGTTCGCGACGGCCTGAAAGAAGCCGCTGACGCCACTGGCATCCCGTTGACGGTCCAGAGTGCCGGGGCCATGTTCGGATTCTTCTTCACCGAGGAAAGCTCTGTTACCCGCTTTGACCAGGTAATGGGCTGTGATGTCGAACGCTTCAAGAAGTTCTTCCAGGGCATGCTTAAAGAAGGCGTATATCTGGCACCATCCGCCTTTGAGGCAGGCTTTACGACAGCGGCACTGTCCGAACAGGACATCGCCGATACGGTAGCGGCGGCCAAAAAGGTCATGGCCACGCTCTGATATTTCCGCTGTCCCCATCGCTGCCCCGCAGGTCGAAACATGTCCTGCGGGGCCACCGATGTGACGGGCATCACAGTTTCACGGCGAACACCCCTGCCTGGCCTCTTGTGCCGTTGACTTACCACTCCGCCTGATCAAATCTTGATCTAATCTCTACCGAGATGCTCTGACGGCACCAATCTAACAAACACAATAATCAAGTCAGCGCACGGAAGCACTCGGTCTGCCTACAGGCAGATGCAGTACGAGCAGGAAGTCTCTGGAGCAACCCGTTAGGTTGAGCCGCAGTTTGAATAACAAACACAACATCAAACTGTAGGAACGACAATGAAACTCTGGATCCAAGCAATGGCCCTGGCCCTGACTGTGGCCTGGTCGGCCCCCTCCGCCGCCTGGTGGTGGAACTCTACCCCTTCAAACTATACGGATACTCGCTACCCGGTTGTACTGGTGCATGGCATGTTCGGCTTTGATTCCATTGCCGGCGTGGACTACTGGTACGGCGTCGCCGAGGATCTCCGCAAATACGGCGCCGATGTCTACACCACTCAGGTGCCCGCCCTGGACAGCACCATTGCTCGCGGCGAAGCGCTGCTGCCGCAGGTGCAGGCCATAGCCGCGGTGCACGGCAAGGTCAATCTGATTGGCCACAGTCACGGGGGGCCCACGGCCCGTTACATCGCCAGGGTGCGGCCGGATCTGGTCGCCTCAGTGACGTCCGTCGGCTCGCCCCATAAAGGCTCGCCGGTCGCAGACCTAATCTACGGCTCTCCCGCGGAAAGCCTTGCCGCCAACCTGGGTAATGCATTGGGTGGGCTGATCGATTTGCTCTCCGGCGGCGGCTACAACCAGGACCTGCGCTCCAGCCTGGAATCCCTCACCACACAGGGCAGCGCCGAATTCAACAACTTTGCCCCTGCCGGCATTCCAACCACCGCTTGCGGTGAAGGCGCCTACTCGGCTAACGGCGTACGCTTCTACTCCTGGGGTGGCACTGGTGTTCTGACCAACGTACTGGATCCGTCCGACGCGTTGTTGGGCACCACCAGCCTCGCTTTCGGCTTCAGCCAGAACGACGGTCTGGTAGGCCGCTGCAGCAGCCGGTTTGGCAAGGTTATACGCGACAACTATTTCATGAACCACCTGGACGAGGTGAATCAGGCGTTGGGCCTGCATAGCCTCTTCGAAACTGATCCAAAAGCGGTTTTCAAGCAACACGCCAACCGCCTGAGAAACGCAGGACTGTAACGGGTAGCCGGTCTTCTGGCTTTGCCTTGCAGAGCTAGAAGGCCCCTTCCAGGGTCAACATCAGCGTCTGGCGCTGATAATCATACTGCGACAGGCTGCTTCTGTTGTCCCGAACCAGCCACTCCCCCCGGACCAGCCAAAGGTTGTCCAGGGACTTCTCCGCCAGCAACCCGATCTCCAGACGGTTATCCTCCCTGAGGCCGCTCTCGCCGGTCGCATTGACCAACTGGTGGGCATCCCGGTATCGACTGTGGCGAACCGAGCCGGTTGTTCCGAGAGTCAGGTCAGGCTGCCAGCGGTAGCGACCGTCAATTTCCAGTGTGTGGTGGGTAGGTGAGACACTGACAAATTCATCGGCTGTTCGCAGATCCCGCCGATCATTGATTTCCAGTGAGTATTCGCCGTCCAATCGCCAGGGTCCCAGGTACTTCCGCGCATGAGAGCGTGCCCGATACCACTGGCCGTCATAGGCCTCGAAGCCTGAACCACCATTTACAGTTGCCGCTGCCAGGGATATTCCACACTGGTCAGGGGCTAGTGGTAGCGGACACTCCCCCCAACGCTGAAAGCCCTCGATGCCGTATCGGGTCTCAAGAGATTCGCTGTCAAACCAGGATTTCGCCAACGACACCAGCGCTCCTCGCTCACCCGCAGCCAGGCTCTGAGACCAGCCCAAGCCTCCCTGCAAGACCTGGGTATCGTATTCCTCATCGGATGGGTGTTCGCGGGAATAGGCGGCCACATCGAGTGTGATTCTTGAGCGGGTGTCGACTGGTCGCTCGTATGTTCCCGCAGCCAGTGCTTCAAGGAAGCCCCCACCCTCACTGGACGCCGTATCCTCGGGCAGGCCAGCAATGTTGGAATCGTAACCGCCAGAGATACCCAGATAGCCACGAATGGAGGGCTGGCTGGCCGATGGCGGAATATCGCCATCGAACTTATCCAGCTGAGCCCGGGCCAAAGTCCGGATTTTGTCCGGAGCGCTCTCAGCGGAGGCCTGCTCGAACCATTGCCGCGCTTCGACTGGCGCCCCGCGTGCAAGCGCAACCAGACCAAGGTTATAGCGCGCCAGGGCGCCGTTCGCGCCGTCCAGCAATGCACGAAAAGCAGATTCAGCGGCGACATAATCACCCAGCTGATACGAGACAACGCCAAGATTGTAGAGAAGAGAGGGGGATACCAGGCCAGCATCAACAGCGCTCTGGAAGCGCCGTTTCGCAGCGTTCAGCTCGCCTGCTTCATAGGCTTCAACGCCGGCCCGGAAATCCTCCATGCCGGCTTCCGAATCAGCCGCCTTAATAAGGGACGTGGGCAGCAACGATACAATCAGGAACAGGGCGCGCCAAAATACCAGCAAACAGGTCTCTCCGGGTTAATCCACGCAGGGGAGGCCCGGTTACGTACCCGGCTTCAGCGATCCAGTCCTGGTGCATCCGGCAGTTCTGGGCGTTCTGGGCGCTCTGGGCGCTCCGGCCGCTCTGGCTTACCCTTGATCAGTTCTCGGGATTGCCTGGCCTTTTCGGACATGGACTCACCGAACTCGCGCCCCCTTTCTCGGGCTTCACTCGCCGCATCCAGACCCCGGGAGCCAGATTTGCCTGGATTTTCGGGTCTTTCGATAGCGCGGGGCAACTCGATTTCCCGCACCACAGAATCGGTGAGCTCTGCGTCGTCAGTCACCATGCGCATGGTAACATCCAGACCCTCGTTGGCCAGCGCTGTTGCCGGTATGAAGAATCCGACCATCAGAAATCCGACCAGCCTGGCGCTCAATGCAAGTCTCTCTCTGATCATGATTCTGGTCCCTCGACGGTCTTCTGTGGGTATTCTGGAATCGGGGCACGGAACGTTTTATGGCGATCTCCGGTGTCCAGTCGAGCCACCAGCTCTCCAGAGCCCGGGAAAAGCAGGTTCAACGGCAACGACAGCACGTTCTCGCCCGCATCAAGGCTAACCTGCCAGCTAAGCTCTCGCTGCCCCGGCCAGGAGGCCACCTCCACATTGGGCGGGAGTTCCAGAGTCAGCGTGACATTCTCCAGGGCTTCACCGGAATGGAAGGCAAGACGCACAGTTCTCTCAACCGGGTGGGCAATCCCGGTTGCCAACCCTTCAGCGGCATTCTCCGACAACGCAACGGTCGGGTCTGCATCATCCGTAACAATACCCGGCGTTGAAAAGACACCAAGACCAATACCCAGCGCCAGGGCCGCCGCAATGGCACCACCCAGAGCCCCGTGGCTCCATCCGGACTGCGGACTGCCCGCGCCCAGGGCCGAACTCAGAACACGATTCTGAAAATCAGGGGAAGGCGCGGGGACGCTGAACTGCTCCTGCAACGCCCGGTTAAGAGCACGCTCAGAAGCAAACCACTTACTGCACGCCGGGCAGCCAGCAATATGCTCCTGCACCCGATCACGGGCGGGGGCGGAAAGCTCATTGTTAATGTAGGCGGGCAGATCCACCCGGATTTCGTTGCAGGACATTGTCATCACCTCATCCCCCCACACGTCCAGCCGGCTCGGTTGGTTCCAGCTCCCGCTGCAATTTCTTTCGCAGGGCCGCCCGGCACCTGTGTAAGCGCGATTTCACAGTCCCCAGCGGGATATCCAGCACCTCCGCAATGTCCTCCTGACGCCAACCGTCCACATCATGAAGAAACAAAAGGGTCCGCTGATCGGGCGTCAAGGTCATCATCACCCGGTCCAATGCCGGTCCCAGGCGCGAGTGTTCGAGCTGCAGATCCGGGCCAACACTGTCGGATTCGAGGCTGTCCAGCCAATCGGCCTGGCTTTCACTGCCGACCAGCTCCGTCAACGGACGGTCACTCTGCCGGTTCTTACGCCGCACCTGATCAATAAACTGCCTGTAGAGCACCCGATTCAGCCAGGGCCTTAGCTGGTCAACGCTTTCCAGCTCATCAAGCTTTGGGAATAGCTTGACCACGACATCCTGAACCAGATCCTCAGCATCCTGTTGCTGACCCGCCAGACGGTAAGCAAACCGGTACATCGCATCCAGATGGGGCCGCACCAGAGCGTCAAAACGCCGGGACTTCGAGGGCTTGAAAGGAAAAATTGCCAAAGCCGTTGTTTACCTGCGTGGGTTCATGCCAGCGGCGCAGTCTATCTCAAGTCGCCGAGCCGATGCATTGGCCGAGTCCCCGATCTGCCGATTCAACGGTTGCCCAGACATTAGGGAACGTTAACAAAATTTCCGGAACTCTGCCCTCCCCCGCAGCGTGATGGTGGAGTCAGGTAGCGATGTTGCTTCGCTATGATTCCAGCAAATAAACCTTGGAGGTTTATATGAAACGTTCGCTACAACTTCTTGCCATTTCGACTCTCGCTGCGGGCATCGCGGCCTGTGGTGGCAGTGGCGGCGACAGTGACAGCTCAGCCTCTTCAGGGACGGGCACGGTGTCCTTCGGCATTACCGACGCCCCGGCCATGGACCTGAGCAATGTCACCATTGCGTTCGCCGAAATTCGCCTGAAACCCGAGAACGGTCCGTGGGTGGAGTTTACTCTCGCGGGATTCGAACAGGTAAACCTGCTGGATCTCCAGGGTGGCCTGAGCGAACCACTGATTACCGACGAGGAGGTTCCTGCCGGCACCTACACCGAACTGCGCCTGATTGTCGACACGGATAACTCGTTTGTGAGGCGCGAATCTACAGGCGACAGCGAGTACTCACTGGCAGTTCCGTCTGGCGAGCAAAGTGGCCTCAAGCTTAAGGGTGAATTCCTGGTGGCCGCAGACACAACCACCAACTTCACCATCGACTTTGACGTGCGCAAGTCCATCGTCGACCCTCAGGGTAACGCCCTGGCTAACTATATGCTGAAACCGTCCCTGAGACTGGTTAACAATCTCCAGGTTGGGTTTATCAGTGGCCAGGTAGATTTTGCCCAGATAAGTTCGACCCGCATGGCGGATGAAAGTCTGGCGGACTGTCAGTACACCGGTGCTGTTTACGTCTTTTACGGTGAGAATGCCGAAACATCGGATCTGAACGTCAACAATGAGGAAGGCAATCCCCTGATGATTGTACCTGTTGAGCTCGACGATGAATCAAGCCTCTCCAGCTACACAGCGGCATTCCTTCCAGAGGGTAACTACACCATCAGTTACAGCTGCCAGGAAGATAACAACGAGCAGGATGATAACCTCGAATTCGAGGGAACACAGAGCCTTGAAGTTGTTGCCAACCAGACAACCGAAGCCGAGCTGATTCCACTCGTCGAATAAACCTTTGACCTGACAGGCGGTCGCAAAGTGAAAGGGGCCGCCTGCCAGGCATAAGGGAGTTACAGTGCGGCGGCCCTCGCCTCCGCCTGATCCGCACCCGCCACATTACCTCGAGCCCGGCGAATATCCGCCAGCAGAAGCCAGCCTGCTCGCTGAAGCCGTGTATCAGTGCCCGCCAGCGACAACCCCTTCAAAGTGAACTGCTCTGCAGAGCCCAACTGATTGCCCGCCACGTAGGCTTCGGACAGCTTGAAATACACCTCGGCAGATCGGGGGGCGATCCGCTGCGCGCGCTCCAGGCGTGCAATAGCGCCAGGCACATTGCCTTGCGCCAACAGCTGATCGGCCTCACGCACCAGGCTGAGCGCCGCCGGTGAGAGCCCATCCCCGGTTTCCCGATAGCTAGGGGAGCTGGAACGGGCCGGTTCCCGGGTTTCCGGAGCCGCCTCTGGCTGTTCGCTCTTGCGCCACACGGGGGCTTCGCTTTCTTCGCTATCAGTACTGGTTCTGGGTGGTTCCGGCGCCTTGGCCGGCTCACTGCCGATCGGCACGTAGATTCCGCCTCCTGGCCCGGAAGCACAACCGGCCACGGACAGCAGCGTGGCGATCAGGGCAGTCCTTAACGAAAGTCGGTCAATCATTGAAACAGTCCTTCAAACCAACCCCGGATTCGACGTTCCAGAGTTCCGGAGCATGAAATTGTCTGCGTGGGTTCACTGCCAGCAATGTAGGGCAGCAGACGGGAATTGTCGCAGTATTCGTCTGTGAGTGCCTGCCGCTCCGAATTCACCCAGTGATAACTGACCCCGTCGGGTACCACCGGCGAGAAGCCGTGCTGGGGAACCTGAGCCATAAACCTCGACCACACCGGCAGAGCGCCACTGGCCCCGGTCAGTGAAGTTGGCCCGTTATCATCCCGCCCAACCCAGGCCACCGCAAGCAGGTCACCACTGAACCCGGCAAACCAGGAGTCCCGGCCATCATCGGTGGTGCCGGTCTTGCCGGCAAGACTGAGCTCTTCAGGCACGGTGTAATAGGCAGAGCGTCCTGTCCCCTCCTGCATGGTTTCCTGCATGGCGTATTGCACCAGGTGCACGGCGGCGGGATCGGCCACTTGCTCAACCTCAAGACTGTATCGGGATAGCGCCTCACCGCCGGCGTCCGTGACTTCACGGATCGTGCGCAGCGGCGTATTGAAGCCGGACGTCGCCAGCCCCTGATAGATCTGCGCCACGGTCACCGGGCTCATGGAAACCGAGCCCAGAAGCATCGACGGGTAACGGGAAATCGGGGTGTCGACGCCGAACGCTGTCAGCGTCTCCTGCACCCGATCCACTCCGATATCCAGCCCGACACGCACGGCAGGCAGGTTGTAAGAGTGGGACAGGGCCTTGTGCAGGGGTACTTCGCCCCGCTCCTCGCCATCGTAGTTCTTGGGCTGCCAGCGTTTGCCATCGTCGAATTCCAGGGTAAAGCTCTTATCCAGCACCGGTGTGGTCAGGGTATACCTCTCCGGCTCCTGCAACGCCGACAGATAGATAAACGGCTTGATCAACGACCCGATGGGACGGTTGGCATCCAGTGCCCGGTTGAATCCAGCAAATTGCGGGTCCCGGCCACCAACAAGCGCCAGCACTTCCCCGGAATCCTTCGCAGTGACTACCAGGGTGGCTTCCAGCGCCTCGGCATTCTGCCCACCGCCCAACCTCGGGAGGGTATCGGTTACCGCATACTCTGCCGCGTACTGAATCGCCGGGTTCAGGGTCGTGAAAATCCGCAAACCTTCACTGCGCAGATCCTCTTCCTTGTAATCGCGGGCAAGGTGTCGCCGGACCAGATCGATATAGGCCGGGTACCGATTTTCCGAATACGACGGGCGCTCACTGACGCCCAGCGGCAATCCACGAGCCCTGGACGCGCGCCCCGGCTCAATGAGGCCGGCCTGTTCCATTTCAGAAATCACCAGATTCCGCCGCTCGGTTGCGCGCTCCGGGTGGCGGCGCGGATTGTAGTAACTGGGGCCTTTGACCATGCCCACCAGCAACGCGATCTGGTGCACATCCAGATCCTTGAGGGATTCGCCAAAATAGAACTGGCTGGCAAGACCGAAACCATGAATGCTGCGCGTACCGGCTTGTCCGAGGTAGACCTCGTTCAGATAGGTTTCGAGGATATCGTCTTTTTCATAGTGCAACTCCAGGAGCACCGACATCAGGGCTTCGTTGGCCTTTCTCACCAGCGTCTGCTCTCGAGTCAGGAAGAAGTTTTTCACCAATTGTTGGGTCAGCGTGCTGCCACCCTGAACGATGCGCCCGGCCTGGATGTTGGCAAGCATGGCCCGGCCAATAGAAAGTGGCGCGATGCCGAAATGGTCGTAGAAATTACGATCCTCCACCGCCATCAGAGTGGTGGGCAACAGGGCCGGCACTTCATCCAGCTGAACCAGCACCCGGTCCTCCTTGTGCGCCGGGTAGATGCCGCCAATCTGCGCCGGCTCAAGCCGCACAATCGGGGCATTATCGCCTTCAATCACCGAAAAGCCCTGAACCCGATCGCCAGATATCATCAATGAGATCCTGCGCCTGGGTTCATCGCCGTCCGGGAAGGAAAAGCCCCGGGTACTGATCACAAAGCGATTGCCCGTGCGCTGGTAACTGCCGGATTTCCTGCCGTCACCCTTACGGAAACCGGAGAGGCTCAGTTCCCTCTCCAGGGCACCGGCACTGACGCTGGCGCCATCGAAAAGCTCCAGAGGGCGCGCGTAAACCCGGGACGGAACCTCGAAACGCCGGCCCTCGAAACGGGAGGTCACCACGGCATCGAGGTAAACCATCCAGCCAGCCAGCAAAACGAGACCGATGGCACATAACCGGAACATAAAACGCCAGAACCACGGCCGGCGACCGTTGTTGGAGGAACGTCGGGAGGGCTTTCGCCTGGGGGTGGAGGATGCTTTGGATTTTTTCATGCCGCGATTATAACGAAGGGAGCGGTGAGGAAGGCAGGCCATCCGTGTGTTATTTCTGTAATCTGCCCGTTATGATAGAGCAAGAAAAATCAATAGGTTCAGGGAACGCGAGGAGAGCACGGTGAGTGAGACATCCCCAGGCAATCTGATTCTGGCCATGCAGAATCCAGACCTGTACGACCATCCTGTCGATGGTTTCCAGGTTATCGAAACTCACATCTCACAGGTGGTTCTGACCGGTGACTACGCCTACAAGATCAAGAAGCCGATGGATTTCGGCTTCCTGAACTTCTCCACCCTCGATCGCCGAAAGCATTTCTGCGAGGAGGAGCTCAGGCTCAATCGGCGACTGGCCGACAAACTGTATCTGGAGGTGGTACCCATCACCGGCACGCCCGACAACCCCATCCTCGGTGGGGAGGGAGAAGCCTTCGAATACGCGATCAAAATGCGTCAGTTCGGCCAGGAGCATCTCTTCGATCGCCTGCAGGAACAGGGAAAGCTGACGCCCGAACCACTCACGGACCTGGCCCGTCAGGTCGCTGCCTTCCATGAGCAGCTACCGCCTGTGCCGGACGACAAGCCGCTTGGCACTCCGGAAGCCGTGTTCGCTGCCATGCAGGAAAATTTTGACCAGATCCGGCCGATGATTGACGATTCGGATCTGCTCATGCAGCTGGACAACCTCCAGGCCTGGACCGAATCCACCTTCGAACGCCACCGGGAGTTGATTGCCCGTCGTCGCGACAGCGGAATGGTGCGGGAATGCCATGGCGACCTCCATCTCGCCAATATCACCCGCTTCGAGGATGAGGTAACGGTTTTCGACTGCATTGAATTCAACGAACCGTTCCGCTGGATCGATGTGATCAACGATCTCGCGTTCCTGTTGATGGATCTGGAGTCCCGTGGGGAAAGCGCCCTTGCCAACCAGGTGCTCAATACGTACCTGGAATACCGCGACGACTTCGAAGCCCTGCCCTTGTTGCCGCTTTATAAGGCATACCGGGCTATGGTGCGCGCCAAGATTGCCCTGTTTACCATGGGAAACCCGGGGCTCACTGATGCTGAAAAAGCCGACCTGATGCAGCGCTATCGAGCCTACGCCCAGTTGGCCGAGGATTACGGCACTATTCCGAATCACTATCTGCTGGCAACCACCGGGCTGTCCGCCAGCGGCAAGACCTGCGTCAGCGCCGCCATGGCCAATGAACTGGGGCTGATACGCCTGCGCTCCGATGTCGAACGCAAGCGCCTGCACGGACTGGCACCCCTGGAGAGCTCCCGCTCACCGACCGGTGGCAATCTGTACACCGAGGAAGCGACAGAGAAAACCTATCAGCGGCTGGCAGAGCTTGCCAGTCACGTTCTGGCCGCCGGTTTCCCGGTGATTGTGGACGCCGCCAGCCTGAAACAGAAAGAGCGGGCCCTGCTGGCATCGATAGCCGAAGATCAGGGTGTGCCCTTTGCCCTGATCCATTGCGAGGCGCCGGAAGATCTGCGCCGGGAGTGGATCCGCAATCGCAAGGGCGATGCCTCCGAGGCAACCGAGGAATTGCTGGACGCCCAGCAAACCTGGTTTGAACCGTTAACCGTGGAAGAGAAGAGCCACACCATCCACCTGCACACTGACCAGGAGCATGTGGCAGAGGCGGTGGCCGACCGTATCCGCCAACACCTGGGCATCCCCGGCGGAAAGGCCGACTAAGAACAACAACTGGCTCCCACTGGCGAGCGCGAGGTTCGATATGGACGATAAAAGCGAACACGAAGTACATCAGATCAGTCACCCGCTCTACGATATTCTTCGTAGCGAGGACATGCAGGCGTTCAATGCTGAAAAGGCAAAGCTTGCAGAGTTCCCCAGTTTCGCCCATGGCGATTTCCGGGGTCTGGATCTCAGGGGAATGGATGCCAAGGGGCTGGATTTCCGCCACGCCTACTTCCGGGGCGCCGACCTGCGAGGTGTCGACTTCTCGAAATCCCGAATGGAAGGCTCCAGTATTGCCAGCGCCAAGATTTCCGGCTGCTATTTTCCGCATCGCCTGGACGCCGATGAGGTCGTCATGTCCCTGAATCACGGGACCCGCATGCGATACACAATCTTGCCGAAATGAGCAGCGTCCCGCATACCTGGCAGCCCGTCTGTCCAGCCTCTGAGCTGGCATTGGGCCAATTCGTGGAATTCCGGCTCCGGGAGAAGGCCCGGGAGCCGGCAGGCATGCCGCTGACCGGGTTCCTGTTTCTGGATGGTGGCACGCCCCGCGCCTACCTGAACATCTGTCCGCATCTGGGCGTTGAACTGAACTGGATGCCCGGCCGGTTCATGGATTCCGACAACCTGTTTATCCAGTGTTCCACCCACGGCGCCCTGTTCAAGCCCTCAGACGGCGAATGCATTGCCGGGCCCTGCCAGGGCGATGCGCTCGCCCAGCTGGACCTGCGGGAGCGGGACGGCCAGATTGAGGTCAGACTTCCAGAATAACGGGCACCGATTCGGTCAGGGTCAACACACCTGTTGGCGTGCCGTCGCTCTCGCTCAGATCGGCACGATAGGCAATCACTTCCACGCCAGCATCGCAGGCCTCCCGCAGCAACTCACCGTATTTTCGATCAATATGGTCCGCCGGGCGAACGGTTTGAATGCCGGTGTGATTCACCACGAAAAACAGCACTGCGCGATCGCCCTGCTCAACCTGGGCAATCAGCTCCCGCAGATGCTTCTGGCCGCGCTCGGTCACCGCATCGGGGAAAAAACCCTGAGCATCTTCCGCCAGCGTGACATTCTTGACCTCCACCCAGGCATCGGCCGCGGTGTCATGGCCGGAAAGCAGCAGGTCGATCCGGCTTTTCTCCGAACCATACTTAACCTCGGCGCGGCACTCGGAATAGCCGGCCAGCTCCGCCACGGTGCCGGCCTGCACAGCCGCCCGGGCCTGGCTGTTCGGCCGGGCGGTGTTCACACAGGCCAGTTGCCCGGGCGAGGTTTCCACCAACTCCCAGGTGTACTGGAGTTTGCGCTTGGGGTTATCGCTATAGCTAAGCCAGACTCGGGCATCCTCCGGCTGACAGCCCAGCATGGAGCCGGTGTTCGGACAATGGGCCGTAATTTCTGAACCATCCGGCAGCCGCACGTCTGCCAGAAAGCGTTTGTAGCGGCGGATAAGCCGGCCTTCAACCAGCGGTTCTGGAAACTTCATGTGATCTCCGTACAAAAGTCGATGTCACAAGGCTGGCACCCCCGTGACTAATCTGCTATTTTCCGCAAATTCCCGTTTCAGGACGAATGCTTCATCCAGGGTATAACCGCGCAGCCACGGGGGCTCACGCGGAGGGAAGCAAACCGTTCTTGTGAAGTACAAACAAGAGGCCGGGTTCAATGGCAACTACTGCAGAACAACCACGCGAACGTTTTACCAACTTCACCCCCTATGAAATGAAGAAGGGTGAAGAGTACATGAGTGCGGAAATGCTCCAGCACTTCAAGGATCTGCTGCTGCAATGGAAGCAGGAGCTGATGGAAGAAGTCGACCGCACCATGCACCACATGCAGGAAGACGCCGCAAATTACGCGGATCCCAGCGATCGCGCAACCCAGGAGGAAGAATTCAGCCTGGAGCTGCGTACCCGCGACCGCGAGCGGAAGCTGATCAAGAAGATTGACCAGACCATCGACCGCATCGACAAAGACGACTATGGCTTCTGCGATCAGTGTGGCGTGGAAATCGGTATCCGCCGTCTGGAAGCTCGACCAACAGCCACCCTGTGCATCGACTGCAAGACACTGGCCGAGATTCGCGAACGCCAGACCGGCATCTGAGCCTACTACGCAACAGCTGCCGGTTGGGGCTTTTCTCAGCCCCGCCGGCTGACTTACCGCCATGAACAACCCTCATTACCGGGGCCGGTTTGCGCCCTCTCCGACAGGCCCGCTGCATTTTGGCTCCCTCGTTACCGCACTTGCCAGCTTTCTGGAAGCCCGCAGCCAGGGCGGCCAGTGGTTTATCCGCATTGAAGACCTGGACCCTCTGAGAGAGCCGCCGGAAGCGACCGGCCAGATCATTGCCAGCCTTGACGCCCACGGGCTGTTTCCCGACGAGCCGGTACGCTTTCAATCCAGACGTCACGACGCCTATCAGCACGCCATTAACCGGCTGCTTGAAAGCGGCTACGCGTATCGTTGCCAGTGCTCGCGCAAGGAATTGCAGGCCAATGAGGGGCGCCACCCGAACCAGTGTCGCACTCGCACAGAAATCGACGGTGACCGGCCATTCGCGATCCGCTTTGCCCTCGAAGACGAAGACTGCCACTGGCACGACCAGCTGCTGGGGCCACAACACCAGACGGTGCAAGCAGAGCTTGACGATCCGGTCATCCTCCGCAAGGAGGGGTTCTACGCCTATCAGTTGGCGGTGGTGGTCGATGACATTGATCAGGGCATCACGGACGTGGTGCGTGGCTCGGATCTGCTGGACATGACGGCGCAGCAGCAACAGATTTATCGGGCCCTGGGAGCTCTTCCTCCACGCTGGCTTCACATCCCGGTCATACTCAATGAGCAGGGTCAGAAACTGAGCAAGCAGACCCATGCGCCAGCTCTTGATGATAACAAGCCTGTCGACAACCTGTTCATGGCGCTCGTTGCCCTTGGCCAGAACCCGCCTGCCAACCTGGCCAGCGGTTCGCTGGATTCGCTGCTGGAGTGGGGCCGGAGTAACTGGCGACGGGGCGCCATCCACCTGACATCCCAGTGAGGGACATGGTATAAAGCCCTTCTCACACCTCAGCGCGGATAGCATGCCTGATGTATATCTACCGTCTGGTCTTCCTGTTGGTACTGGCCATCTATATCTTTTCGCCCAACATCCTTGACTGGTGGACTTCGCCGGGAAACGTCTGGTACAGCCCCTACCTTATCTGGGCCGGGCTGATTGCCATCGGTTTCTGGCTGGAATGGCGGCGAGACCCCAATGAGTTTTAGTCCCTCCGGCCTGCTGCTCGCCAGCCTCCTGTATCTGATTTTGCTGTTCGGCATCGCCTGGTTCACCGAAAAAGGCATGGTCCCCCGGCGCTGGGTTCGCCACCCCCTGGTTTATGTGCTCAGCCTGGGCGTCTATGCCGGCATATGGGCCGTCTACGGTGCGGTTGGTATGGCCGCCGAATCCGGCTACGGCTTTCTGGCTTACTATCTCGGCATCAGCGGCGCTTTCCTGCTGGCGCCCGTGCTTCTGAACCCGGTCATGAGGATCGGACGCGCCTATCAGCTCACGTCCCTCGCCGATCTGTTTGCCTACCGCTACCGAAGCCAGTGGGCTGGCACCCTGGTCACCCTCTGCTCCGGCGGGGCCATTCTGGCCTTGCTGAGCATGCAGATACAGGCCGTCGCCACCTCTGCGAGCATTCTCGCGCCGGACACATCGCCTGCGGTAATCAGCGTGATGTTCAGCTTGATCGTGGTGCTTTTCGCCATGCTATTCGGGGCAAGGCGCGACCAGAACTCGGAAAACCATCAGGGGCTGGTGCTGGCCATTGCTTTTGATTCGCTGGTTAAACTTGTGGCATTGCTGGTGCTCGGGGGCGTCATTCTGTTTGGGGTCTTTGACGGTATGAGCGGACTGGAAAGCTGGCTGGACAACCGGACGTCGCCGGCCACCACCATGACCCTGAGCATCGACGATGGGAGTTGGCGGGCACTGATGCTGATGTCCTTTGCCGGTGCTCTGGTGCTGCCACACATGTATCACATGACCTTCAGCGAGAACCCCTCTCCCAAGGCGTTGGCCAAAGCCAGCTGGGGTCTGCCGCTTTATCTGTTACTGCTCGGCCTGCCGGTGCCCCTTATCCTATGGGGGGGCCAGGAACTGGCAGTGACCACCGGGCCCGGCTTCTTTGCCATCGGGGTTGCACAGGCGCTGGAAAGCCCCGTACTGACGCTGCTCATGTACATTGCCGGCCTGTCTGCGGCCAGCGGCCTGATGATCGTCAGCACCCTGGCACTCGCGGGCATGGCCCTGAACCACGTGGTGTTGCCCCTGAAAACCCCGAAAGACCAGGGCGATATCTACCAATGGCTGCAGTGGATCAAGCGCCTGCTCATCGCCGTGATCATTTTCCTGGCGCTGCTGTTTCATGAAGTTGTCGGCAAAAACCTCGACCTGTCCATTCTCGGCGCCATTTCCCTCTCCGGCACTTTGCAACTGCTGCCCGGCGCCCTGGGCGTGATTTACTGGCCCGAGGGCAATCGCCGCGGCCTGATCGCCGGCCTTGTTGTCGGGCTGGCCATCTGGGTGGTGACGCTCGTGCTGCCATTCTCGCACACGGCCAATCTGCTGGCCTGGCTGGATGCGCCACTGATACCGGACTACAGCAACTGGCATATCTTCACGTTCGTCAGCCTGAGTGCCAACATTACCGTGTTTGCGCTGATTTCCATCCTCAGCACCAGCACCAGTGAGGAGAACAGCGCAGCCCAGGCCTGCTCACTGGGCGCACTGTCCCGCCCGCAACGCCGTGAATTGCTGGCCACATCCTCCAGTGACTTTGTGAGACAGTTAGCGGAGCCGCTGGGCTATGGTGTGGCGCGGCGAGAAGTGGAGCGGGCACTGGGCCAGTTGAAACTGCCCAATGTGGAGTATCGGCCGTACCAGCTCAGGCGACTGCGCGACCAGGTGGAAATAAACCTGTCCGGCCTGCTCGGCCCCTCCGTAGCCCGGGACATGGTCAAGCGCCATCTCGGCTTCAAGCCCATGGCCCAGGGCGGCACCGCCCAGGACATCCGCTATGTGGAGCGCGCCCTCGGCGACTACCAGAACCGATTGACCGGCCTGGCCGGCGAGCTGGACAACCTGCGCCGGCATTACCGCCAGACCCTTCAGAACCTGCCGATTCCTGCCTGCTCCGTAGGCGAGGACGGTGAAATCCTGATGTGGAACCACGCCATGGAGGCGCTCACCGGCATCACCGCTGATGACGTGGTCGGTGCCAGGCTGATGGCACTGCCCGAGCACTGGCACCTGCTGCTTGATGACTTCAACCGTGGCCCGGACCTGCATCGCTACAAGCACCGGCTGGACCTGCGAGGCAAACCCCACTGGCTGAACCTTCACAAAGCGGCCCTGAGCGGGCCGGACCACACCGAAGGTGGCAGCATTATCCTGGTGGAGGACCAGACCGAAACGCGGCTGCTTGAGGACGAACTGATGCACAGCGAACGGCTGGCATCGGTGGGAAGACTCGCCGCCGGTGTCGCCCACGAGATCGGGAACCCGGTCACCGGTATCTCCTCCCTGGCCCAGAACCTGAAACTGGAAACCGACAACCCGGATATTCTCGACACGGCGGACCAGATACAGCAGCAGACACGGCGAATCTCCACCATCCTGCAGTCGCTGATGAACTTTGCCCGCACCGGCAACCATGCCCAGGCCAACCGGTACGAGCCGATAACGATTCACCGCTGCGTGGAAGAATCGATCAACCTGCTGTCTCTCAGTGACAAGGGCCTGGGCATTCACTATGTCAACGACTGCCCGCCCTCTTTGCAGGTGCTGGGAGATGAGCAGCGCCTGGTCCAGGTATTCGTCAACCTGCTGGCAAACGCCCGCGATGCCTCACCGGAAGGCGGCACCATCCGGGTCAGTGGAAAGGGCGATGGCTACTCCGCTATCATCGAGGTGGTTGATGAGGGCTCCGGTATTCCCGGAGATCAACTCGATCATATCTTCGAGCCGTTTTACACCACCAAGGCCCCCAACAAGGGAACCGGTCTTGGCCTGTCGCTGGTGTACAGCATTATTGAAGAGCACTATGGCAACGTTCAGGTGGAAAGCCCGGCTAATGCCGACACCGGCCGCGGAACCTGCGTGAGGCTGAGATTGCCAGCCTACGAACCGGAAACCGGCACTATTGCCATCAGCCAGAACCAAAGGTCTTGAAACTGTTATGCCTCGCATTCTGATCGTGGAAGACGAAGACATTATTCGCTCGGCAGTGCGCAAACTGTTGCTGCATGCCGGCTATGAGGTCGCCGATGCCGCCTCCGTTGAGGAAGCCGAACAGAACCACGAACCCGATCAGTTCGATCTGATCATTTCCGACCTGCGCCTGCCGGGCGCAGCGGGCACCGAACTGATCAATCGCGCACCCAACACGCCGGTGCTGATCATGACCAGCTATGCCAGCCTGAGATCAGCAGTGGACTCCATGAAAATGGGCGCCGTTGAGTACATCGCCAAACCGTTTGATCACGATGAAATGCTGGCCGCGGTCGAAAACATTCTGGCCAGGAAACCCGCTGACCGGAACTCGGGTGACGGCTCGGCACCAGCCCTGGAAACGCCGGAAAGCAGCGATCCTGCCAACATCATGTTCGGCCAGTGTGAGCCAATGCAGCGGGTATTCACGCTGATCCGTAAAGTAGCACCGACAGAAACCACGGTCCTGATCCAGGGCGAATCAGGAACCGGCAAGGAGTTGGCGGCCCGCGCCCTGCACCTGCTCAGCCCCCGCGCTGCCAAGCCGCTGATTTCGGTCAACTGCGCGGCCATCCCCGAAAGCCTGATTGAATCGGAACTGTTCGGCCATGAAAAGGGCGCTTTCACCGGTGCGGTATCGGCCAGGACCGGCCTGATCGAGGCCGCCGATGGCGGCAGCCTGTTTCTGGACGAAATCGGCGAACTGCCGGCCGAAGCCCAGGCACGCCTGCTACGGGTCCTGCAAGAGAGCGAGATCCGGAAAGTCGGCTCCACCCAGAGCCGTACCGTCAACGTGCGGATGATTGCCGCCACCCACCGAAACCTCAAGGCCATGACGCGTACCGGGGAATTCCGGGAAGACCTCTACTACCGGTTGAACGTCATGCAGATCCGTATCCCGCCGCTGCGTGAGCGCCAGAGCGATATTCTGGGACTGGCCCGCCGCTTCCTGAAGCGCCAGGGCGAGAGAATGGGCAAGCCCGATCTCAATCTCAGCCCCGAAGCCATGCGCGCCCTCGAACGCCATCGCTGGCCGGGAAACGTACGGGAACTGGAGAACGCCATTGAGCGCGCAACCATCCTGTGTGACGGCGACGTGATCACGCCCTCATTGCTGGACCTGGACAGCGAAGGCAGCGACGAATACATCCCCGAGACTCTCGTGGACGGCAACAACGAGCAGACACATACCCGGGAGGTGGATGCGTCCAACGATCTCTCCCTCGAAGATTACTTCCAGCATTTTGTTCTCGAGAACCAGGATCGCATGAGTGAGACGGAACTGGCCCAGAAACTGGGCATCAGCCGAAAATCACTCTGGGAACGTCGCCAGCGTCTCGGCATCCCCCGGAAAAAATCCTCCGGCAACTGAGCCTGGCATAGTGTGAACCCAGGCTCAGTTGTTACCCCATGTTCCTGTCGGTAACACTCCTCACTAAAGTAACGTGATCTCAGTAACACTTAGGATGAATACGGGGTAACACTTATGACCTAAAAAATCGTAAGACTCTGTTAACCAAGGAAATTCAAAAACTGGCACACGGACTGCAACCTATTTGGCGCACAACAACAAAAACAAGAGTGACAAAGCAGCGCCAACAACAAGAACAAAAAGCTGCGGGAAGCGTTCGGTAACAAAAACAACAACAGAACGTAAGCGAACTGAGTGTTTTGGGTACTTTGCTTTTTAGTGGTCCCACGGCACGTGCGAGTTGTAGATGTAGAGAAGAATCGCCTCAGAGGTGACGCTGCAGCTACCCTGGACCCGCTCGATGTCTCTGACCGCTCTGTGTATTCAAAGCTTTCCGTTTGCACTGCTGAGATGCCCCTCAATGGGGATATGCAGTGGGGTACAAAAACCAAGAAAAATCCCGGCAAAAACAAAAACAATGCAGATCGTCAACGCTTTGAGGGCGGATTCGTGAGAACGGATCCGCCTTTTGATTATCTGGGCTCCGGAACTGTAATCCAAGGCAAACGTGTGCAAATCCTGCTCAAACCGTTAAACTCTCGGTTTTTGCTCATCGCAACCACGGATTTCAATGCCTAAAAGACTCGTCGACAAACTCCGTTCCTTCATGCCCGGCAACGGAAAAAAGAAAGCCCGCACCTACCAGCGACGGGAAATTCCCAGGGACCAGCACAACGTCTCCCGCTCGGTAATCAGCGAACCCGCCAAGAAAGTTCTGCATCGCCTGAACAAATCAGGCTATGAAGCATACCTCGTGGGCGGCGGCGTAAGAGACATCCTGCTGGGCGGCAAGCCCAAGGATTTCGACATTGCGACCAATGCCACCCCCGAGGAAGTGCACGACCTGTTCCGGAACTCCCGGTTGATCGGACGGCGATTCCGGATTGTCCACGTGGTTTTTGGCCGCGAAGTGATTGAGGTGACTACTTTCCGGGGCAACGCCGCGGAAGCCGATACCGACACCGATGATGACGATCGCAGGACCAGTGAACACGGCCTGCTGCTGCGAGACAATGTCTACGGCAACCAGGAAGAGGACGCCCTGCGTCGCGACTTCACCGTCAATGCGCTTTACTACTGCATCCGCGATTTTACCGTGATCGATTTTGCCAATGGCATCGAGGATCTTCGCAACCGCCAGCTGCGTCTCATTGGCGACCCGGAGACCCGCTATCGGGAAGACCCGGTACGGATGCTTCGCGCTATCCGCTTTGCGGCCAAGCTCGACTTCGACATTGAGCCCGAAACTGAAGCCCCCATTGGGGAGCTGGCGCCACTGTTGACCCATATCCCTCCGGCCCGACTGTTTGAAGAAGTGCTCAAACTGTTTTCAGCCGGCCATGGTGAGGCCACCTACGATCTGCTCAACCGTTATGACCTTCTCGAACCACTGTTTCCGGAGACCGCCCGGGCTATCCAGAACGGAGAACCGGATGAACTGATACGGCAGGCTCTCAGAAACACAGATGCCCGTATTGCCCAGGGCAAGTCGGTTACGCCTTACTTCCTGTTTGCCGCCATGCTCTGGCCTGCACTCCAGGCGGAGTGGCATCGCAGGCAGGATAACGGTGACCCGGTCCAGCCGGCACTGCACGGCGCCATCGGAAAGGTGATTGGCCGCCAGGTGCAGGCAACCTCGATTCCGAAACGTTTCTCCGGGCCCATGAAGGAAATCTGGGAACTCCAGATGCGCCTGCCCCGCCGACAGGGCAAACGGGCCTTTGCCACCATGACTCATCCACGGTTCCGCGCGGCTTACGATTTCCTGCTGGTTCGCGAGGCGTCCGGCGAGATTGAACACGGGCTTGGCCAATGGTGGACCGAGTTCCAGGCACAGGATGAACGGGGCCAGGAACGGATGCTGTCACAGCTGAGCACCGATGCACCCCAAAAGCGTCGTCGCCGCCGCAAACCGGCCAAACGCCCCGCTCAGTAATGATGACAGACGTCTTTATCGGTCTTGGCAGCAACCTGAAAGACCCTGCTGATCAACTTGCCAGGGCGGTCTCCGCCCTGGCTACCCTGCCGGAAACAGTTCTGGTAGCCCAATCGCCGTTTTATGCCAGCCGCCCGGTCGGCCCCCAGGACCAGCCGGACTTCGTCAACGGTGCCGTGTGGCTTAGAACCTCCCTGCCACCGCACCAACTCCTTGACGAACTGCAGAGTATCGAACAGAAGCATGGCCGGGAACGGCTCAGACACTGGGGTCCCCGCACGCTCGACCTGGATATACTGCTCTACGACGAACAGGTACTCGACGATGAGCGCCTCACCATCCCCCATCGGGAGCTTCGAAACCGGGACTTTGCAATCCAGCCCCTGCTGGACCTGAAGGCCGGCCTGACTCTGCCCGACGGCACACCGATTGCCAAACTGCGTCGCCAATGCCCCGACAACGGCTTGCGCAAGCTTCCACCGGCGGATTACCCTTAACACTTCAATGCCGATACCCCGGCACGCCCAGGCCCATCCACCCAAAAGGCAAGGATTCTATGGCTGTTACCATCAATACCCTGCGTGAGTTCAAGCAGAAGGGCGAAGCCTTCGCTGCCCTTACCTCCTATGACGCCACCTTTTCCCAGGTGGTCAGTGAAGCGGGCGTTCACGTAATCCTTATCGGCGACTCCCTCGGGATGGTGCTTCAGGGGCATGACAGCACCCTGCCGGTGACCATGGACCAGATGGTGTATCACGTCAGCTGCGTGGCCAAAGGAAACCGTGGGTCCCTGATCATGGCCGACATGCCCTTCATGAGCTACGGCACGGTCGAGTCTGCCCTGGAGAACGCAGCGGAACTGATGCGAGCGGGCGCACACATGGTAAAACTCGAGGGTACGGACTGGATGAAAGAAACCATTACCGCTCTGACCGAGCGCGCCGTGCCCGTATGCGCACACCTGGGCCTGACGCCGCAGTTCGTCAATAAATTTGGCGGCTACAAGGTCCAGGGCCGTGACGAGAAAGCGGCGGAGATGATGATCGAGCACGCCTGCGAGCTGGAAGCCGCCGGAGCCGATATCATACTGCTGGAGTGCGTTCCCGCGCCGCTGGCGGCACGCATCGCCCAGGCCGTCAAAGCACCGGTCATCGGCATAGGTGCCGGGCCAGACACCGACGGACAGATTCTGGTGTTGCACGATATGCTGGGCATTACCACTGGCCGTAAGCCACGATTCGTCAAGAACTTCCTGGCTGAAACAGATTCGGTACAGGAAGCCCTCCAGGCCTATGTGAAAGCCGTAGGCGAGCGTTCATTCCCCGCTGAGGAGCATACGTTCAAGGCATGAGAACCGTACATTCTTTAAAAGAATTGAGAACCATCCTCCGCGGCTACCGGCAGCAGGGCAAAACCATCGGTCTGGTACCCACCATGGGCAACCTGCACGAGGGCCATATCTCCCTCGTGCGCAAAGCAGCGGAAATGGCGGATGTGGTGGTTACCAGCATCTTCGTGAACCCGATGCAGTTCGGGGCCGGCGAAGATCTTGAGACCTACCCGAGAACCCTGGCTGAAGACCAGGACAAGCTCGCCTCGGCCGGTAACACACTGGTATTCGCGCCCTCCGCAGAGGAAATCTATCCGGAAGGGCTGGCAAGTCAGACCCAGGTGGTTGTGCCGGATGTCAGCGATGGCCACTGTGGCGCCAGTCGCCCGGGTCACTTCGAGGGCGTAGCCACGGTGGTCACCATGCTGTTCAATATGGTTCAGCCGGACTTTGCTGTATTCGGCGAGAAGGATTTTCAGCAACTGGCCGTGATCCGGAAAATGGTCCGGGATCTGATGATCCCCGTGGATGTGGTGGGCGGCCCCACGGTGAGAGAGGACGACGGCCTGGCGAAAAGCTCGCGCAATGGTTACCTGACGCCCCAGGAACGGCAAATCGCGCCGGCGGTCTACCAGACCCTGCAGGCCACGGCGGCCAAGATCACCGATGGTCGTACAGACTTCCAGGCCCTGGAAAGCGAAGCTGAGCAAAATCTCGGGGACGCAGGGCTCAGGCCGGATTACTTCAATATCGTCAACAGTCAGACACTCAAACCGGCGACGGCTGAGGATCGGGAGATTACCATCCTGACGGCAGCTTTCCTGGGCACCACCCGCTTGATCGATAACCTGTCCCTGACCCGATAAGCCAACAGACAAGGAACCTCTGATGCCCGCACATCCTGCAGTACTGACCTCGAAACCCGAATGGCAGACACTGAAGGAGCAACGGCAACGCCTGGACGGCGTTCTCATGAAGGACCTGTTCAATCGGGATCCCGGGCGGGCAAAGCGCTATTTCATTGAAGGCGCAGGGCTGTCACTGGATTTTTCCAAGAATCGGATCACTGACGAAGTGCTCGACGCGCTTCTGGCGCTGGCCAGCAGCTGTAACCTGGAAGCAAGGCGGGAGGCCTTGCTCAGCGGAAAGAGAGCCAACGTTACCGAAGATCGCCCTGCCCTGCACACGGCATTGCGCAACCCGGGAACCGACGCCATCACCGTTGACGGCGAAGACGTGGTCGCCGAGGTGCAGCGCACCCTGCAACGCATGGAAACCCTGGTGGAGGAGGTGTTGGGCCAACACCGCACCGGGTACACCGGCAAGCCTTTCACCGATGTGGTAAGCATCGGTATCGGCGGCTCCTACCTGGGCCCGAAGCTGGTGGGCGAAGCGCTTCAACCCTACGCCCAGGCCGGCGTTCGCTGCCATTACGTGGCCAACATTGACGGCACCGAGATTTGCGAGGCACTGCGCCAGGTCAATCCGGAAACCACTCTGTTCCTGATCCAGTCCAAGTCATTCCGCACCCAGGAAACCCTCGAGAACAGCAAAGTCGCGAAACAGTGGTTTCTTGATCATTGCGGGAATGAACAGGCGGTTTCGCAGCATTTCATGGCCGTGACGGCCAATGTGCCGGCGGCGCAGGACTTCGGCATCGATCCGGAGAACGTCTTCCCGATGTGGGACTGGGTCGGCGGCCGTTATTCACTGTGGTCAGCCATCGGCCTGCCCATTGCCTTCAGCGTTGGCATGGCCAACTTCCGGGCCCTGCTGGCCGGCGCCCATGCCATGGACCAGCACTTTCGTGAAGCGCCGCTGGCGGCGAATCTGCCGGTGGTGATGGCCATGCTGGGCATCTGGTACAACAATTTCTGGGGTGCCGAGACCCATGCGATCCTGCCCTACGATCACTACCTGCGCAGCCTGCCAGACCACCTCCAGCAGCTGGATATGGAAAGCAACGGCAAGAGCGTTACGCAAGCGGGCACCCCACTTGCCTGGCAGTCCGGCCCGGTCATCTGGGGCGGCGTCGGTGCCAATGGCCAGCACGCCTACCACCAGTTGATCCATCAGGGCACCCGCCTGATTCCGGCAGACTTCATCATACCCCTGAAAACCCACAATCCGGTGGCCACCCATCACGCCGACCTGTTTGCCAACTGCCTAAGCCAGTCCAGGGCCATGATGGCCGGGAAATCACTGGAAGAAGCCAGGGCCGAACTGAAAGCTGAAGGGCGGAATGAAAGCCAGATTGACCAGCTTGCGCCACACAAGGTGATCCCCGGCAACAAGCCAAGCAACACCCTGACCATGGAGAAGGTAACCCCGGAGACTGTGGGCGCGTTGATCGCGCTCTACGAGCACAGAACCTTTGTGCAGGGGGTTATCTGGGACGTGGATTCGTTTGACCAGTGGGGTGTGGAACTCGGCAAGCAACTGGGTAAAGGCATCCTGCCGCGTCTATTGGGCGAGGGAGGTGACACCCAGGCCTGCGACAGCTCGACCGATCACCTCATTGAGCTGTTCCGCTCAACCGGCAGCGTGTGAAATCTGCCGACCCTGCCAGTTGAAGCCCACCGGCCAGAGCTTCTGGCCGGTATTATACTCCCGCCATAGCTGGCCATAGGTTTTGCCGCACACCGGGTGCTGCGCTTCAGGCGCTATGTCGGCCAGTGGCCGAAGCACGAAAGCGTTTTTCAGGATTTCACCCCTTGGCAGTTCAACGCCATCGATGCACCCGACGGCACTGCCATAGGTGAGAATATCGAGGTCCAGCGTTCGCGCACTGAATTTAGGCACATCCCGACGCCGGCCGTTATCCGCCTCCAACTGTTTGAAACGCTTCGAAAGCTCGGCAACCGACAGGGACGTATCCACGCCCACTACGAGGTTCAGGAAGGGCGAGCCATCAAACCCGACCGCTTCGCTGTCGTAGACCGGGGAGATGATCAGCTCGCCAAACCATGCCGACAGTGCATCGAGCGCTGCCCTGACGTAGCGTTCCCTGTCGACATTGCTGCCAATACTGATATAAACCCGAACGGTCGCTGCCATCACCGGACTCCCCTCTCGATTTGCACACCCACCGCCTGTGCCGCAGGTACGGCGCCCGGCTTGCGTATCGCCAACCGAAGCCACGTGATGCCAAATTCATCCTGCAAGGCTTTGGCGAGCACCTCAGCGCCGTGCTCAAGCAGTTGCGGCCTGAGTGCCTGCAGACAGGTCTCCACCCGGGCACTGACGGCCGCATAATCCAGGGCATCGGCGACATCGTCTGTTCGACCCGGCACCCGGTTATCCCAGGCCATTTCCAGATCGATCACCAGGTTCTGGGTGACTTCCCGCTCCCAGTCATAAACGCCGACCACAGTTTCCACAACGAGGCCTTCGATCAATACAGTGTCTGCCAAGGGTACTCCGGAGTTCTTCCACTCTTTGGTGATTGAATAACGCACAACCAGGGGATACTGTGAAGAGCATGGCCCGCGTTTTCAGGGCGAGCATTTTCGCACATATTGGTTGTATACGTCTTTGCTTCCGAGCCCACAGCATGTTTCCCAGTGACCCGGTTTTAACGGTTTTACTCTGCGCCGCCGCTTACCTGGCAGGCTCGGTGCTGTTTGCCCTGCCGGTCTGCCAACTTTTGAAACTCCCGGACCCACGGGCGCAGGGTTCGGGCAATCCCGGCGCCACGAATGTCTACCGAACCGGCGGGTGGCCGCCAGCGCTACTCACGCTTGCGCTGGATGCGGCGAAAGGCTGGTTACCCGTTTGGCTGGCCCATGCCGCCGGTCTTTCCGTAATGGTTCAGGCTGTCGTTGCCCTGTTCGCCGTCACCGGCCACATGATCCCGATCTTCTATCGATTCAAGGGTGGAAAAGGGGTCGCGACGGCGCTCGGGGCCGGTCTTGCGCTGGCGCCGGTCACAACGCTGCTGATGGCCGCTATCTGGATGCTGGTGATCTGGCGCTGGCGAATATCCGCCCTCGCCTCACTGATAGCCATTGTCTGCGGCCCGCTGATCAGCGCCTTCCTTGAACCGGAAACCCTGCCACTGTTCGGCCTGCTCGCACTTTTGATTGTGGTTCGCCACCGCAACAACCTCATCCGGCTCGCCCAGGGACGGGAAGCCGGACTTTAACGATCAGTCCACCAGACCGGTTGAACGAGGTTCGTTAATGGGCGGCAGCGTGTTCATTGGCCACCGGGGCACTGCCACAATCCGCTCGCCGTCCTGCTGGCCGGCCTTCATGCGCTGGGCACCGGCGTAGGCGATCATTGCACCGTTATCCGTACAGAATTCCGGCCGGGCGTAGAAAACGTGGGCTTTGAGTTTGTCGGCCATTTTTTCCAGGCCCGCCCGTAACCGTTTATTGGCGCTCACCCCCCCGGCTATGACCAGCCGCTTGCAGCCTGTCTGTTCCAGGGCCCGGCGGCATTTGATAGTGAGCGTATCGACCACGGCGGCCTCGAACGCCAGGGCAATATCCGCGCGGGTCTGGTCTGTCAGCCCCTCCGCCTCACGAGCAGCATTCACGGTATTGAGCGTGAAGGTTTTCAGGCCGCTGAAGCTGAAATCCAGGCCGGGACGGTCAGTCATCGGCCTCGGGAACCGATAACGGCCCTCTGTGCCTTTTGCCGCCAGCGCTGCCACCCGCGGGCCACCCGGGTAGTCCAGACCGAGCATCTTGGCGGTCTTGTCGAAGGCCTCACCAGCGGCGTCGTCTACTGATTCTCCCAGCATTTCGTATTCACCAATGCCATCAACCCTTACCAACTGGGTATGGCCACCCGAAACAAGTAGTGCAACGAAGGGAAACGCAGGTGGATTATCCTCCAGCATGGGCGCCAGAAGGTGGCCCTCCATGTGATGCACACCGAGCACCGGCACACCCAGGGCAAACCCCAGTGAATGGGCAACCGCGCCCCCAACCATGAGCGCGCCGACCAGGCCCGGACCCGCAGTGTAGGCAATGCCCTCTATATCGGCACGACCTTTACCAGCATCCGAAAGCACCTGATCGCACAGGGGCAGGAGCTTGCGAACGTGGTCCCGGGACGCCAGTTCAGGGACGACACCCCCGTAATCGGCATGCATGTCGATCTGGCTGAACAGGGCGTGCCCCAGCAGGCCCGCTTCGGTGTCGTAAAGCGCTACGCCAGTCTCATCGCAAGAGGTTTCGATACCTAGAATCAGCATAATGTCGGGCCACATTGGTTGGCGGAAATGAAAACGACGCGCATTTTAGCAGAAAGCCGAAACCCACTGGCAGATTCATCGAACAAACATTGACCTTGCCATAACGCAGGCGCTATCATTGCCGCCCTAAAATATGCACTGGTCGAGTTTTAGCCAATCTGACCAGGGATCGAGAACCGGTCTGGCCTCGCCAGACGGACAAAATTGAAACCGAATCTATCAGGTAGGTGATTTTCGAATGCCAGCTGTTAAAGTGAAAGAGAATGAACCGTTTGACGTAGCACTGCGTCGCTTCAAGCGTTCCTGCGAAAAAGCGGGTGTACTTTCCGAAGTACGTCGTCGTGAGCACTACGAGAAGCCGACCGCTGTTCGTAAGCGCAAAGCAGCCGCTGCCGTTAAGCGTCATCTCAAGAAGCTTCAGCGGGAACAGCGCAAGTTCGAGCGTCTGTACTAAGTTTTATCTGACGCCGCTTGACTGCAAAGCACTGATTGCCTGTACAGCCGCAGGCTGCACAGAGCGACTCAAAAATGCCGCCGAGGCCTGGCTTCGGCGGCATTTTTGGCTATTGGCCAACTCCGATGAAGGCCTGATGTGGAGCCCCCATGAGCGGACTGATCCCTCAACAGTTTGTTGAAAACCTGCTGGATCGTATCGACCTGGCGGAACTGATCGGTTCACGCATCACGCTCAAGAAGGCCGGCGCTAACTACAAGGCCTGTTGCCCGTTCCACGACGAGAAAACACCCTCGTTCAACGTTCGGCCGGACAAAGGCTTCTATCATTGTTTCGGGTGCGGCGCCCATGGCGATGCCATCAGCTTTGTCAGGGAGTTTGAAGGCCTGGGTTTCACCGAGGCGGTCGAGGAGCTTGCCAAGCGGGTTGGTCTCGAAGTGCCCTACGACCGGGCCGCAAAACAGGAAATCCAGCAGGCGCGAACGCTGACCGATGCACTGGATTTTGCCAGTCGCTTCTATCAAACAGCACTCAAAGGCCAGCAAGGTGCCTACGCCCGGGACTACCTGCAACAACGGGGTCTGGATAACGCCATCATCGAGCAGTACCAGGTGGGCTATGCGCCCTCCACCGGCACGGCGCTGTTTGATGTTGCCAGCAAGGACCTGCAGGGTCCGCTGATTGAAACCGGCACGGTTTCCGACAAGTACGGCAAACCCAGGGACCTGTTCCGCAACCGGGTGATGTTCCCGATTCGCAATAGCCGGGGCAGAACCGTGGCATTCGGCGGCCGCACCCTGGGCGACGACAAGGCGAAATACATCAACTCCCCGGAGTCGGATGTGTTTCACAAGAGCCGCGAGATTTACGGGCTTTTCGAGGCCAAACAGGCCATCCGGCAACTGGACAAGCTGCTGGTGGTTGAAGGCTACATGGATGTGATCGCCCTCGCCCAGCACGGCATTCACTATGCGGTTGCGACGCTGGGCACAGCAACGAACCAGGACAGCCTCACAGCGCTATTGAAGCAGGTCAGACACATCGTGTTCTGCTTTGACGGCGACCAGGCGGGCTTCCGGGCCGCGGACAGGGCCATGGAAAACGCACTGGAACTGATGGCCGATGGCCTTCACCTCCAGTTCCTGATGCTGCCGCAGGACGAGGACCCCGACACCCTCGTGCGCAAGGAGGGGCCGGAAGCGTTCCAGAAGCGCATTGAAGGGGCAACGCCCCTGTCCCGCTATCTGTTTGACCGGCAGAGTGAAGGGCTGGACCTGCAACTGCCAGAGCACCGGGGCGAATTGCGAGCCAGGGCCGAACCGCTGCTCAACAAGATGCCCAGAAGCACCCTCCGGGATGCCATGTGGCACGAGATGCTCCGCCTTTGTGGTGGCCGGAGCCAGTGGCAGAGCCGCCAACAGGGGCAGAAAGGGCGCTGGAACGGCGAGCGACGGGATCGGGTTTCCGAAGATCGGATCGATGTGAAACTCAGCAAGGACAGCATTCTGTGCCTTGCCCTGCTGGAAGCACCGGACCTGGCCACCGAAGTCACCGAGCTGGCCCGCAGTTCCCGGCAATTCAATCAGGCCCGGAGTTTTGCCGAATGGATTCTGGAAAACGACATCCGGGACAGGAAAACCCTGGTGCGCACGCTGGCACTGGACACGGGCGCTCGTGAGCGCTTCTACCACCTGTTTGACGGGATCGAGCATATCCCTGCGCGGGAAAGCACACTGGCCGCCGCCCGTGAGCTTCTGAGTCCGAACGAAGAGGCATCCCGCCAGCAGAGGCTTGCCACACTATTGAGAAATCTGTCGAACCTCACAAGCGAGGAACGACAGGAGCTGAGAGCCCTGAGCAGCGGCACCGGGGACTAGCAGCACTTGAAACTTGACGCACTGATCACCATCTAACCTTTGAGCCTAGGCTCCTTGGTGGCAGAGCAACTAAGCGACAGCTATAATAGCTGTTTAACTTTTTTCCTTCTAAAAGCGAGTTTACAGGGTGTCTATGTCAGGCAATTCGCAAAAATCACGTTTGAAAGACCTCATTGCACGAGGCAAGGAACAAGGTTACCTGACTTACGCCGAGGTAAACGACCACCTCCCGGAAGACATCGCCGATCCGGATCAGGTCGAAGACATCATTCGCATGATTAACGACATGGGTATCCAGGTGTGCGAAGAAACACCGGACGCCGATACCCTGCTGATGACCGAGGGCGACTCCACCGCTGACGAAGCCGCCGCAGCCGAAGCCGCTGCCGCTCTGGCCGCTGTTGAGACCGACGCCGGCCGCACTACGGATCCCGTCCGCATGTACATGCGCGAAATGGGCACCGTCGAACTGCTGACTCGCGAGGGCGAAATCGTCATTGCCAAGCGCATCGAGGAAGGCATTCGCGATGTGATGGCCGCCGTTGCCCACTTCCCGGGCACGGCTGGCACCGTTATCCAGGCCTACGACCGCATTCTCGAAAACGAAGGCCGTATCAGCGACATCGTAACCGGCTTCCTGGATCCGGACGACGCCGAGCCGTTCATGGGTGAAGACACCACACCCGAAAGCTCTGATGATTCCGACTCGGATTCAGACGATGACGACGACTCCTCGGAAGAAGAAACCGATAACGGCCCGGATCCGGAAGAGACCCGGCTCCGGTTCGAACTGCTCAACGAAAAGCTGGAGGCCGCCAACAAGGCCCTGGCCAAGCACGGTCGGTCCGACAAGAAAACCCAGGAAGCCCTGAACGAGCTGGGCCAGGTTTTCGCACCGTTCAAACTCGCCAACAAGGCCTTTGACGAGCTGGTGAACGTGGTTCGCTCCACCAACGACCTGGTTCGTGAAAATGAACGCGCGATCATGCAGATCTGTGTTCGCGAGTGCAAAATGCCCCGCAAGGACTTCATCAAGTCGTTCCCGGGCAACGAGACCAACCTGGACTGGGCCGACAAAATTGCCAAGAGCAAGAAGCCTTACGCAGCGCCCTTGGCCGAGCGTATCGACGAAGTCGTTCGCCTGCAGAAGCGCATCCAAAACGTACAGACTGAAGTGGATCTGGACGTTGCCGACATCAAGGAAATCAACCGTCGGGTTTCCATCGGTGAAGCCAAGGCTCGCCGCGCCAAGAAAGAGATGGTTGAGGCCAACCTGCGTCTGGTTATTTCCATTGCCAAGAAATACACCAATCGCGGCCTGCAGTTCCTGGACCTGATCCAGGAGGGCAATATCGGCCTGATGAAGGCCGTCGACAAGTTCGAGTACCGTCGGGGCTACAAGTTCTCGACCTACGCCACCTGGTGGATTCGTCAGGCTATCACCCGCTCTATCGCGGACCAGGCCCGCACCATCCGTATTCCGGTGCACATGATCGAGACCATCAACAAGCTCAACCGCATCTCCCGCCAGATGTTGCAGGAGATGGGTCGCGAACCCACGCCGGAAGAACTGGGCGAGCGCATGGAAATGCCTGAGGACAAGATCCGCAAGGTATTGAAGATCGCCAAAGAGCCGATCTCCATGGAGACTCCGATTGGTGACGACGAAGACAGCCATCTGGGCGACTTCATCGAAGATATCCAGGCCCTCTCCCCGGTGGATTCCGCCACCGCCGAAGGTCTGCGCGAAGCCACCCGCTCGGTACTGGCCGGCCTCACCGCCCGCGAGTCCAAGGTTCTCCGGATGCGCTTCGGTATCGAGATGAACACCGACCACACCCTGGAAGAAGTCGGCAAACAGTTTGACGTTACCCGTGAGCGGATCCGTCAGATCGAAGCCAAGGCCCTGCGCAAACTGCGCCATCCTTCACGCTCCGATCACCTGCGTGGCTTCATCGACGATCAGGGCAATCAGGGATAATTTCCCAAACAGTAGCGGGCGCCACACCTCACCGGTATAATGGCGCCCGCTTTGTTTCCCCCAGGAAACACCTTTCAAAACAGCATTCGCTGAACGGGCCTATAGCTCAGTTGGTTAGAGCAGGGGACTCATAATCCCTTGGTCGCTGGTTCGAGTCCAGCTGGGCCCACCATTCCCTGTGTTTGTTTTCAGTCCAGTAAATGGTCAAGCCGTGACAATCGCTTGTCGATACATGGTTCTGCCGCCCTTCATTTTCGTCAAAAAAGCCAACGTCCCCCAAAGACAAGCCGAATACACTAGCTCCTGAACAAAAATACCAGCCGTCCTTTCGCGGCCCGAGTATAAAAACAACGAAGTAATGGAGTGTATCAATGGCTTTTTCCTCCCGTTCCCGGTCAAGGGCACTTTCCCTTGCGATCGCCACCGCCTCTGTCGGTTTCTCCGTTTCCGTTCATGCCAGCATGGGCAACATCGGCACCACCTATGGCGTAATGCCCGTGGATGTTGCTACTGCCCAGTCACTGTCCATGTTCAATGACCAGGTGTCAGCCACCTATTACAACCCTGCCTACCTCACGAAAGACGAGCGGGGGGAACTGACTGCGGGCATTCTGCACTCCGAGCAGGAGCTGCGTTCTGCGAATCCGAATGCCAACGGCGACATCCTTGCCAACTCTCCCAGCCAGCACGTTCTGATCGGCATGAAAACCAATCTGGGTTCGTTGACTCGTTTCAAGCATCCGATCTATCTGGGGTTCATTGCCGGGGTCGAAAAATACGGTAAGGAAATGCTGGCGTTCGATTCCCAGACCTCGGAGAACGGGCAGTTTCTCAAGTATGGCAAGGAGCCATTGTTCCTGAACATTGGCGGTGCAACGCCACTCTGGCGCGGAATCTCGGCCGGCGCGTCGGTGCGGGTCACACTGGATGCCCAGGCAAATCTTGACGCTGTGTCGACTCTGGGTGGTGAAACCAGCCGCGAGCGCCTTGCAGTCAATGCCGAACCTTCGCTCAAAACGATTCTTGGCACCAACATCGATCTTGGAAGCACGTTCTGCCCTGAAAGCGACTGTTTCCTGAACGGCTGGGAAACGGCATTCACCTATCGCACCAAATCAGCAGCCTCCACGTCGGTGGACTCCAACATCATTGTTACCCAGACCATTCCTGATCCCGGCCTCAGCCTGGCGGTATCGACCATTGATTCCTTCCAGCCGGAAACCTTCGGCTTTGGCGCTCAATACAAGGGCGAAAACTGGCGGATTGGTGGCAGCTTGGAGCAGCAAAACTGGTCCGAGCTGGAAAACGAATTTTCTTCCGATACGATCAAGGACCAGCAGTCCGTTGCACCGGGCAGCCGGATCAAATTCGACGACGTGCTCGTTCCAAGAATCGGTGCCGAATATACCCTCACCAAGAATTTTTCCGTTCGCGGCGGCGTTGCCTATGAAGAGTCTCCACTGAAGTCTACCCGCAACCCGGAAATCAATTATCTCGATACCGACAAGATCGTGGTCGGCCTGGGCCTGAGCGCCACGTATGACCGCACCCGTCTGCTGGCCTACCCCGTCCGCCTGGACATCGGTTACCAGTACCAGCAACTGCAGGAGCGCGATTTCACACTGGTGGATTTTGACGGCAACGAAACGCCGGTTACTGCAGACGGCGACGTTCACGTTGTCAGCGGTTCCATCACCCTGAAGTTTTAAGGAGGGCACGCCATGAAGTACAACAACACACTGGCAATGATACCCGCCCTGTTACTGGCCGCCTGTGGTGGCGACGAACAGACCATGAATGAGAAAACCTCCCCCGGCTCGGTGGTTTATTCCTACCCGGCTGATGGCCAGGCAGATGTCAGCCCGAAAGCGGACATTGTTCTGCTCTTCAGCCATGCTTTGACCGATGAGGATGCAGATCTCCAAGACAAGATTCTGCTGCAATCGGAGGGACAGCCACTGCCCTTCTCGATCAGCCGGATTGACGGCGGCAAAAGCCTGAAGCTGTCGCCCTCGTCGGAACTCGACAACCTCGGCGGCTACACGGTGACGTTCAGCGAACCTCTGGCTGCGGAGGGCGGTCGCCAGATCGACACCCCCAACGCGGTCGGCGATGCCGGCATCCAGTTCGAGACTCGGGGAAGTTTCTCCGGACCAGCAAGCATAATCAACTCGGCCGCGGATTTTGGTATCGCCTGGCAAGTTCCGGCAAACAACAGTCCGTTCGAGGCCATGAACTTCTCCACGTTCCGCCTGGCCATGACCCACCCGATCCATCCGGACTGGAAGGCTCTCGGCGGCTCCATCCAGCTGCTGGATGGCAACGGAGAGGTTGTTCCAGCGATGGTTCTGGTGAAAGACAACCGGATAACGGTGGACCCATGTCTGGTCGAGGATCCCAGGGACTGTGGCAGCAAGGACGATGTCCTGGACACCAGCCAGACCTATACCCTGCGTCTGGAAAACCTGGCCAGCCTGACTTCGCCCGAAGCGGACCGGTTCAGTGAGGAGATCGCATTCACGCCCCGCGAGACAGGCCCGACGGTCGTACTTCAGCAGTCTGCTGTTGATTCCGGGCTGGCCGCAGGTATTGCGGAGCAAGACGTCACCCGATCCGTCCTGAACGGCCAGGTCATTAACGGCGTCACGCTCAACTCGGTGCTCCAGGGAGAAGCAGGCCCCTCCCAACAGACCGGCGACCTGTTTGCAGAGCTGGCTTATGCGCCGGCATTCGAGGCTGATGAGGCACTTCCGTTGCGTATCGCCCGGGGCAGCGTGTTGAACAGTACCAGTCTGGATGTTCTGGTGGGCGGCGAGGTTCCTGTGCTGGACGCCGCTACCGGCCAACTTCAGACCACCGGCAACATCAAGGTCACCATGTTGTCAGACGCATCCGGCTACCTGAGCCCCAACCCCTACACCAATGACATTAACGCGCCCAGACATATCACGCTGTTTATGGATGTTTCCATGAACACCGAAAATGCCCAGCCCAACGCAGCGCTCTCCCAGGATCTGATGGGGGTCGAGTTGCGGGGCATCGCGCTGGTGCAGGATGGCGTATTGACCATCGATGCCATCGGAATGGTGGAACCAAACCTTCTCGGCCAGGAGTACACCGACTCGACCATAGCCTTTCATCTTCAGGCGGCCACCGATGCCGACTCGGTTCTCGACGCCGAGCTACTCCGCGAGCCGGACAGCACTGCCCCCAGTCTGATCAGCTGGATGCCCGGACCGGACAACGCCATTCCGGATACGCGTCAGTCCATGCAGCGCCCCGGGGATCCGGTCATTCTGTTCTTTGATGAGCCCCTTGCTGCGGACTCCATTGATACCGGAATTTCACTGTTCGCGGACGGTGTTCCTGTTGAGACACTTGAGACACAACTGGACGGAACTGCCGTTATCGTGAATCCGGGCGATGGCCTGCGCCATGGCGTTGACTACGAAGTCGTCATCGATGGTTTGACCGATCTGGCCGGCAACCCAGCCACCACGGCACCGTTACAGTTTTCACTGGATGATATTGGCGGCTCCGCTGTAACCCGACGCCCTGCCCTGGCCCTGACCACCTATCCGGGCTACCCCTGCGAAACCGATCATAGTCTGCTGGATCTCTCCGCCGGCGTACTGGGACAGTGCTATTCCGATGGAGGTGTGGGTGACACTCTACCGGTCAGCACCATGCCGTCAGATCGTCCCATTACCGTTGTCTTCTCCAAGTCCATGGACCTGAATTCCATTATTCAAGGCGACACCTTCATCGTTGAGAAAGTGAGGCAGGAGCCCAATGGTTCGGTCACGGTTGTGGAAAGCAACGTACCTGGCCGGCTTGAAAAGAATCTCCAGCGGATCCGGTTCTACCCGGACCAGCCCTGGGAAGCCGACGCACACTATCGGTACACCCTGAAGTCATCGGAGGATGCAGGAAGCTGCTCGACTGGAAGCTACACCTCAGTTTGCGATTCCGATGGCCTTGCGCTGAAAACCGACCTGCTTGAAGGGCTTGATGACGGAGGTGGCAACAACGGACCGGACGACATGGTGATCTATTTCACCGGAACCGAGCCTCTGGACAGCGTTTTCACGCCTCTGCGAAACCTGCCAGTTCGCGACACCAATGCCAACTTCATTGTGGACTGTGACTCCAACACCAACCCGGACTGTCTTGAGCCGTTTGACCATCAGGGCAGCGACGCTGAGGGCTGGGCCGCTTCAGCCAATTCAACGAAACTGAGGGTTCGCAATAACGAAGCATCAGCCTCTCCGCCCGTGATTGTAGCCAGTACCGCCGATGCGCGGGTTGGCTGCGAGACCGGCGAGCGTTGCCCCAAAGATAAGTTCATCTACCAGACCTACGCCCTCAACACGGAAGTTATTGGCCCTGGCGTTTATGAGCCAACCGGCGATGAGGGGATTCTGGTGAACCTGTATCCCACGCAGTTGGCGACCACATCGATCAGTGTGTTCACAGAGCTTCGGGTTTTTGGATTTATCCCACTCCAGGAGGAGTCCATTACCAATACCCAGGTCCTCCGCATGCGCTATGCCAAGGACGACCCGGCGTGTTCCGGCCCGGGCTGCAGCCGCTCTGGCCTGATACCTGGGGTAATAACCGAGGGTGAAAATGGCCAGCCGGTCTTCAAGACCCGGGCCGAATTGATGCTCGATGCTCCCGATATGGAAATCCCGCTGGGGGGCCGCCACGACCTGTACGGTCGGGAGTTTGTGCTTGAACTGGAGGGCAATATCACCTTCTTCGATGACGGTCGGATGCAGATTGAGCAACGCAACTCAAACCTGGTCGACATTAATGTCCGGGCGCGGGCGCTTGGGGTGCCTGGCGGCGAAATCGTGACGATTAATCTGCCCCTACAAATCCCCGAACAGGGCGTTTACCTCAACTTCATATCCAATCCGGTCAAAGATCTCCCGGCTGAGCCGTAAAACGCTTTGAAACCACTGCAAAGGTCCAGCCTTCGGGTTGGCCCTTTTTGCACAGGGTACAAGCGGTGGTTATTTCCCCATCCAAGCCATTTACTGCTAATCTGGTTGCAGATTGAAACTGCTATACAAAACAACAACCCTTCAGGAGAGCCCCTTCATGGAAAATGGCACGCACTATCGTACCTGTCACCTTTGCGAGGCCATGTGCGGTGTCGCGATCGAAATGAAGGACGGCCGGATTGCTTCCATCAAGGGCGATGAGAATGATCCGCTCAGCCGGGGGCATATCTGTCCGAAGGCGGTTGCGCTTCAGGATCTGCACGAAGATCCGGACCGCCTGAAAAAGCCCATACGCAAAACCGGGACCGGCTGGCAGGAAATGGAGTGGGCGGAGGCGTTTGACCTGGTCGCCGAAAAGCTCCACCAGACCCGCCAGGACCACGGCCGCAACAGCGTCGGCGTTTACCTCGGCAACCCGAACGTACACAACCATGGTTCTCTGGTCGCCACCATGCCATTGCTGCGAGCCATCGGAACCCAGAATCGGTTTTCAGCAACGTCAAACGATCAGTTGCCTCACATGCTCGCCAGTCTCGAGATGTTCGGGCATCAGGTTCTGTTTCCCATTCCCGATATCGATCACACGGATCTGTTTATCTGCATTGGCGCCAATCCCATGGCGTCCAATGGCAGCCTGATGACGGTTCCGGACTTCCGCGGGCGACTCAAGGCCCTGAAGCAGCGCGGCGGCAAGATGGTTGTGGTAGACCCCCGCCGCACCGAGACCGCAAAGCTGGCCGACGAATTCCACTTCGTCCGGCCCGGAAGCGATGCCTTGCTGATGATGGCCATGGTGCATACATTGTTTGAAGAAGACCTGGTGGATCCCGGCCCGGCGGAGAGGCTGGTGAAAGACGCAGACCTTCTGCGCCTGGCCGCTCTCAGCTTCACCCCGGAAGCGGTCAGCGCACACACCGGCATTTCCGCGGAGGACATACGCGCCCTCACCCGACAGCTCGCCACCACGCGAAAGGCGGCTCTTTACACGCGCATGGGAACAAGCACCCAGACCTTTGGCGGTGTGGCAACCTGGCTGGCCTATTGCCTCAACATCCTGACCGGGAAACTGGACCTGCCCGGCGGCGTTCTGTTCTCGCAGCCGGCGATTGATCTGGTAGAGCTTGGCGCCATGGCCGGTCAGAAAGGTCACTTCGGCAAGCGCCACAGCCGCGTGAAGGGACTGCCTGAATTCGGCGGAGAATACCCGGCCAGCACCATGGCCGATGAGATGTTAACCCCCGGCGATGGGCAGATCAGGGCTTTTGTCACCGTTGCCGGCAATCCCGTTCTCTCCAGCCCCAACGGCCGACGCCTGGAAGAAGCCCTGGGCGGCCTCGACTTCATGGTCTCGGTGGATTATTACCTCAACGAAACAACTCGGCATGCGGATATCATCCTGCCCCCGACCGCGGCGCTGGAACGCAGTCACTACGATCTGATTTTCAGCATGTTTGCGGTGCGCAATTTCGCCAAGTACAGCGAAGCACTGTTCGATGCCGGCCCGGGTGCCCGCCATGACTGGCAAATTCTACTGGAACTGGCCCACCGACTGGAAAAGCTCCGGAAAGGTGGACAGCTGCCCCTACGGGCGGAGCTCGGCTGGCGCGCCTTCAAGCAGATTGGGCCAGACCCGATCCTTGATCTGCTCTTACGATCCGGCCCCTATGGCGCCGATGCCGGGCGTGCGCGGGGCTTGTTGCAGCCTGCTGTCGATCTGGTGATGGATATCCTGCCGAAACGACACCCGCTTCGAGGACTGGCCAAGCTCAGCCCCCTGAACCGCCACTGGCAGGAGCTACCGAAAGGGCTTTCCCTGAGTGCCCTGAAGGACAACCCGAACGGCGTCGATCTGGGCCCTCTCCAGCCATCGCTGCCTGAACGCCTGTTTACCCGCGATGGCAAGATCAACCTTGCGCCAAGGCGCTACCTGGACGACCTTGGCAGGCTCCATGAGGCCCTGGCTGCGCCGGCCGGCGACTCCCTGCAACTGATTGGCCGGCGCCACGTCCGGAGCAACAACTCGTGGATGCACAACAGTCAGCGGCTGGTTAAAGGCAAGGACCGGTGCACCCTGATGATTCATCCCAAAGACGCCAGCCGCCTGGGTTTGCAAGCCGCTGACTCGGCAGAAATATCTTCGGAATCCAGGCAGATTGTCTTGCCGGTTGAGATTACCGAAGATGTCATGCCCGGCGTGGTATCCATTCCCCATGGCTGGGGCCATGACCGCGAGGGCACTGGTCAGTCAGTGGCGGCTGCCCATGCCGGTGCCAGCATCAACGACTTGCTCAGCGACGGTCGAATTGATCCGCTCTCTGGCACTTCCGTATTGAATGGACAGCCCGTTGCTGTCAAAGTCTGGCGCCCAGAGCGCCAACGCAAACGGGCCTGATTCACAAAAGGAGCCGAAAATGCCCCAGTGGCTGCAGTGGAGTCTGATTATTGCTGGTCTCATCGCCATCGTTCTGCTGGCGGTCTTCATCCGGCGTCAGATGGGGTTGCTTTCGGAAAATCGCAAACGGCAGGCCAAAGCCGAGGCGTTCCAGACCAACCGCAGACAAGACATGATCCGCAGTGTTCATGTTATTGCGATGGCGGTTGAAGAGGATCAGATCGAATACTCGGAAGCCTGTCTGAGACTCAAGGGCCTGCTCGATCACATTGCTCCGGAGTTGCTGGAGCAATCACCTTTCAGAGTATTCCAGGAAGTGCATGACCAGTTGCAGCACATGCCCACGCACCGGGCACGGCAAGCAACGGAGACCAAGTTCGTAGACAAGATGGACAAGGAACGTTTCGAGGTGGAACAGAAGCATGCCGATGCGATTCGCCGAGCCGCAACCGCTGTCCGACACCATTCCTTTTAAGGTTAGCGTCAGCTGTTCAAGCATCCAGAGAACTGGTCAGACCTTATTTTTGTAACAATTTGTAACTAGACGGTCGGCAAAAAGGATAATTTAGCTCATCAAATCAAAAGGTTCTGACGCGGCGAAAAACTGACACGGCGATCATTCCTTCCTGGTTACAACTGTTGACTTTTCTTTTCTCTATCAGGGTCTAAATTGAAAACAGGGAGGCACCTATTATCTGCGGCAGGTGCCACCTAACGTTGTTTTCTCCTGATAAGTTTGGACGACTCTGCAATAAAGCGGGTGAGCTTGCCGGCCTCGGGGCCGGCTTTTTTTGAGTCAAAATATGGGAGTGCTGACCTTACTGTCTCATCATGCCGGCTATGGCCATAACGCTGTCCTTGCTGTTCACCAGCTCGTCGAACTGCTCTTCAACCTGTTCCCGATTCAGCCCCAACTCGTCGAAGACTGACTGATCAATCTCTTCACCAGCGCCGAGAGCTACACCTCGCGCCGTTAGCAACTGCCGGCCGAGCCAGAGCAAACGGGCGTACACGCTGTTCGATCCACTGTAAAAGCGATTCTTTTGATAACGGATTGCCAGTGTGACCTCGTCGGGCATGCCCCAGTTTTCCATGAGTTGGGCTGCAATCTGTTCTCGTGTAATTCCAAGCAAATAGTGTTCAGTAACGGAAGAATCGATATCAGGATTCACTTCAAGCGAACGGCATACCAGCTTGAAATGTGGCGGAAACACTTGCGCCAAAACCAGGTGGCCAAAGTTATGTAGAAGCCCTCCCAGATAGGCTAGACCAAAGACAGGACGCTCTCCGCGGGGCATCATGCTGGCCAAAATACCGGCGGACTGGGCTTGCCAGATAGCCTGCTGCCAGTAATCCACATAACCTTCGGGATGATCCTGAGGCTGCTTTAATGCCCGCCCCAACGAAAGGCCCATGGCCAGGTTCATGACAAGGTCGAATCCGAGAACTCGGGACACCGCATCATGCACTGACTTTACCTGACCGGCGGCGGCATAGAACGAAGATGACGCCCAGCTGACTACCTGCGCGGCCAAGCTTGGATCGCTCTCGACGATATCGACGAGGTCCCCCATCACAGCATTGGGGTTTACTCGTAAATGGATGATTCTCTGCGCGGTTTCAGGCAGAGGTGGTAACTCAAGCGTATCTTCAAGTCGCTGTTGTATTCTTAAACCGGTGAATTTTTTGATGGCCGAATGGAATTGATCCCGATCTCTGTCGTGGTCATCATAATTAACCGAAATAGATTCCAGGGCGACCGCAAGAGAGTGTCGATCGGCGTTGGCTGTCAGAGCCTGGAAGTCCTCTGCGGGCATTACCATCGCCAGATTTTGCTCGCCAAGCTCCAAAGCAACCGCAGAAAGTTGGTCCACACGCTCATCAACAAGCGTTGGCCAGCCGGTCAATGACGGCAGTGCCGGGAGCGCTTTGAGGCCGGCCCGCTCTCTCACCCGCACTTGCTCCCGGCGCTTCATCAGACGCAGATCACGCCCCAGTTCCTTGTTCATCTGTTCTAAATCAATCAGATCGTCCTTGCGACAAATCACCTGCAGGTTTCCTTGCTCATCAGTCAGCAGGACCATGCGTAACAGTTCTTTTCGGCTGGCGGTGCTAACATCCCTCAAGGATACGCCCGCTGCGGTCTCACCCAGAGCCTGCTGAACTGCGACAGGTAATTCCATAAAGTTCTCCCGAATATTGCTGTTTTCCATCGGATAATCCGAGTGAGAAAATCACATTAAGTTCAGTATAGGGCAAAGAAAGGGCCCTGACGTTGACTGAACTCTATTTCCAAAGCGCTCTCATACGCTTTCGAAGGCTCATTGGACGCCTTCACACGTCGCCATAGCGCGTCCGGTCGCCGAGCCATCGGCGAACCAGAGCCCGGACAACTTCCGGATGGAGCATCAGGCCCGGCGCCATTTTTCGAACCGGCTCAATCCAGCCCTTGTCGCGTTCGAAGTCCGCCAGACGAAACTGCATCATACCGGTTTGCCGGGTACCCAAGACTTCGCCCGGCCCACGAATCTCCAGGTCTTTCTCGGCAATAAAGAAGCCATCCTGGCTGTCCCTGAGTGCCTGCAGGCGGGCCTTGCCATTGGCAGACAGGGGCGGGTGATACATCAACACACAAAAGCTCGCCTGCTCCCCCCGGCCAACCCGACCGCGAAGCTGATGCAACTGGGCCAGGCCCAGGCGCTCAGGGTTCTCAATGATGATCAGCGAGGCATTGGGTACGTCAACGCCCACTTCAATGACCGTTGTTGCCACCAGCAGGTCCAGCTCGCCAACTTTGAACTGCTCCATCACCGCCGCCTTTTCCTGAGCCTTGAGCCGGCCATGCACCAGCCCCACTTTCAGATCCGGCAATCGCTCGGCAAGCTCCTGGGCAGTCACCTCCGCAGCTTGACACTGCAGAGCCTCGGATTCCGAGATCAGGGTGCAGACCCAATAGGCCTGTCGACCTTCCCGGCAGGCGCCCCGAACCCGCTCAATCACGTCTTCCCTGCGGCTGTCGGGAATCACGATGGTTTCGATCGGCTTCCGTCCTGGAGGCAGCTCATCAATCACCGAGGTATCGAGATCGGCATAGGCGCTCATGGCAAGCGTACGGGGAATGGGTGTTGCGGTCATAATCAACTGGTGAGGTGCCAGTGAGCCACCGACACCCTTTTCCCGCAAGGCGAGCCTCTGGTGGACACCAAAACGATGCTGTTCATCGACGATCACCAGGGCAAGACGGTGGAACCTGACATCGTCCTGAAACAGGGCATGGGTGCCGATCACCACGGCGGCATCCCCTGACTGGACCGCTTCCAGCGTTTCGGCCCGGGCCTTTCCCTTTACCTTACCGGATAGCCACGCGAGACGGATGCCCAAAGGCTCCAGCCATGCCCGGAAATTCTGAAAATGCTGTTCGGCAAGGATTTCGGTGGGCGCCATCAGGGCTACTTGTGCACCGGCGCCAATAGCCTGCAAAGCCGCCAATGCCGCTACGACGGTCTTGCCCGAGCCAACATCGCCCTGAACAAGCCGGAGCATCGGCAGTGGCTGGCTCAGGTCCTGACGGATGTCGGCCAGTACATGACGCTGGGCACCGGTGAGTGCAAAGGGCAGGGAATCCAGGAAACGCTCGGGCAAATCTCCCGTGGGCAGGAGCGGGAGCGCTTCACGGGCCTGAATCTGTTCACGTACCTGGAGCAAGCTCAGCTGGTGGGCCAGCAGTTCTTCCATCACCAGGCGCTGTTGCGCCGGATGGCGTCCTTCCATAAGCAGGTTGACCGGCGCGCTGGCTGGCGGGGAATGCACCAGCTGGACGGCTTCGGTGATTGCGGGCAGCTGATACTCGGCCAGCAGGTTCCCGGGCAACCAGTCACGGATCGGAAACCGGTCAAGATAGCCCAGAGCCTGCTGGCAGAGCGAGCGGACGCGAGGCTGCTGGATGCCCTCTGTCAGCGGGTAAACCGGGGTCAGGGTCGCCTCACCTTCCGCAGGCATGGGCGGCGGATTGATCTGGTACTCCGGGTGGTAGAACTCATAACCTGCGCGCCCGGGCCGGACTTCGCCAAAGCAGCGAACCCTGGCGCCCTCGCTCAACTGGTTTTTCTGGGCCGCGTTGAAATGAAAAAAGCGCATCACCAGAAACCCGCTGTTATCCCGGAGAGTTACTTGCAAACTGCGCCTGCGACCCATGATCAGGTCTGCTTTCATAACCTCCCCTTCCACCACGGCCACATCACCGATGCGAAGACTTCCCATGGGTATTACCCGGGTTCTGTCTTCGTATCGGTGAGGCAGGTGAAACAGCAGGTCCTGCAGGGAGGTAATACCCAGCTTGGCGAGCTTTTCTGCCAGGGCGTTTCCTACGCCCTTGAGCTGGGTGACCGGTATGTCATCCAGTGACGTCATAGTCAGGCTCAGGCGCTTTCGGCCACAACCGGTGTGTCTGTTTTCGCCTTTTCGATTACCCGGCACTGGCTGGCAGCCAGGGAGAGCACATCAATAGCCTTGGGCCGCGGGAACGTAACCCGCCAGGCCAGAGCCACCGTGCGGAACGGCACCGGGGACGCAAACGGTCGAACGGCCAGAATGTCCTCGTGGTACTGCATGGCGGTGGCGGCCGAGAGCGGTAACACCGTAATGCCCAGGCCGGAAGCGACCATATGGCGAATGGTTTCCAGGGAACTGCCTTCGGTCACCAGCGCCGGTGAGCCGTTGTTTGCCCGGTGTGTTACGGCCTCTACCAGGGGTGGGCAGGATTCCAGAACCTGATCCCGGAAACAGTGTCCGGGCCCGAGCAATAGCAATTGCTCCTTGGCCAGCTCGTCGGCAGTCAACTGCTCCTTCCTGGCCAGCGGATGTCCGGCGGGCAGCAACACTACGAACGGTTCGTCATAGAGCGGCAGGGTAACCACTTCCGGCTCCTCGAACGGCAGGGCAATAATAATGGCATCCAGCTCAGACTGCCGGAGTTTCTGCCTCAGGTTGGCGGTATAGTTCTCTTCGATATAGAGCGGCATTTCCGGGGCCGCACGCCTCAATTCCGGGAGCAAGTGCGGGAACAGATAGGGCCCGATGGTGTAGATCGCACCGACCTTCAGAGGCGAATTGAGCTGGTTCTTGCCATCCTGCGCCATGTCCTTGATCAGGCCGACCTGATCGAGCACCCGCTGGGCCTGCTCGATAATGCGCAGACCGGTTTCGGTCACGCGGATGCTGCTTTTGCTTCGCTCGAATAGAGGGATACCGAGCTCGTCTTCCAGCTTTTTCACAGCAACACTGAGCGTTGGCTGGCTGACATGGCAACGCTCTGCAGCCCGGCCAAAATGCCTTTCGCGGGCCAGCGTAACGACGTATCGTAACTCGGTGAGAGTCATGGTGAGCTCCGGTCAGATAGATGCGGGTCGAAGTTTCACGAATTTATGAGGTAAAGCATAAGGATTGAAATTGTCTATGGCAATCACTGAAAGTCGTAAGGCGCCCCGAATTCTCGTTGCCGGTTGCGGCAAACTCGGTGGCGCCATTGCCAGTCGGCTGACAACCTCGGCCACCGTGTTTGGCCTGCGGCGAAATCCCGGGCGTGTTCCCGAGGGCGTTCAGGGCATTGGCGCCGATCTGACCAGGTCTGAGACCCTGGCCCGCAGACTTCCTGCTGACCTCGATATCATCCTCTATTGCCTGACGCCCTCCAGCTACGACCAACAGGGCTATCGCGATGCCTATGTGACTGGCCTGGAAAATTTGTTGGCGGCCCTCGGCAGTCAGTCTCTGAAGCACCTGTTCTTTGTGAGCAGCAGCAGTGTCTATTCACAGGATGACGACAGCTGGGTGGATGAATCCAGCCCCACAAAACCGGCCCGGTTCAGCGGAGAGCAGGTCCTCGCCGGTGAACAGACCGCATTGGAAAGCGGCCATCCAGCGACAATCATTCGGTACAGCGGCATTTACGGACCTTCACGGCGGCGTTTTCTCGAGGAGGTCCGGGAGGGGCGCATGAATCCGGCGAAGCCAGCACCATTCAGTAACCGGATTCACGAGGAGGATGCAGCGGAGGCGGCTGCCCACCTTGTGAAGCTGGCACTTTCGGGGGCGTCACTCGAGACCTGCTATCTTGCCAGCGATTGCGAGCCGGTAAGACTTGATGAGGTAGTAGATTGGGTGCGGCAGCAAACGCCCTGCGCCGATCCGCAGCCCGATGCCCGGAAAGGCGGCCGGGCCGGGAGCAAACGCTGCAGCAACAAGCGACTGCTGGGCACCGGCTTCCAGTTCCGCTATCCGGATTTCCGTGCCGGCTACCGCGCCATGATTGACCAGGGATAAGCCTCCGGCATTAAAAAAGGCGGCCAAGGCCGCCTTTTATCAATGCCGGTGTTTTCAGGTCTTAGCTGAGCACCATCACCGCTTCCATTTCAATGGGCACTCCCTTGGGCAGCGCTGCGACACCTACCGCCGCTCGGGCCGGATACGGCTCCTGGAAATAGGTGGCCATGATCTCGTTGACCGTGGCGAAATTGGCCAGGTCCGTCATGTAGATGTTCAGTTTCACAATGTCCTTCAGCTCGCCACCGGCGGCCTCGCAAACAGCCTTGAGGTTATCGAATACCTGCCGGGTCTTGGCAGAGAAATCGCCTGCGACCACTTCCATGGTTTCCGGCACCAGCGGAATCTGGCCAGACAGGTACACGGTATCCCCTGCCTTTACCGCCTGGGAGTATGTGCCGATCGCCTGGGGCGCATTCTCGGTCTGAATTACGGATTTGTTGGTCATGACCCTTGGTTTCCTCTCTTTCAAAACGCCAATCCTCGCCCTTGCGTGGCGCGCCTGTCAACCGGGCTTTGGTCGGGGTCAGTGCCGCACACGGCTGATGTGGGTAATCGCACGAATGTTGCGGATCCGGCGCATCACCCGGGCCAGGTGCCGGCGACCATTAACGTGTACCACCAGACTGACAACGCCAAAGCGGGCGTTCTGCTCTTCCACGTTAATGCGCTCGATGTTGCCGTCCGCCATGGCAACCGCATTGGCCATCTCGGCAATCACACCGCGCTGGCGCTCCAGCTCTACCCGGAGCTCCACGGAAAATTCGTCGGTAATGTCCTTGGCCCATTTAAGATGCGTGAGGCGAGCCCGCCCCTCATCGTCCTCGGGCAACCGGGAACAGGTATCGGAATGAATCACCATACCTTTGCCGGAATCCATCACCCCAACCACCGGGTCTCCCGGAATCGGCTTGCAACAGCTGGCGAACCGGACCAGAAGGCCTTCCGTGCCACGAATGGTCACCGGGCTGTGATTGCCACCCTCTATATCCCTGGGGGCTTCAATGGCTTCGGCGACCTCTGAGCCGCTCGCGAGCTGACGAGCCACCAGATAGGCCATCCGGTTGCCGAGCCCGATGTCACTGATCAGATCATCAAAACTGTTCACCTGATTGTGGTTCACCACCGCTTGCTTCTGGGCTTCGCTGATTTCGGACAATTTCGCACCAAACCCCTTCAGGGATTTCTTCAGCAGGGTGCGACCGAGCTCCAGCGATTCCGCGCGCTTCTGGCTCTTGAGCACGTGCCGGATGCTGCTCCGGGCCTTGCCGGTCACCACGAAACTGAGCCAGGCCGGGTTGGGCCGGGCGCCGGGCGCAGTGATGATTTCCACGGTCTGGCCACTTTGCAGAGGCTGGCTGAGGGAACCCAGGTTGCGGTTGATTCGACAGGCTACAGTGGCGTTGCCGATGTCCGTGTGGATGGCATAGGCAAAGTCCACCGGCGTTGCCCCGCTTGGCAACTCCATGATGCGGCCTTTCGGGGTGAAAACGTATATCTCGTCCGGGAACAGGTCTACCTTCACATGCTCGATAAACTCCATCGAGTCATCGGCCCGTTCCCGCATTTCCATTAGCCCCTTCACCCAGCGGTCGACCCGGGCCTGATTGGCGCTGGTCACGCTGCTGGGCTCATTCTTGTACATCCAGTGCGCCGCAATCCCGTTATTGGCGATATGCTCCATCTCCTCGGTACGGATCTGGATCTCGATGTTCACATGCATCCCGAACAGAGTGGTGTGGATGGACTGATAGCCATTGGCCTTGGGCATGGCTATGTAATCCTTGAAGCGGCCCGGGAGGGGTTTGTAGAGGCTGTGTACGGCGCCAAGGATCCGATAGCAGTCGTCTTCGGTATCGGTGATGATCCGGAACGCGTAAACATCCATGATTTCATGGAAGGATTTCTGCTTGAACTTCATCTTGTTGTAGATGCTGTTCAGGTGCTTTTCCCGACCCAGAATCCGCCCCGGCAGGCCGCGCTCTTCAAGCTTTTCCTGCAATTTGCCACGAATATCCTCGATGATTTCGCGGTGGCTGCCCCTGAGCTTGTCCACCGCTTTTGAAATGTACTTCGAACGCATCGGATACAGGGAAGTGAACCCCAGATCCTCGAGTTCGGTGCAGATCGAGTGCATGCCCAGGCGGTTCGCTATGGGGGCGTAGATATCGAGGGTCTCGGTGGCAATGCGCTGCCGCTTCTCATAGGGCATGGGGCCAAGGGTGCGCATATTGTGGAGGCGGTCCGCCAACTTCACCAGAATGACCCGAATATCTCTGGCCATGGCCAGAGTCATCTTCTGGAAGTTTTCAGCCTGGGCTTCCGCCCGGGACCGGAATTCGATCTGGGTAAGCTTGCTGACCCCATCCACCAGCTCCGCAACATCGTCGCCAAACTGCTCCGCCAGGGCATCCTTGGGAATGCCGGTGTCTTCGATCACATCGTGAAGCATCGCCGCCATCAGGCTCTGATGGTCCAGCCGGAGATCGGCGAGAATATGGGCGACAGCCAGGGGATGAGTAATGTACCGGTCGCCGCTTTTACGCATCTGGCCCTCGTGGGCCTGCTCGGCATAATAATAGGCGCGTCGCACCTGATTGATGCGAGTGGTATCAAGATAGGAACTTAGCTCTTGAGCCAGTCCTTCAACCGTAGCCTCTGCCGACACCGCGCCTCCACGACTTCATGAAATTCAGGGACAAAAAAACCCGAATGCACGCATCCGGGTCCTTCCAGAGTCCTTCCAGCAACGTTCCATAGCTACACTATAAAACCGCGGGGACAGATTTCAATGCTTCTCGCTTGCGGACAGGTACTTATATACCCGGGTCCGCAGCTGGGTCACTCGTCGTCTTCTTCCTTGAGGAGATCACGAGTAATCTTGCCTTCGGCAATTTCGCGCAGAGCGATAACCGTGGGCTTATCATTTTCTTCAGCCACCATCGGCTCGGCACCCTTGGTAGCGAGCTGACGGGCACGCTTGGTTGCCAGCATTACCAGCTGGAAGCGGTTATCAACGTTTTCCAGACAATCTTCAACGGTAACTCGTGCCATAACTTCCCCGACTCATAAAATGACTGTTTCAGCAGACCGCACAGTTTACTGTGGCCGGTTCAATTTGTATACAGGAAAACCCCGTATCACGACGGGCCGGACAATCCCGCCAGCAACGCTCGATGCCTTGGCTGCTGCACTTCCATGCGAAGGCGCTGGGCCCGGACAATCGCGAGCAGATCTCCGAGGGCGGCTCCGAAGTCGTCATTGACCACCAGAAAGTCGAACTCCACTGCGTGACGGCACTCTTCTTCAGCCTCGGCCAGGCGCCGCTCCACGACCTCCGGCGCATCGGTGCCACGCCCGACCAGTCGCTCGCGCAGCACTTCCGGCGACGGTGGCACGATGAAAATACTGACACACTCGGGAATAAGCCGTCGCACCTGTGCGGCACCCTGCCAGTCGATCTCCAGGATCACATCCTGGCCTGTTGCCAGAGTTTCCCGAACCCATGCCTGGGAAGTGCCGTAGTAATTGCCGAAGACATCGGCGTGCTCCAGAAAGTCGCCCTCGCCAATCATCGCCTCGAACACGGTCCGGCTGACAAAGTGATAGTTCACCCCGTTCTGTTCGCCCTCCCGCACTGAGCGGGTCGTGTGCGAGACGGAAACACCGAGCTTCTCGTCGTTGCGGAGCATTTCCGCCACAAGGCTGGTCTTGCCGGCACCGGATGGCGCGGAAATAACGTACAGAGTACCCTGCTCAACTGCCTGACTCATAACCCGAGAACTCCAAACCTGGACACGGCGGCCGCGTATTCCGGCCAGTAAAGCACGGAATTATACGGACTTTGGCAAAACACCGCACCCCACGAGGGCGTCAGCTGATACCATTTGCCTATCCACTGTTCAGCGACTGCAAGAACCCATGCGAACCACCATCGACATCACCGTGAAGCAGCCAGGCAAAGCCATCGACGCCCTGAGCGAGGCGGCCCCCGGGCTTTCGCGTCAGAAAATCAAGGACGCCATGACCAAAGGCGCCTGCTGGTGGACTCACAAAGGCAAACGCCTCCGGCTACGCCGTGCCACAAAGGAGTTAAAACCGGGTATCCGATTACAGCTTTACTACGATGAGAAGGTGCTTGAGAGGAAACCGGGAAAGCCGATTCTCCTGGAGAATGCGGGGCGCTACACCGTCTGGTTCAAACCTCATGGACTTCTGGCCCAGGGCTCCCAGTGGGGCGACCATTGCAGCTTGCTTCGCCTGGCCGAAATCCAGCTTGAGCAACCATGCTATCTGATCCACAGGCTCGACGCCGACGCTGCCGGACTGATGCTGATCGCCCATGATTCGAAAGCGGCCGGCGCCCTTTCCCAGTGTTTTTCGGGGAGGACCATGACCAAACACTACAAGGCGCGAGTGGCCGGCCTTTTGAACGCTCGGGAGCAGCTCGTTGATGCGCCCGTCGAGGGCAAGGCGGCCATCAGTCGTGTATCAACGCTCGAGCTGGACGAAACCGGGGAAACTTCGCTGGTGGAAGTCAGTATCGAAACCGGACGGAAACACCAGATTCGCCGGCATCTGGCGGGCCTCGGCCATCCGATCATCGGTGATCGCCTTTACGGGCGACCGGCCGGCGCACCCCTGCAGCTCCTTGCCTTTTACCTGGAATTCGACTGCCCTTTGAACAAGCGCAAGATGATGTTCGAACTGCCGGCGGAACTGAGCGACCTCACACTGAATTGACCACCGGCGTAGAGATCCGACTTATTCCAGATTCTGAACCTGCTCTCGCATCTGCTCGATCAGAACCTTGAGATCCACTGCAGTACGGGTAACGCCGGCATCAATGCTCTTGCTGCTCAGGGTGTTGGCCTCTCGATTCAGCTCCTGCATGAGAAAATCCAGCCGCCGACCGATGGCATCTTCGCTTTTCAGAGTATCGGACACCTCATCGATATGGGCATCCAGCCGGTCCAGCTCCTCGGCCACATCGCTTTTCTGGGCCAGCATCACCATCTCCTGGGCAACCCGCTCGGCATCCAGTTCCACTTTGGCTTTTTCGAACCGCTCTCGCAGCGCTTTCTCCTGCGCCTCGAGCAATTCCGGCATACGCCTACGGACGTCGGCAACGAGGTCACCCATGGTTTTCAAGCGATCTTCGAACAGTGGCCGCAGGCGCTCCCCTTCCCGTTCGCGCACCAATGCAAGTTCGGCCACGGTTTGCTTGAACAGTCCGACGGCAGCCTCTTTTGCAGGGCTATAATCCTGTTCCGGCACTGACAGCACGCCCGGCCACCTGAGTATGTCCAGGGCATTGATGTGGGCCGGATTATCCAGAATCCGGTTGATATGGTTGGCCGCCTCATTCACCGCCTGGGCCATGTCTTCGCTGATCTCGAAACTTTGCGAGCCTTTCTCTGCCGACTGCAAGCGCATGGAGACATCCACCTTGCCCCGTTTCAGCTGCTTTCTCAGCTCCTCCCGGAACCTGTTCTCCAGCTCACGGAACGCTTCCGGCAGACGGAAGGAGGGTTCGAGATACCGGTGATTCACAGTCCGAATTTCACAGGTCAACGTTCCCCAGTCTCCCTGGACGTCCTTGCGGGTAAATGCAGTCATACTTCGAATCATGTCAGCTCCGCTTCCATAGAGGTGTATCGATGAAGTTTAACAGGCTCTTAACAGCAACGGCGAACCGGACAAAAGGCCAACCCCAACGTGATATACTGACCGCCCTTTTCGACAAACGTTCGCCCGGGGCTTGCTCCCGGACATTCAAAACTGACTTCAGGAAACACTATGCGTCCAAGCGGCAGAACGCCCGAGCAACCCAGAGATGTTCGAATCACCCGCAACTACACCCGTCACGCCGAAGGCTCCGTGCTGGTGGAATTCGGGGACACAAAAGTCATCTGCACTGCCTCCGTCGAAAACAAGGTCCCCCCGTTTCTGAGGGGTGAAGGCAAGGGCTGGATCACCGCCGAATACGGCATGCTGCCCCGCTCTACCGGCAGCCGAATGGGCCGTGAAGCCGCCCGCGGCAAACAGGGTGGCCGGACCGTCGAAATCCAGCGCCTGATTGGTCGCTCCCTGCGTGCAGCGGTAGATCTGACCGCCCTCGGCGAACACTCCATCACCATTGATTGCGACGTCATCCAGGCCGACGGCGGCACCCGCACCGCGGCCATCACCGGCGGCTGCGTAGCATTGGTTGATGCCCTGAACCACCTGGTCGCTGAAAAGCGCCTGAAGAAATCCCCCCTCAAGCAGATGGTCGCCGCGCTTTCAGTCGGTGTTTACAAAGGCACCCCGGTGGTGGATCTGGACTACCCGGAAGACTCCGAAGCCGAAACCGACATGAATGTGATCATGACGGACCAGGGCGGTTTCATTGAGATACAGGGAACGGCGGAAGGTGCGCCTTTTGTTCAGGAAGAACTGGACAGCATGCTGACTCTGGCCAAACAGGGTATCGAGCAGTTGTTCGAGATTCAGAAGGCAGCGCTGGCTGATTAAGTTTGTCGCCCGCGTGTCCGGAGGGGGAAACCTTTCCGGGACACGCTACTGTTCGAAAAACCTCACAAACCCGGGGCGCCTGCGCGGCAACGCTTTCCCAGACTGTTGAGGGCCAGGGATGGCCCGATTCAAGCGCACACGGATGTGCTTGTCGCGTGTCTGGGAAAGCGTTGCCACGAAGGCGCCTTCCTCAGGGCTTAGAAGCCGATTTCGATGTCGTAATCCATGATCACCGGGGCGTGATCAGAGAAGCGGGTTGAGTCGTCGATCCAGCCATCTTCGATGGTCTTGCGGATTCCCGGTGTCAGCAGCTGGTAATCCACCCGGATACCGGCGTTCTTGCGGGAGCCTTCGGCCTGCTCGGGCCACCAGGTGAACTGGTTGCTCTGCTTGTTAATTTCGCGGAAGCCGTCAACGCAGCCCATCTCATCGAACAGACGATCCAGCCAGGCACGCTCGTGGGGCAGGAAACCGGAGAAATCCAGCTTGTGGTACAGCGGGCTGGCGTCGGTTACGTGATGGGCAGTCTGCAAGTTCGCGCAGAAGATGAACTGACGGCGCTTACGAAGGGTCTTTTGCATGTGCAGACCGAAGGACTCCATGAATTCGTCCTTGTGGTCGAGAACCGTCAGGTCGTCCTCGCCAATCAGCTCGTCCTCGCGACCCAGCGCACAGGGCGCCAGGACGCAGGCAACCGAGACCTTGTCAAAATCGGCTTGAATGAACCGGCCTTCCCGATCGGCCTGTTCGTTGGCAAATCCATACATGATGGCCTTCGGGAAATGACGGGTGTATATACCGACACCGCCATCTTCATTCTTTTCGCCATCAATAAAGTAGGCCTCGTAACCTTCCGGAATCAGGTTATAGTCCTCAATCTCGTAGGCCCGCATGCGATGGTCCTGAACGCAGACAACGTCAGCGTCCTGCTCCGCCAGCCAGTCGAAAAAACCTTTTTCAACAGCCTGGGCGAGGCCATTGACGCTGATTGATACTACCCGCATACGTGTTCCCTGATTCGGTTTGTGTGTATGATACCGTTTTTACGAGCTAATTAAAGATCAACACCCGCCAGAAGCCTTGTCATGCACGACTATCAGCAAAAATTTATCGAATTTGCCATCCGCCGGAATGTACTTCGCTTTGGTGAGTTCACGCTCAAGTCGGGCCGAACCAGCCCCTACTTTTTCAATGCTGGACTTTTCAATACCGGGGACGACCTGCTTCAGTTAAGCAAGGCCTATGCCGCCGCGATCGCGCGCAGCGGGCTGGATTATGACATTATTTTCGGCCCTGCCTATAAGGGCATTCCGTTGGCCACCGTCACAGCAATGGCGCTGGCTACAGACGGTAACAGCAAACCCTTTGCGTTTAATCGCAAGGAAAAGAAAGATCATGGTGAGGGCGGCAACATTGTTGGCGCACCGTTGCAGGGCAAAGTACTGATTGTCGATGATGTGATCACCGCCGGTACCGCGATCCGGGAATCCATCGATATCATCCGGGCCGCCGGGGCTGAACCCGCAGGCGTGCTGATTGCTCTGGATCGCCAGGAAAAAGGCAATGGCGAACTGTCTGCCATCCAGGAAGTGGAAAAGGAATTCGGTATTCCGGTGGTGAGCATTATTCGTCTCGAGCAGGTTTTGGACTATCTTAAAGCCAACCCGGAGTTTGCCGGGCATGCCGAAAAGGTAGCCAGTTATCGGGATCGTTACGGAGTCTGATTGATGGCCAATCGTCTGACCGCACTTTCTGTTAAAACAACGGCGCTGGCGCTTGCCCTGGGGTTTTCTGCCCAGGCCGCCGCCAATATGTACCGTTACACGGATGAGAACGGTCAGATCGTAATCAGCAGCACTATTCCTCAGGAGGCCACCAAACGTGGCTATGACATCCTGAACGACAACGGCCGCGTGATTGACACCATTCCGCCGGCACCCACCGAAGAAGAAATTGCGGCCCGGGAAGCGGAAAAACAGCGCCAGAAGGAACTCGCAGAACAGCGCGAGCAAGACCGGGCGCTGCTGAAACGCTTCAGCCATCCTGATCAGGCCGTGAGAGCCATGCACCGGAAAATCCGAGAGCTTGAGGGCCTGATACAGCTCAAGCGAGGCAACATCTCGGTGATATCCAGCCAGTTGGATAACGAACAGAGCCGTGCCGCCAACATGGAACGGGCCGGCCGCGAGATTCCAGAGGGCACGCTGGAAAAAATCCGGCGACTGGAATCCCAGATACGGGACATTGAGCGGGAAATCACCTCACAGACCCAGGAAATCGAAGAACTGCGCAAGGCCTTCGAGGCCGACATTGAGCGCCTGGAAGAGGTTACCGGCGAGGCACGGACCCTGCCACTCGATCACACCGAGGCCGAAAATTAATTCTTCTCTGAAATCCTAAGGCAAAAAAAGGCCGCTGGTGTTACCCAGCGGCCTTTTCGTTTCACTCACCAATCGGTGAGACGCTATCCGCAATTCAGGCGGAAGCAGTCGTCTTCTTGGCAGTAGAAGTGGTCTTGCGCGCAGTAGTCTTGCGTGCAGCCGGCTTCTTCGGCTCAACAGATTTCTTCACATCCTGCGCTGCGTCAGACACGTCTTCTGCGACTTCTGCGACTGCGTCAGCACCTTCGGCTGCTTCTTTTTCCAGCTTGGCAACCAGGTCACCAGCAAAGCTACCAAAACGGCTGTTCAGGTTGCGCAGCTGATCGAACAGGCTGTCACTGTAGCCGTTGTAACGCTTGCGCAGGGTCTTTACGCTGTATTCGCGCGCTTCAGACTCGAGCTTCTCGGCGTAATCGAACGGCTTGGAAGCCAGCTTCTTCTGCTGCTCTTCAGCGGCGTTGATACCCTTGTCCACGATTTCCTGGAGCTGTTCCTGATAAGACTTGAGTTTACCCATGATAAATCCCCTTGGTTTCCTGAAAGTTCCAAGGCCCTGTCGAAACCAGTGCAACGAGGGCCTTACTTCAATCTCACAAACCAAGTTACGCTCTAAAATTAGAATGTTCATACTAAAAGCAGGAAGTGAACGAATAAGGGCTTTTACGGATTATTCACTTGATCCTGAAAACCCGGCTGGCATAATGCCGAGCTGTCACAGAAGCCCGTCTCCCCGTTTTATTCAGGCTCCATACGCTTAATCAACAAAGGCCTCGATCAGGCCCGTATGCGAGTAACCATGACCACCAGCAAAACCCGACAACCGCATTTCTCCTCATTCCTTTTACCAGTGATTGCCGCCTCTTTCCTCCTTGCTGCCTGCCAGGAAGATTCCCGCGAATCCGGATATTCTGCAACCGAGGCAAGAGAGCTAAGGTGGACAGCTCCGCTGACACGTGAAGATGGCTCCTCACTGAAACCTGGAGAGATTGCGGAATTCAGGGTTTACTATCGCCTCAGGCACCAGGAGGACTTTAAGGTAATCCGCATTGACAACCCATCTACAACCAGGCTTTCGCTGGAACAGATGGCTCAAGGCGCTTACGAGTTCGCCATAACCACGGTAGATATTGAAGGCTTGGAAAGCAGGCGCTCGACGCCGGTCGCCGTCGATCTGATCTGATTGGCACTTACCAGCGGAAAATCACCCAGCTAGGCACCAACATGTCGGACTCGGTTTCCCGGATCCAACCGCCGCCATCCGCTGGCACCAGGTAATACTCCGGTCCGACTTCCGGTACAACCTTGATTTCCATCAGCTGTCCGTTGACCCGGTATTCATAGAACACTTCCTGCTCACCCGGGCGAATAACAATCTCGGGGCCCTGGCTTGCAGGCTGGTAATCCGAGATCACCACTGGCTCGTCGGGAGTTGTCACCGGCGTCTCATCCAGAGCGCCTTCTTCCTGGGCCAGAGCGGCCAAAGGCAGACAAGCGAGCAACAAAGCCGGGCAGGCGATTCGTTTCATTTTCGTGATACCCTTTCGTCCATCGATTTCAGTACAGAGTTGCATAAGCCAACCCACGCTTCAATCAGATTCCGGACCTGTTTTGACATGACCAGCAAAAACACACCACCTGTGGTTCTTGTGGACGGATCGTCCTATCTTTTCCGTGCTTATCATGCACTTCCACCACTCACCACAAGCAAGGATCATCCGACCGGAGCCATCAAGGGCGTGATCAGCATGCTCCGCCGCCTGGAACAGGATTTTCCCGGGTCCAAGATGGTGGTGGTGTTCGACGCCAAGGGCAAAACCTTCCGGCATGATCTTTATGAAGAGTACAAGGCCAACCGACCTCCCATGCCGGAGGATCTCGCCTGCCAGATCGAGCCTATTCACGAGATCGTAAAGGCCATGGGGCTGCCGCTGCTAACGGTGACAGGCGTTGAGGCCGACGACGTGATCGGCACCCTCGCCAACGAAGCAACCAGCAAAGGCATCGATGTGGTGGTATCCACCGGCGACAAGGACATGGCGCAACTGGTCAGCGATCACGTTACGCTGATTAACACCATGACCGAGACCCGGATGGACCGGGACGGCGTGGTAGAGAAATTCGGCGTTACTCCGGAGCAGATTGTCGATTACCTGGCCCTGGTGGGCGATAAGGTGGACAACATCCCCGGCGTCAACAAGTGCGGACCGAAAACCGCGGTCAAATGGCTTCAGAGCTACAACAACCTGGACAACGTCATCGAACACGCCGACGAAATCAAAGGCAAGATCGGTGAATACCTGCGGGACGCAACGGAGACCCTGCCCCTGAGCCGTGAACTGGCAACCATCCGCACTGACGTGGAACTGGATTTCGGCCTGGAAGACCTGAAACTCCGGGAGCAGGACGACCAGCAATTGCTTGAGCTATTCAGGGAATATGAATTCCGAAGCTGGATCGCCGAACTCGAAGAGGACGAAAGTTTCTCTTCCAGCAATGCCAGAGCCGGCGATGAGAACCCCAAACCGGAAACCGGCAACAAAGTCTACAGCATCATTACCGACCAGAAAGAACTGGATCAGTGGCTGGAGCGCCTGAGAGCGGCGGAGCTGTTTGCCTTCGACACAGAGACCACCAGCCTTCGCTACATGGACGCCGAAATCGTCGGTGTCTCCTTTGCCGTAAAGCCGGGCGAAGCCGCCTATGTCCCGCTGGGGCACGACTATATGGGCGCGCCCGAGCAGCTGGATCGTGATCAGGTGCTGGACCAGCTTAAACCACTGCTGGAGAACCCCGACCTGGCAAAGGTCGGCCAGAATCTGAAGTACGACAAAAACGTACTGGCCAACCACGGCATTACCCTGGAGGGCATTGCCGAAGACACCATGCTGGAATCCTACGTTCTGAACTCTGTGGCCACGCGGCACGATATGGACAGCCTCGCCATGTACTACCTCGGCGAGAAGACCATCAGCTTCGAGTCCATTGCCGGGAAAGGCGCGAAACAGCTCACTTTCAACCAGATTGACCTCGAAAAAGCGGCGCCCTACGCCGCCGAAGATGCGGACATTACCCTGCGCCTTCACCAGACCCTGCGACCGAAGCTGAAAGAGACCGGAAAACTGGCCGCTGTGTACGAAGATATCGATTTACCCCTGGTGCCTGTACTGTCGCGAATGGAGCAGCGTGGCACCCTCATCAGCGCGAGTACTCTGCGCCAGCACAGCCAGGAACTGGCGGAGCGCATGGCGGAGCTGGAAAAAGAGGCCCATGAAGTGGCCGGGGAAACCTTCAACCTGGGCTCCACCAAGCAACTGCAGGCGATCTTCTACGACAAGATGGGGCTGCCGATCATCAAGAAAACCCCAAAGGGCGCGCCGTCAACAGCGGAGCCGGTGCTACAGGAACTGGCCCACGAACACGAACTGCCGCGACTGATTCTTGAGCACCGAAGCCTGAGCAAGCTGAAGTCGACCTACACCGACACGCTGCCGGAGCTGATTCACCATCGTACCGGCCGGGTACACACGTCCTACCATCAGGCTGTCACTGCTACCGGTCGACTGTCCTCGTCGGAACCCAACCTTCAGAATATCCCTATTCGCAGCGAGCAGGGGCGCCGTATACGGCAGGCCTTTATCGCACCCGAGGGATACAAGCTCGTTGCTGCCGACTACTCCCAGATCGAGCTGCGGATCATGGCCCACCTCTCCGGTGACAAAGGCCTGCTAAAGGCCTTTGAGAAGGGCGAAGATATTCACAAGGCAACGGCATCGGAAGTATTTGGCGTCAGCCTGGACAACGTGTCCTCGAACCAGCGCCGAAGTGCCAAGGCCATCAACTTCGGCCTGATCTACGGGATGTCAGCCTTTGGCCTGTCCCGGCAACTGGACGTTGAGCGCAAACTCGCCCAGGAATACATCGACCGTTATTTCGAACGCTACCCCGGCGTTCTCAAATACATGGACAACATCCGCAAACAGGCCCACGACGATGGTTTTGTCGAAACCCTGTTCGGCCGTCGGCTTTATCTACCCGAGATCAACGCCCGCAACAAGCAGCTGCAGCAGGCAGCCGAGCGCACCGCAATCAATGCCCCCATGCAGGGTACTGCGGCGGATATCATCAAGCGGGCCATGGTGGATGTGGAGAACTGGCTGCTCACGGAGCACGCCGATGAAGCTCGCATGACCATGCAGGTTCATGATGAACTGATTCTTGAGGTCAAAGAATCGGCACTCGACAAGATCCGATCAGGACTTGAGAAGCGCATGTCGGCAGCGGCCGAGCTGGACGTTCCCCTGCTGGTGGAAGCCGGCGTCGGCGACAACTGGGACGAAGCACACTGACGCTCCCCAAAACAGGGCATGGGCGCCCTTGCACGCACCGAAAACGCTCATACTTTCAAACACTGAACCTGCCCTCAGCTTTCGCGGCTTGCCGCCAGGCCGCGGAGGCGCCAAGGCCGGCCAATTCTATCGCCTTTACGGCACGATATTCGCTACGATTCCAGAGTCGGCGACGCCCCATCAGACACTCCGGGCTGCGCCAGGTTGTGACATTTCATCTCCGAGGCTCATACCATGACTTCTCTGGCATCTGAACGTAGCTGGCTGCTGGACCCCAGCGTGCTGAAACTGGTTCACCAGTGCCGCCGCCTGATTCACACGGAATTCGGCGTCAAACTGCACCTCACGGAAGAGCATCTGGAACAACAACTGGCCGATTACGCGCGGAAAACCCGCTCCACTCAGTTGACCCGTGTCTGGGAGACCCTTAAAGAACGGGTTCCACAGCTCAATATTGAGCCCGAGGAAGAAGATGACGGCCTCAAGCGTAACTACAGAGGCCAGGTCATTGCCGATGCTCCGCCCGCATCAACGGAACAGGACGAGGAGGGACAGATCGACCCGCCACGGAAGAAAAAAGTCATCTATCGTGGCCAGGTGGTTGGCTGACCGGCCTGCAGCCGGCCAGATTCTCCAGATTTTAGAAGGACTTGCTTACCTCGAACGCAGCGCTCCAGGCGCTCAGATCGTACTCGGCAGCGTAAAGGCTTGGATCCTCAACACCTGGCGCCAGTTGCGCGATCTCGTTCGGGTTTTCATGCTGGTAATTCCGATCGTTGACTCGTGGATCGTCCGTGAACAAGAGCGTTCCAACCGCTACGTCAACCGTCCAGCCACTTTGGGCGTCAGCCCATTGGGCACCGAGAGTCAGCCAGTGACGATCACTGGAGGGAATTCGGGCGGTAACATACTGATTCACGGGCGACTCATCCCAGGCATATCCGGCTTTAAACGCCCATTCAGGCGAAGCCTGCCAGATAGCACCAGCGTTGATCTGCCAGCTGTTTTTCCATTGTTCGGTAACATGAGAAATCACGGCGCCCTCTTGCGGCGCACCACTAATGGCACCACCAGCTTCGGTGCTGACGATATCAAGCTCCTCGAATCGGCTCCAACGAGCGTAAGTTGCTCCAGCCAGAAGAGTCACGTTATCGGTAAGGCTGTGAAGAAGCCCCAGGGTCGCGCTCTCAGGAATCGCCAGAGGCACCTTGATACTCTCTGAGGCGGACAGCGTCGGCCCCATCGGGTTGGACGGATTGGTTATGCCAGAGATTTCCAGGTCACCCTCCAGCTCGAGTTCCGTACCCGTCTGAAGCGTGAGGCCAATCTGAGTAGCGCTGGTCAGCTCATAAAGAAAGCCAACACGGAACGTCATGCCAACATCGTCACCCTCTGCATCCGCATAAGGCTCCTCAAGTGCAAGCGCCGCTGTCCCTGCTTGAGCACTGATGTCCTGGTAGCGGCTCAAGCGTCCTTCCGCGTATAGGACATTCAAACCAACACCCATTGAAAGGCCCTGGCCATTGTTGAGAGAAATTGAGGGCGTGAATGCAATCGCCGTGAGCTCTGTTTTGTCAGCGAAAAAACGCCCTGCAAAGTCGTTATCGTAATCCGCCGCCAAACCATAGGGCGCATGGATGCCAAAACCGACATCTATCGACTCGTTGACTTCGTGACTTAGATAAAAATTCGGCAGCACCGCAGGGTCTGCAATATCCCCTCCGCTACTGGCCGGGCTTACAGGCACCGAGGGATTGTTTCTGGAGGTCCGGATACTACTTTCCTTGGCCTCAGCGTCAATATCCAGAACCGCAGCACCAAACGAAATATTTGTGCCCGACAACTGGCTCATACCGGCGGGGTTAAAAAGAACCGTGGTCGCATTTTCGGGGTTGGCGGCGGCACCGGCGTTAGCGGTGCCCATCGCACTGGCGCTCTGCTCATTGAGGGAGAAGCCGCCTGCCAGGGTAGAGGCAGGTGCGGCGAGCGCCGCGAGGGTGGTAAGACGTATAGCTCGTGCAAGCGTTGAGGAACGGTGGTGCATGGTATCTCCTTATCGAATCGCGCGGAGTATACGCACCACCCCTTACTGGCCTCAAATGCCATCCCTAACGGTTCGGGGCCCTAACTTTCTACGACCAACGTCTTATTCTGAGCCGGTACTCAGTCATCCTGAATGGAAAGCTTGTCGACGGAAGACGAGAGCTTGTCGGCTCCCTGGGCGTCAGCACCCAGCTTGATCATCAGGCGCAGATCGTTGGCAGAATCAGCATGAGCCAGGGCATCCTCGTAGGTAATCGAACCCTCCGCGTACAGGTGATAAAGCGCCTGGTCAAAGGTCTGCATGCCGGATTCGTTGGATTTGGCCATCAGTTCCTTCAAACGATGCACCTCACCTTTACGAATCAGGTCTGACACCAGAGGGGTATTGATCAGCACCTCAATAACCGCCTTGCGGCCCTTGCCGTCTGGCGTTGGCACCAGCTGCTGGGCGACGATCGCCTTGAGGTTCAGGGACAGGTCCATCCAGATCTGGTTGTGCTGTTCCGGCGGGAAGAACTGGATGATCCGGTCCAGCGCCTGGTTGGCGTTGTTGGCGTGCAGGGTGGCCAGACACAGGTGACCGGTCTCGGCGAATTGCACGGAATATTCCATGGTCTGCCGGGTACGAACCTCACCAATCAGAATAACGTCTGGTGCCTGGCGCAGGGTGTTCTTGAGGGCTACTTCGAAGCTCTCGGTATCAATGCCCACCTCGCGCTGGGTGACGATACAACCCTGATGCTGGTGCACGAATTCGATCGGGTCTTCGATGGAAATGATGTGGCCACGGCTGTTGCGGTTGCGATGCCCGAGCATGGCCGCCAGGGACGTCGACTTACCGGTACCGGTAGCGCCCACGAACATGATCAGGCCACGCTTGGTCATGGCCAGTTCCTTGATTACCTCCGGCAACGACAGATCGTCGATTTGCGGAATCTTTACCTCGATCCGACGCAGCACCATGCCGCACAGGTTGCGCTGGAAAAAGGCAGAAACCCGGAAACGGCCAATGCCACGGGCACTGATTGCAAAGTTACACTCATGGGTTTCCTCGAATTCAGCGCGCTGCTTGTCGTTCATGGCGCCGTAAACGAACTCCCTGGTCTGCTCCGGCGTCAACGCGTTCTTGGTGACCGGCAGAACCTTCCCGTTCACCTTCATGCTTGGCGGCACACCCGCTGTAATAAACAGGTCCGAACCACCTTTTTCCACCATCAAACGAAGCAGTTTTTCGAATTCCATTTTTCTACCTAATTTTCATTGTTCGGCGCCGAACGCACCGTGTCAGAAGTTATCCGGCATCTTGGCCTTGGCCCGCGCCGCTTCGCGGGAGATAAGCCCTTTTTGCAGCAGCCGCTCAAGGCACTGATCCAATGTCTGCATGCCGAGGGAACCGCCAGTCTGGATCGACGAATACATCTGCGCGATCTTGTCTTCCCGAATCAGATTCCGGATCGCAGACGTACCGATCATGATCTCGTGCGCGGCAATACGGCCGCCACCCATTTTCTTCATCAGGGTCTGGGAAATAACCGCCTGCAGGGATTCAGACAGCATCGACCGCACCATGGACTTTTCCTCTGCCGGGAAAACGTCGACCACACGGTCAATGGTTTTGGCCGCGGAGGTGGTGTGCAGGGTGCCGAATACAAGGTGGCCGGTCTCAGCCGCTGTCAGCGCCAGACGGATGGTTTCCAGATCCCGGAGCTCACCAACCAGGATGATGTCGGGGTCTTCCCGCAGGGCCGAGCGCAGTGCTTCGTTGAAGCCCAGAGTATCCCGGTGCACTTCCCGCTGGTTCACCAGGCATTTCTTTGAGTCATGTACGAATTCGATGGGGTCTTCAATCGTAAGAACGTGTTCGTAGCGGGTGTCGTTGATGTAATCGATCATCGCCGCCAGCGTGGTGGACTTACCCGAGCCCGTCGGGCCGGTCACCAGTACCAGACCACGAGGCACTGAAGACACGTCCTTGAACACCTGCCCCATACCCAGATCTTCCATGGTCAGTACTTTGGAAGGGATGGTCCGGAACACGGCGCCTGCGCCACGGTTCTGGTTAAAAGCGTTAACACGGAAACGGGCGACACCCGGAACTTCGAAGGAGAAGTCGGTTTCCAGGAATTCCTCGTAGTCCTTACGCTGCTTGTCATTCATGATGTCGTAGATGAGCCCGTGGACTTCTTTGTGCTCCATGGGCGGCAGGTTGATGCGGCGTACATCACCATCAACACGAATCATCGGGGGCAAACCGGCAGAGAGGTGCAAGTCAGACGCACCCTGTTTCGCCGAAAAGGCAAGCAGTTCAGTAATATCCATAGGAATCCTCGGAAGGCTTTTTCTTTTATCCCGGTAGCTTCCGCCCGGCGGGGCCCCGGCGCGGTTCACTTGGCATTTCAGTGACCTGCGGGTAACGTGTCACCGTACAAGTGACAGACCGAGCGTGGCATTCTCACACTATGAGCAGCATAGCAGACAACATCGGGAGCGTAACCCGACGCATACAAAAAGCAACATTGCAGGCAGGCCGTGCGCCCGGGTCTGTGCATTTGCTCGCCGTCAGCAAAACCCGACCACCGGAAGACCTGCGGGAAGCCTTCGCTGCCGGGCAGCGGGCCTTCGGTGAGAACTACCTGCAGGAGGCCCTCGAGAAGATGGAGGCGCTTGCAGATCTCGAGGGCGTCGACTGGCATTTCATCGGGCCGATCCAGTCCAACAAGACGCGACAGATGGCCTCCGCCTTTTCATGGGTGCACAGCGTCGACCGCCTCAAGATTGCCCGTCGCCTGAGCGAACAGCGCGATCCTGCGCTGCCGCCATTGAATATCTGTCTTCAGGTCAATATTAATGAGGAAGAGAGCAAATCCGGCTGCACTCTGGATGAACTGCCGGATCTGGTGGCCGAAATAGGCGATTTGCCGAACCTTAGCTTGCGAGGCCTCATGGCCATTCCGGATCCGGATCAGCCCGAAGCAGGATTGAGAGCCAGTTTCCGGAAACTTGCCAATACTCTGAAACAGCTGCGGTCAGACCATCCCGACGCCGGCCCACTCGACACACTGTCGATAGGCATGTCCGGCGATCTGGAAGTCGCGATTGCGGAAGGCGCCACTTGGGTACGGGTCGGCACCGCCCTATTCGGCAAACGCCCAGTAAAGAGCTGAACCGGCCGGTTCCTGCTATGATCAGGGCCGGACGTTTAACCGATCAACCGGGGAGTTAACCTTGAGCACATCACCAACCATTTCTTTTATTGGCGCCGGCAACATGGCCAGCGCCATCATTGGCGGTATGCTGGATAACGGCTATAAGGCCGGCAATATTTGGGTCAGCGCGCCGGATGACGCGCACCTGCAGACAATCCGCAAGCGCTTTGGCGTTAGCGTCACCACAGACAACCGGTACTGCGCCCAGCAGGCTGACATGGTAGTTCTGGCGGTGAAACCCCAGGTCATGGCCGATGTCTGTCGCGACATTGCACCAGTGGTCCAGAACACTCGCCCGCTGATGGTATCCATCGCCGCCGGCCTGACAGCGGATACCCTCGACGGTTGGCTTGGTGGCGGCCTGCCGATGGTCCGGGTAATGCCCAATACACCGTCCCTGGTGGGCAAAGGGGCTGCAGGCCTGTTCGCCAACAAAGAAGTGAAAGACAAGCAGAAGAAGATGGTGGAATCGGTGTTCGAAAGCATCGGGTCAGCACTGTGGGTTGAGGACGAAAACCTGCTGCACGCGGTTACCGCTCTCTCCGGCAGCGGCCCCGCCTATTTCTTCCTGATGCTTGAGGCGCTTGAGGAAGCGGCCACCGAAGCCGGCATCGCCGCCGGAACCGCGAGGGAACTGGCTATCCAGACCATGGCCGGAGCCGCGGAAATGGCCGGTCGAAGCGAGCACGATCCCGGCCAGCTCAAGCGTAATGTGATGTCTCCTGGTGGAACCACCGAACAGGCCATCAACACGTTCGAGGAAGGTGGTATGCGCGATCTGGTAGCCAAAGCGTACAAGGCCGCCTTCAAGCGTTCGGAAGAAATGGCCAAAGAACTGGCAGGCAAACAGTAACCGATAACGGAGACACGGCTTCATGCTGGCAGATATTCTGATTACCATCCTGCTCATCGCATCCACCTTTTACCTGACCATTGTGCTGCTTCGGTTCCTGCTTCAACTGGCCAGGGCCGACTTCTACAATCCCATCACTCAATTCGTGGTCAAGGCCACCAATCCACCACTACGCCCGCTACAGCGTGTTATTCCTGGCCTGGGCGGTTTCGATGGAGCTTCGCTGGTTCTTGCAGTCATCATTCAGGCCATCACCTTCTTCCTGATTCTGGTGGCGCTGAACGGCGGCATTCCGGCCATAAATCCGATTACGCTGGTGGTGTGGGCGGTACTGAACGTACTGGACCTGATCGTGAAGATCTATTTCTGGTCGGTGATTGCAGTGGTGGTTGTCAGTTGGATCGCGCCGGGCAGCGGCCATCCGGCCATCCAGCTGGTCGCCCAGATCACCGAGCCGGTCATGCGCCCGGTGCGCAACATCATGCCCTCCATGGGCGGCCTGGACCTGTCACCCATCATCGTTTTCCTGATTCTGAACGTGATCTCAGTGGTGATTGAACACATGAAAATGGCGGCAGGTCTCGGCTCTATCGGGCTCGGTATGTAAACCCCGTCTCAAATATACACTTTGTAACACTTAGCCACGAAATCCATCATTCCCGAGCTGCAAAGTCATGTGACTGATTTTGCAGCTTTTTTATTGAATTTCCGGCAAGTTTGGCCATTTCCTCCACGCCAGCCCAGCCACAAACTTATAAATAACAGGATAGTATTACCGGTAATTAATCCGTCACCCGTGAGCACCCCGTTCTGACCGGGATACCAGGAAGTCGCGCAGAAGGAAAATCCGATGAACCAACAGGGAACTCTGTCGCAGCAGGTAGAGGCTTATCACAACTGGAAAAAAGAGCTGATCCGCCAGATCGGCAGGTATCGGTTGTGGCTGCAGGACAACAATCTGTTCTCCGACGATGTCAGCACCCGCATACGCCACGGGCTGGAGCTGCTCATTGAGGATGAACTGACCATTGCGTTTGTCGGCGAATACTCCCGCGGTAAAACCGAACTGATCAACGCCCTGTTCTTCTCCGAGTATGGCCAGCGCATGCTGCCGTCCCAGGCGGGGCGCACGACCATGTGCCCCACCGAGCTGTTCTTCGATCGCAGCGCCAATGAAAACTACCTGCTCCTGCTCCCCATCGAGACCCGAAACGGCGACCTGTCCCTGCAGCAATTGCGCAAGCAGCCGGAACGCTGGGTTAAACATGAACTGGATGAGCGCGACCCGGAAATCATGCGGGAGGTGCTGGCCGAAGTTGCGCGAGTTAAGAGCGTACCGCCGGATGAGGCGCGGAAGCTCGGCTTCGACGAAGATATGCTGGAGCATGACCGCAACAACCCCGGTAACGTTCTGGTGCCAGCCTGGCGGAATGCCCAGATCAGCATTCGTCACCCCCTGTTCGAGCGCGGCCTGCGGATCCTCGATACGCCGGGCCTGAATGCCCTTGGCTCCGAGCCGGAACTGACCATCAGCATGCTGCCCCGCGCCCATGCGGTGATCTTCGTGCTGAGTGCCGACACCGGTGTGACCGCCAGCGACATGACCATCTGGAAAGAGCACATCGACACCCAGCACGCCGATCATCGCGCCGGCCGCTTTGCCGTGCTGAACAAGATCGACGTGCTCTGGGATGACCTCCAGGGCGAGCGCCACACCAACGAGGCGATTGAGCGGGTGCGCGGTTACACGGCCGACCACCTGGGCATGCGCCAGCACGATGTTATCCCGGTTTCTGCCAAGCAGGGGCTGGTCGCAAGGGTGAAGAAAGACAACGACCTGTTTGAGCGTTCCAATATCAATCAGCTTGAGCAGCTGATCATCCAGCGCATCCTCATGCACAAGGAACAGCTGATCACCCAGAGTCTGATCAACGACCTGCTGGGCATGCTCCAGAACAGCCAGGCAGCCATGCAGTACCGCCTCGAATCCCTGGAGGAAGAACTCCAGGCGTGCGCGGGCGTTACCATGGACAAGGCAGCGCTGGGCCGCCTCGCAGAACGCGCCCAGAAAGACTACGACTTTTACTACAAGAAGCTGATAACCCTGCGCTCCAGCCGTCGCCTCATGGACTCCCAGGGCGACCTGCTGAAGAAGCTGGTGAGCGAAGACCGCTTCGAAGCCCATGCGGAACATGTACGTACCAGTATGTCGAAGAGCTGGACCACTGCCGGGATGAACCGCGCCATGGATCAGTTTTTCGAACTGCTTGAAAGCGACTTGACCAACCTTCTGAGCGAAGGGCACCTGGCCGAAAAAATGGTGGGCGCGATTTACCGTCGCTATAACGAAGACAACCGGGCCCGTCACCTTGAGCCCATCCCGCTGCGGGCCGGGCGCCATGTCATTGCCATCCGCGAGTTGCGCAAGAAAGCGAGACGCTTCCGCATCAGTCCGAAGAATTTGCTCACCGAGCAGTCGGTTCTGGTTCGCCGTTTTTTCAATGTCATGGTGGGCGAAGCCCGCACCCTGCATGCCCGTGTACGCCAGGACGTTGAGCGCTGGCCATCGGAAGCCCTGCTACCGATCATGCAGTATTCCATGGAGCAGAAGCAGCTTCTGGAGCACCAGATCCGGCGCCTTCGCGATATGGTCCGCAACGACAAGGACAGCCGCACCGAGCGCCTGCGCCTGACCAACACCATTGCCGACCTGCGCAGGCAACTGGAACTGGCCGACGCGATGCAGCGCCAGATCCGCAAACCGGCCCCCACCCTGATCCAGCAAAAAGTGGTGAACATCTCCGGCGCCGTGTAGTGTCCCGTCTGGCTCATGCCTTAACCTACTGAGCTTCTGAAAAGCCGAAGGGCTAGGCGTACTGGTGAAGATTTGGTGGTTCCAAATCGAGACAGCAGAACGACGCCATTCGGCTTTTCAGATGCTCCCGAAGGGCTTGCCTCTGAGAACTCTGAATCTGCGTTGCCAGCCTTTGATGTGGAACCACCACATCTGCAGACTGGCGCCTAGCTCAGAATTCTCAGAGGCAAGCAGTAGATTAAGGCATGAGCCATACGGGACACTAAGCCCAGCAAGCGCGACCATTCAGGCGGTTGCAGCCATCACGCCCCGGCTTTAAACTGCTGGGCTGGCGATGGCTTTGTCATTGCTTTTCCAGACACTTACGGATCGAACCAGGAACCATTCGCGCCGATGCCTGATACCCTGCCTGCGGATTCTGTCGGGATTGTCTCCCCGCAGACCTATCATTTCGACGCTCCCATCGATCTGGCCTGCGGCCAGTCCCTGGAAAACTATGACCTGGTGGTGGAAACCTACGGCACCCTGAATGCCGACGCCAGCAATGCCGTTCTTATCTGCCATGCCTTGAGCGGCCACCACCACGCTGCCGGCTACCACTCTGCCGAGGATCGCAAACCCGGCTGGTGGGACAGCTGTATCGGCCCCGGGAAACCCATCGATACCGATCGTTTTTTCGTTGTCAGCCTGAACAATCTGGGCGGCTGCCACGGCAGCACCGGCCCCAACAGCATCAATCCCGAAACCGGAAAGTCCTTTGGCCCGGAGTTTCCGGTTATCACCGTCGGCGACTGGGTCAAGAGTCAGGCGCTGCTGGCAGATCGGCTCGGCATTCAATGCTGGGCCGCCGTTGTTGGCGGTTCCCTCGGCGGCATGCAGGCCCTGCAGTGGAGCCTGGACTACCCCGATCGCCTTCGGCATGCGGTGGTGATTGCGTCCACTCCGCGATTGACCGCCCAGAATATTGCCTTCAATGAAGTGGCACGCCAGGCAATAACCTCTGATCGGGAGTTTCACGACGGGCGCTATTACGACTTTAATACGGTTCCCAGGCGTGGTCTTATGCTGGCGCGGATGGTTGGCCATATCACGTACCTGTCTGATGCCTCCATGGGCGAGAAATTTGGCCGCGAACTCCGTGACCAGGCTTATAAGTTTGGTTATGACGCGGAGTTCCAGGTCGAAAGCTACCTCCGCTATCAGGGCGAGCGCTTTTCCGAATCGTTTGACGCCAACACCTACCTGCTGATGACCCGTGCCCTGGACTACTTTGATCCGGCCTACGAATTTGGCGGCGACCTCTCGAAAGCACTGGCAGCGGCCAGTTGCGAATACCTGGTGTTGTCATTCAGCACCGACTGGCGCTTCACGCCGGCCCGCTCGGAAGAAATGGTCAATGCCATGATTGGCGCGCGCAGGAAGGTCAGCTACGCCGAGGTGGACGCACCCTGGGGACACGACGCGTTTCTGATTCCGACCCCGCGTTACACTGACATCTTTAACGCCTATATGGACCGGGTAGCACGGGAGGTCGGCGCATGAGACCGGATCTCGAAATCATCCAGCAGTGGGTTCAGCCCGGCCACCATGTTCTGGACCTGGGCTGTGGCGATGGCACTCTTCTTGATTTCCTCCAGCGGGAACGGGGTGCCAGTGGCTTCGGCCTGGAGATAAACCCGGACCACATCACCGCCTGCATGGGCCGTGGAGTGGCGGTTATCGAACAGAACCTGGACACCCAGGGGCTGGGGAACTTTGAAGATGGCAGTTTCGATATTGTTCTGATGACCCAGGCGCTTCAGGCGGTCCGGCGTCCTGACAGGGTACTGGATGAAATGCTGCGGGTTGGCAGCGAAGGCATCGTGACCTTCCCCAACTTTGCCCATTGGCGATTGCGCTGGGGACTGACTTTGAGCGGTCGTATGCCCGAATCCGAGGCACTGCCGTATAAATGGTATAACACGCCCAACATAAGGTTGTGCACCTTCAAGGATTTTGAGGCACTGTGCCGTCAGAAAGGCATCAGGATCAAAAGCCGCCGGGTGGTTGACGGCCAGCACCAGAACAGCTGGCTGGCTCGTCTCTGGCCGAACTTGTTGGGCGAAATTGCCATTTACCGAATCACACGGGAGACCTAGCAATGATCGCAAAAACCTTTTCCACATTCCGTACGCTGCTGGCAATCACGCTGATTGGCCTGTTCAGCCTGCAGGCACAGGCCGGCTCCAAGGATTTCGGAGACTACAAGGTACTCTGGAGTGTCCTGCCCAGCACCTTCCTGGCTCCGGAAGTCGCCCAAGCCAATAATCTTCAGCGGAGCAAGGGCATAGGCATCGTCAATATCGCAATCATGGAAGAAAACGAGGATGGCTCAATGTCCCCGGTGAGCGGCCAGGTGGAAGGCAAGGTAACCAACGATGTCCAGCAGGTGCGCTTCCTGGCGTTCCGCCGCATCCAGGAGGGCGACTCAGTGTACTTTATTGCCGAGTATCAGTATTCCTCCGGCGAACTGATGACTTTCAACATTACCGCACGCCCTACCGGACACCAGCAGGACCTGGCGGTACGGTTTGCTCACACACTGTTCAGCGATTAAGCCTATATGACCAACCGACTTGTCATCGCCAGCAATAACAGAGGCAAAATCGCCGAGTTGACCGAACTGCTCTCGCCTTTAGGGATGACGCCGGTTGCCCAGGGCGATCTGGGCGTCGGTGAAGCCGAGGAGCCCGCGGTTACCTTTGTAGAAAACGCGATTCTCAAGGCGCGCCACGCTGCCCGGGAAACCGGGCTGCCAGCCCTCGCTGACGACAGTGGTCTGGCGGTGGACGCGCTTGAGGGCCGTCCGGGCGTGCGCTCTGCCCGCTTTGCCGGCGATGATGCAACCGATCAGGACAATGTGGACGCGCTGCTCGACGCCATGGCGGGCGTGCCGGACGGGCAACGGGGCGCCCAGTTTCACTGTGTGCTGGTATACCTGCGCCATCCCGAAGACCCGACCCCGATCATCTGCCATGGCCGCTGGCCGGGCTCGATCCTCAGATCCCCTCAGGGCGATGGCGGCTTCGGTTATGACCCGGTGTTCCTGGCACCAGAGCACGGCTGCAGTGCGGCGGAACTGTCTCGCGCCGAAAAGGGCAGCATCAGCCACCGCGGACGCGCCCTGAAGATTCTGCTGGATCAGTTGAAGGCCGAGGCCTGAAACAGTTGAGTAATACCAGCCCCGGGGACGATCAGCAGCCAGCGGCGGTTAGGCCGCCGTTGAGCCTCTATATTCACGTACCCTGGTGCGTGCGGAAGTGCCCCTACTGCGACTTCAACTCCCACGCTTTCACCGGGACAATCCCCGAATCCGCCTATCTGCAGGCTCTGCTCGAAGATCTCGACCAGGACCTGGCCTTTGCCACCGATCGACCAATAGAGACCGTGTTCATCGGAGGCGGCACTCCGTCCCTGATGAGCGGCGACTTCTACGATCGCCTGTTCCGGGAACTGCGGGCGCGTCTTACTTTCGCGACAGATGCCGAAATTACCCTGGAAGCCAATCCCGGCACACTCGAAGCCGGCCGCTTCGACGCTTTTCGGGCAGCGGGAATAAACCGTCTCTCCATCGGGGTCCAGAGTTTCAACTCCGACCATCTTAAAGCCCTGGGGCGTATTCACGACTCCGATGCCGCCCACCGGGCCATACGCGCCGCTCGCCGCGCCGGCTTCGATAACTTCAACATCGACCTGATGCACGGCCTGCCGGACCAGACACCCGGGCAGGCACTTGAGGACATACAGACTGCCCTGGACTACAAACCACCGCATCTCTCCTGGTACCAGTTGACCCTCGAGCCCAATACCGAGTTTTACAGCCGTCCGCCAGAACTGCCCGACGACGATCATCTCTGGGACATCTATCGCCGGGGTTCCGATTACCTGCATGAACAAGGCTACGAGGATTACGAAGTCTCGGCCTGGAGCCTCCAGGGAAGCGCCTCCCGTCACAATCTGAACTACTGGACATTCGGGGACTATCTGGCACTTGGGGCTGGGGCCCATGGCAAGATCAGCCTGGCCGACGGGAATATCAGGCGATACTGGAAGACCCGGCAGCCTGAAGCTTACCTGAACCGGATCGGCAGCCGAACGGCCGGTTCTGATGCGATCGCCGTGGACGATCTGCCGCTGGAATTCCTGATGAACGCCCTCAGACTGAAAGAAGGAGTGGATGAAAGCCTTTTTTCTGACCGAACGGGTTTACCCCTGACAACAGTTGGGGTAAAACTTGAACAACTGCGGAATGAAAAGCTGCTGGTAAGCGATCGACTCCAGGCAACCGACCTGGGCCAGAGATACCTTAACAGCCTGTTGGAGCGTTTTCTGTAATGGACCCTGCACACGGAGTGGCAGCATTTCCCAAAAGCCTGAAAGCCAGCCTGGTGGTGGCTGCCGTGCTGCTGTTCGCTTTGCTTATGGTCAACCAGCCTCTGCAGACGGCATCAGCACCCCAGGGTATCGTGAGCTATCAACTGGCCGGGACCGCCGATCAGGCCCACGCCATTTTTCGCAGCTGGGGAAGCGAAGGGGTTGCCTGGGCGAAGGTTTCACTGTGGCTGGACTTCCTGTTCATCCCTGCCTACATGCTGGCCCTGATTCATCTCACCAGGCATTTCACCCGCGACCGGCCTGGAGTCAGGGAGCGGATGGTTGCACGGTGGATACGTGCGCTGTTTGTTACTGCTGGCCTGAGCGATGGCGCAGAGAACTTTCTGCTCATGAACAACTTCAACCCACCCACCGATGAAATGAGCCTGTCCGCAACCCTATGCGCTCTTATCAAGTTCACCGCGCTCACGCTCGGCATCGCCGGGCTGGTCATCATCCGGGCGTCACGGCGCCACCCGCTCGCGCATCACTGACCCCCGATCAACACCTCTTAATTGGTGCGATAGAACAACAGGTCCCAGACACCGTGACCGAGGGTTTCGCCCCGCTTCTCAAACTTGGTGATTGGACGATCGTCAGGGCGCGGCGAATAGCCACCGGTCTCCTGGGTGTTGGCAAAGCCCTCGGACTCGCTCATCACCTCGAGCATATGCTCGGCATAATTCTCCCAGTCGGTCGCCAGGTGCAGAATGCCGCCTACCCTCAACTTGTGACGAACCCGCTGGACAAACTCGTGCTGGATCAGCCGGCGCTTGTGATGCTTTTTCTTGTGCCAGGGATCGGGGAAGAACACCATCACGCGATCCAGGCACGCATCCGGAAGGCAGAGGTCAATCACATCGTTGGCATCAATACTGTAAATCCGGACGTTTTCCAGGCCACGGTCCTCAATCTCCTTGAGCAACGCGCCAACACCGGGCTGATGAACTTCAACCCCGATAAAATCCTGTTCGGGAGCGGCCTCAGCCATCTCGGCCAGGGACCGGCCCATACCGAAACCGATTTCCAGGTTCAGCATGTTGTCGCGGCCGAACACTTCCCTGGGATCAATCATTCCGTCTTCACGGGTCAGCCCGTACTTGGGCCAGCTCCGCTCGAACGCCTTTTTCTGGCCTTCCGTCATCCGGCCCTGGCGCAAAACAAAGCTGCGCACACCGCGACGGGTGGTGACCGGCGAATCGGCGGCCTCTTTGGGATCTTGCGGTTCTTTCTGGTCTGTCATCTGCAATCCTTAACCGCAGGCAGCGGGTCATGTTTAACGGGATTTGCCACTAGTTTACCAGAGTGTCCCGGCTCAGGCGGAGACCACCGAGTTACGGCCCTGCTGTCGGTCCAGCTGCCGGTAGCCCAGCGCTTCAACCAGATGGCTTTGCCGCAGTTCCTCGCAGCCTTCCAGATCCGCCAGCGTGCGGGCCACCCGAAGGATGCGATGCAACGCCCGGGCTGAAAGCCCCAGCTTCTCCATGGCACCGGTAAGCAGTTGCTCACCCTGTGCGTCCAGTCGGCATGCAGCCTGTAATTCCCGACCAGACAGCGCGGCGTTCAGGCAACCCCGCTCTGACTGTCGGGCTCTGGCAGCCCGAACACGCTCCCGGACTGTGGCGCTGTCCTCGCCGTCCCCACCCTGGCGCATCAGCACGTCGCCGCCCTGTACCGGCACCTCAACGTGCAAATCAAACCTGTCGAGCAAAGGCCCGGAGATCTTCGACCGGTAGCGGGCAACCTGTTGCGGCGTACACTGACACTCGATGCCGGGATGACCGCTGTAACCGCAAGGGCACGGGTTCATCGCGCCAACAACCTGAAAGCGCGCGGGAAAATTGACCTGACGCGCCGCCCGGCTGATCGAGATCTCCCCGGTTTCCATCGGCTCCCGGAGCACTTCCAGCACCCGTCGTTCGAACTCCGGCAACTCGTCGAGAAACAGTACGCCCCGATGTGCCAGGGAGATTTCCCCCGGCCTCGGGCTGCTTCCGCCGCCCACCAGAGCAACCGCCGATGCAGTATGATGAGGCGATCTGAAAGGCGGCTGACGCCAGCCACCGGCCCGAACCGGCAGACCCGCCACCGAATGCACGCTCGCCACTTCCATGGCCGCCGCATCATCCAGCCCAGGCAGGATTCCGGGCAAGCGACTGGCAAGCATGCTCTTGCCGGTTCCCGGGGGACCGAAGAACAGAAGATTGTGCCCACCCGCTGCCGCCACCTCCAGCGTGCGTCGCGGGACCTGCTGGCCGCGGACATCCGACAGATCGGGCACCTCACGGGTGCCGCCCGGCGCTTCGTCCAGGGGAGACCTGGGCACCGGCACAAGACGGGCTCGACCACTCAGATGTTCGCACACGGTCAGCAGGTGGCCGGCGGCCAGAAGGTCACCCTGGCTTGCCAGTGCCGCTTCCTCGGAGTTGGCGTGGGGAACCAGTAAGGCCCGACCATCCTCTCGTGCGGCCAACACGGCCGGCAGAACACCTTTCAGAGGGCGCAGTGCACCATCAAGGGACAATTCGCCGACGAATTCGCAGTCGGAAAGGCTGTCGACCGGGATCTGACCAGACGCTGCCAGAATGCCCAGGGCGATGGGAAGATCGAACCGGCCACCCTCTTTTGGCAGATCAGCGGGGGCGAGATTGATGGTAATTCTTCGGGCGGGAAATTCGAAACCGGCGTTAAGAAGCGCGCTTCGGACGCGCTCCTTGCTCTCCCTTACACCGGTTTCCGGCAAGCCCACGATCGAGAGCGCGGGCAAGCCGCCCGAGAGATGAACTTCAACGGTAACGGCAGGCGCTGACACGCCAATGGCGGCGCGGGAATGAACAATAGCAAGCATGACAACCATCCATGGTAATAACCGGAACTGTTTGCCCGGCATCCTGCCGGACGTGTCCGGGATTTATTGTTTCTGCAGGGAATTTTCCAGTTCGGCCACCCGCTTCTCGAGCGCGTCCACCTTTTCACGGGTCTTCAGCAGGACTGCCTGCTGAGCGTCAAACTCCTCCCGGGTTACCAACTCCAGGCGAGACAGAACGGCCATCACGGTGGCCCGGGCCTGGGTTTCAAAATCTTCCCGTGCAGCGCGAGCCATGTCGGGAACAAACTGGCCAAACTGGCCCTGCAGCTGGGAAAAAATATCCTGTGGACCTTTCACACGTCACCTCACAAATTCCTGAAATATCCGGCTTCGACTAAAAGACAGGGCCGGTTGCCGGTTAGCGGGAGTGTATCACACCGCAGCCCCTGCCATACTGTAGGTGGTCGACCCTATGATAAGTGGCGAAGAGCCAGGGAGCCCGCTCCAAATTGGCTCACTGGCCGGCTACCCGCTCTATTTTGGTGCACAAGTTTGCGCCATTCTGGTACGCTGATATCGTAGCTTATTGTTTTTGAACTATTTTTTTGCGTTGGCATACACGATGCTAAAGCTCTCGTAGGCAATCCGCACAATTGGTGTGCGAGGTGGCAGCATCCCGAGCTCAACAACCGGCCGACGGGCCCTCACTGTTGAGACGGCTTTACCAAGGAGAAAGCAATGAAACTTGTGACAGCGATCATCAAGCCTTTCAAATTGGATGATGTCCGTGAGGCACTATCCGAGATTGGCGTACAAGGCGTAACCGTCACTGAAGTCAAAGGCTTCGGGCGGCAAAAAGGCCACACAGAACTCTATCGTGGCGCGGAATACGTGGTGGATTTCCTGCCCAAGGTGAAGGTGGAAGTTGCTATCGGCGACAACCTTCTGGACCAGGTTATCGAGTCCATCACCAAGGCGGCCAACACCGGCAAGATCGGTGACGGCAAGATCTTCGTGACTGAACTGGCTCAAGCCATCCGGATCCGGACTGGCGAAACCGGCGAAGAAGCGGTCTGAACCAGCTCTGATTTTTCGATCAGCCAACGCAAAAAAATTTATAACCTGAAAAGCCTCGTGCGGAGGGCTTCATATGGAAAGCAATCTTAATCACATCTTTGAACTCCAGTATGCGCTGGATACCTTTTACTTCCTGATTTGCGGTGCCCTGGTCATGTGGATGGCCGCTGGCTTTGCCATGCTGGAAGCCGGCCTGGTGCGTGCCAAGAACACCACCGAAATCCTGACCAAGAACGTGGCCCTGTTTGCGGTCGCCTGTACCATGTACCTGATTGTCGGCTACGACATCATGTACGACGGCGGTATCTTCCTGAGCGGTGTAACAACTGTTGCCGAGATGGACGACGCAGCGATTGCCGGCGTTATTGCAGCCTCCACTGAAGCCGGCTTCGGCGACATGGGCGAATACAGCGGCGCTTCTGACTTCTTCTTCCAGGTTGTCTTCGTTGCAACCGCCATGTCCATCGTTTCCGGTGCCGTGGCTGAGCGTATGAAGCTCTGGGCCTTCCTCGGCTTTGCCGTTGTTATGTGTGGCTTCATCTACCCGATGCAGGGTTCCTGGACCTGGAACGGCGACGCGGTATTCGGCATGTACGAGCTGAGCTACAGCGACTACGCCGGTTCCGGTATCGTCCACATGGCCGGCGCAGCAGCAGCCCTGGCAGGCGTTCTTCTGCTCGGTGCCCGTAAGGGTAAATACGGCGCCAAAGGTGAAATCCGCGCGTTCCCGGGCGCCAACCTGCCCCTGGCAACGCTTGGTACCTTCATCCTGTGGATGGGCTGGTTCGGCTTCAACGGTGGTTCAACCCTGAAACTGGGTGGTATCGGTGTCGCCAACGAAGTGGCCAACGTCTTCCTGAACACCAACGCGGCTGCAGCCGGCGGCTTGATCGCTGCCCTGATCGTGGCACGCCTGATGTTCGGCAAAGCGGACCTGACCATGGCCCTGAACGGCGCTCTGGCTGGCCTGGTTGCGATCACTGCAGAACCGGCGAATCCGTCTCCCCTGCTGGCCACCATCATCGGCGCCATTGGTGGCACCCTGGTTGTGTTCTCCATCGTAACCATGGACAAGCTACGCATTGACGACCCGGTCGGTGCCATCTCTGTTCACGGTGTGGTCGGCATCTGGGGTATCTTTGCGGTCCTCCTGTCCAACTCAGACGCTACCTTCATGGGCCAGCTGGTCGGCATGCTCACCATCTTCATCTGGGTATTCGTCACCAGTCTGATCGTCTGGGGCATCCTGAAAGCCGTCATGGGCATCAGGGTCTCGGAAGAAGAAGAGTACGAAGGTGTGGATCTGTCCGAGTGTGGTATGGAAGCCTATCCGGAGTTTGTCAGCCAGAAGTAATGATCGCCGGCTGGCATGATCAAAAAGGGCGCCCCTCGGGGCGCCCTTTTTTATGGCATGATCTTGAACTGAACAAAGCCTCAGCCTTCCCCAGGGAGCACCTGATCTTCCAGCGCATCCAACATGAACTGGGGCATGGCCAACGCACCCCGATGCACGCCGGCATTGTAATAGCGGGTAACGAAGGGTCGGCTGTTGGCGTCTTCCTCCCGGAAGTACTTGATCGGATTTTCCTTGCTGGCCATGGTGCAACTCCACCAGCCCGTCGGGTAAACCGGCTGAGGAAATGGCAACGTCTGCACGTGCTCGAACCCCGCCTTTCGCATATCCTCGTGAATTCCCTTGATGATACTGTCAGTGTGCAGCAGCGGCGACTCACTCTGTTGGACAATAATGCCACCCTCACGCAGGGCCAGCATGGCATCCCGATAGAAATCCAGGGCAAACAGGCCTTCAGCCGGACCGACCGGATCGGTGCTGTCGATGATGATAAGGTCAACACTGTTCGGCTCAATGTCTCGCATCCACTGAATGCCATCCCCAAAGAAGAAGTTGGCGCGCGGGTCGCTGTTCGCTTCGCAAAGTTCCGGGAAGTACTTTTCCGACATGCGGGTAACACGCTCGTCGATTTCCACCTGCCAAGCTTCTTCAACGCCCGGGTGTTTGAGCACCTCTTTCAGAGTGCCGCAGTCACCACCGCCAACAATCACCACTTTTTTGGGATCCCTGTGAGTAAACAGAGCCGGATGGGTCATCATTTCGTGGTAAAGAAAGTTATCGCGGGTGGTCAGCATCACGCAGCCATCCAGCACCATCAGGTTGCCGAAGGTCTCGGTCTCGTAGATTTCCAGTTTCTGGAACGGTGTCTGCTCCTCGTGGAGCTTCTTTTTCACCTGCAGGGAGAACGCCGTTCCCTGATCCTGGAATACCTCGGTAAACCAGTCGTCATTGAGTGCTGTCATGTCTTGCCTCCCGCTGTGGGCCATGGGCTGAATTGAAAGGGCGTATTGTAGGGATGCCCCACCGTGAGCTAAAGCGATAATCGCGGTGAAACGCCATGTATTTTCCGCAGCCGATGCTTTTAGCCGGGGATGGGAATCCATACAATGGCGGCCAGTGTTTCCTGACAGGATAGCAAGCATGAGCGAAGCCAGCGCCACCCCGGCCCACAAGGTCTACAACATTGCCCACTGGAGCGATGGCTACATCGGTGTCAATGATCAGGGCCAGGTGCTCATCCGCCCGGATCGTGGCCACAGCCCGGCCCGCATCAATCTGCCCGAACTGACCCGGACGCTGACCGAGTCCGGGGTCCAGCTGCCGGTACTTGTGCGCTTCGTTGACATCCTGCACGACCGCGTTAACAAACTCTGCAATGCCTTCAACAAGGTTGCAGAGGAGCACGCCTACCAGGGTGGCTACACCGCGGTTTACCCCATCAAGGTCAACCAGCAGCGCCGCGTGGTCGAAGAGCTGCTGGCTGCCGAGCCCGCCGCCGCCAACGGCCAGATCGGGCTTGAAGCGGGCAGCAAGCCGGAGCTGATGGCGGTGCTGGCAATGTCGCAGCAACCCGGATCGGTTATTGTGTGCAATGGTTACAAGGATCGGGAGTACATCCGTCTGGCCCTGATTGGGCAGACTCTCGGCCACCGGGTGTTCATCGTGGTCGAGAAGAAATCAGAACTGCCACTCATCCTGGAAGAGGCAAAAAGCCTGGGCGTTTCACCGCTGATCGGAGTTCGGGCCCGGCTGGCCACCATCGGCAAAGGCAACTGGCAGAACACAGGCGGTGAAAAGTCGAAATTCGGACTATCTGCCAGCCAGGTCCTGGATGTCGTAGACACCCTGCGCGAGGCGGGAGCCCTGGACACCCTGCAACTGTTGCACTTCCATCTTGGCTCCCAGATTGCCAACATCCGTGACATCCAGACCGGTCTCCGGGAATGTGCACGCTTCTATAGCGAGTTGCGCCAGATGGGGGCCCCAATTGGCACGGTAGACATCGGCGGGGGCCTGGGCGTAGATTACGAGGGCACTCGCTCACGCAGTAGCTGCTCCATGAACTACAGCGTTTACGAGTATGCCTACAATGTCGTGCATGTTTTGCAGGCAGAGTGTGATCGCCACGGTACGCCTCACCCGGATCTGATCAGCGAATCCGGCAGAGCCCTGACCGCGCATCACTCCGTGCTTGTAACCAACGTGATCGACCACGAAGCACCGGAAAACCGGACACCGCAACAACCGGGGGCGACTGCCTCTGCGCCGCTGCACGATCTCTGGCGCGACCTTGAAAGCCTGCAGGACACAAACACCCCCCGCTCACTGGCTGAGATCTACCATGACGTGCTCCACGCCATGGCCGATGTTCACGCCCAGTTCGCCCACGGCGTACTGTCGCTCCAGGAGCGGGCGGATGCTGAAACCCTGTACACCCGCTGCTGTCGACTGCTCCGGGATCAGCTGGACAGCAGCAACCGGGCTCACCGGGAAATTATCGACGAACTCAATGAGAAACTGGCGGAAAAACTCTTCGTTAATTTTTCCCTGTTCCAGTCATTGCCCGATGTCTGGGGCATTGATCAGATCTTCCCGGTCATGCCGATCAACGGCCTGGATCGCCCCCTGAACCGGCGGGCAGTTATCCAGGACATTACCTGCGATTCGGACGGGCGTATCGACCGCTACGTCGATGGCCAGGGCACCGAAACCACCCTGCCCCTGCCCGAAGAACGGTCGGGCGAGCCTTTGCTGATGGGCTTTTTCATGACCGGCGCGTATCAGGAAATTCTGGGCGATATGCACAACCTGTTCGGCGACACCCATTCCGTGGATGTCCGCCTAACGCCGGAAGGCGGTTACGAGATCAGCGCCCCCATCACCGGGGACACCGTCGCCAAGGTGTTGCGCTATGTGAACTTTGAACCCGAGGCCCTGATGGAGGCCTACAGGGGCAAGTTTGCCGCCTCCGCCCTTGCAGCGGAAACGCAGGCCGAGCTAATGGCAGAGCTGGCCGCCGGCCTGGATGGTTATACCTACCTCGAGGAATAGCTCACGTCAGAGTGTCTGATGCTCCCGACGCCAGGCACTGGGAGAAACGCCTTCCCACTTGCGGAAGGCACGGCCAAAGTTGGAGGGGTCACTGTAGCCCAGAGCGTCGGCTATCTCATCAATGCTCAGCTCATTGCGACGCAGCAGTTCAAGGGCTCGGCGGTGGCGAATGGAATCCTGCAGTTGCTGGAATCGCACCCCTTCGGATGCCAACTGCCTGCGCAGCGTCCTGGTGGACATTTTCAGGTGTTCCGCCACATCCTCCAGGGCCGGTAACCGCTGGCTTCGCCCCGTCTCGAGCAGGCGCACCACCCGGTCCGAAACCGACGTGGAACCCTCGATGAATCGCATTTCCTCCTGACACTGGGCTTCGGCAATCCGACGGGTCACCGGATTCGACAGTGACATGGGGGAGTCGAGAAAAACCCGTTTGAACCGCAGCTGGTTCACGCCACTGCCAAACGCAATCTGCCTTCCAAACAGCTGTCGATAGGCCGAGAGGTCGTCAGGCTCAGGAAAATCCAGCAGGCATCGCCCGCCATCCAGGAGTCGATGGCCAAAAAGCAGGAGATTCACATCCATCAGTGACGCCATCACCACATCAACATTGAACCGGTACAGGTCCTCAATGCTGTGGGCCAAGTCCAGCTGGATCACGGCCTCATGTTCCTCCACGAAGAACGAAAGGCTCATGTAGACAAAGCGGATCTGGAAATATTTGATCAGTACCGTAAGCGCCTGCTCAAGGGTATCGCAACTAATGGCTGCCTGAGCCAGCGAGCCGTGGGTCGTAAACTTCAGCCGCTTTCCGAACTCAAGCCCGAGGGCTGGATCACCACTCTGGACAAGCGTTTCGCGACACAGGGCACTGAACTGCTCGACAGTAATGAAATTGTCCGGATGACCAAGCATGGATGGGCGAATACCGGAAGCCGACAATAGCCGGGTCCGCTGCAGGCCACGGTCCTCCGCCAACTGGCAGAGGATGTCCGCATAGTGCGCCCGGATAACGGGCAGGTTTCCGGTAAAGCCGGGAGCATTCATGGAAGTGTTTGTCGTCCGGAGTCGATTTATTGCTCAGACTAGACCGCTCTGCCGATTCCGGCAATCACCTGCGAGACGATCAAAAACCGTCCCTGATGCCAGCTTGCTGTGTTTTTTTTCACACAGGCTGATCCACCTGATTCACCGATCCGTAAATCTAGACACTGACAAACCCGGGACGAGTGCATAGAATGATGACCAGAACAAGCTCAAATCATGCGACTGTCAAGGAGCGTCCGGTGACCACACTGGATCAAAAGCCAGCAAGTTCCGAGGGCCGCAAGGACCAATGGAGCCAAATGCTGCAGAAAGTGGGCAAGAACCAGGATCGGGAAGCGTATCACGCACTGTTCGAGCATTTTGGCCCGCAAATCAAGTACTACGCCATGGCAAATGGTCTGGCGAGTCACGCGGAAGAGCTCGTGCAGGAAGTTTTCGTGTCGATCTGGAGGCGCTCATGCCTCTACGACTGGCGCAAGGCAGCCGCATCAACCTGGATTTTCACCATTGCCCGTAACCAACGGATCGATATGTTGAGGAAGATGCAGCGTACCAGTGCTGAGATGCCGGTCGAGACAGAAGACCTTTGGCAGATTCCGGGTGAAAACGAAAACGAGCCGGTCACCTCTTTGCACCGTCTCATGTCCGAACGGCGAATCAGGGAATCCCTGAGTCATTTGCCGGAAGAACAGATTACGGTCATAGCCAAGGTGTACATGGAAAACAAGTCGCACCAGATGGTTGCGGACGAGTTGGACATTCCTCTTGGCACCGTGAAAAGCCGGGTCCGCCTGGCATTGAATAAACTGAAAGTGATTTTGCAGGACCAGAACGTATGACACGGCACCATCCCGACAGCCTGAGCCTGATGGAGTACAGCGCAGGTAACCTGAGCGAGCCCCATGCTCTGTGCATCAAGCTCCACCTGGACAAGTGTTCCCACTGCCGCAGCCGTGTGGACACGCTTGATAGTCTTGGGGCTGTGATGATGGAGCAGCAGCCAAAGGTGACTGTCTCTGAGAGTATGTTCGACAGCATTCTTTCGAAGATCGATAGCGAGCCTGCATCTGAATCTGCAGCACCGGTTTTCCTGAGGGTCAGCGCCCTGCAGAAGCTTCTGGGTGAAGATCTCAACAGCTTGCCCTGGAAGCGTCAGCTGGGCGATGTGAGCGTGCTGGACATCACTGACCGGTTTCCTGGCCAGAAAGAACAGGTTGTGCTCCAGAAACTCGCTGCCGGCGGCAAAGCGCCTGCCCATACGCATCGCGGGGAGGAAACGACCATCGTTCTTCAGGGTGCGTTTGCAGACCAAAAAGGGGTGTTTAACCAGTGGGATTTCGTGGTCCTGAACGATGAGGACGAACACAAGCCCGTGGCGGTTGGCTGCGAGGACTGCATAACACTCTCCGTGTTGAGTGCTCCGGTGAAGCTTACGGGCACCTTTACTCGGATGCTCAATCCCTTTATTCGGTAACCCTCCACCGAATGGCGGACAAGAAAAAGGGGCGATGGAAATCGCCCCTTTTTTGTATTCGATACCAAGGTTGCTCGAACTACCAGGGCAGTTCTGTACCATCCCAGTTCAGAAACTTTCCGTTATCGTCCTCCCCCAGTCCATCGAGCACCTGCAGAAGGTTGGTAGCCGTCTCCTCTGGAGTATGCACGTTAAGCTTGGCGAGAGATTGGCTGAACGGTTCGCTCAACGCCGATTCGGTCGTGCCAGGATGCAGGGATACGCAGGCAACCGGTTTGCACCGGCGCGGCAACTCAATGGACAGGTTGCGAACGAGCATGTTCAGTGCCGCTTTTGAACTGCGATAGGCATACCAGCCGCCAAACCCGTTGTCCGTTATCGAGCCAACCTTGGCGGAAATAGCCACCACCCGCTTGAATTCCCGATGTCGCAGCCATGGCAATAGCGCCTGGGTCAGCAATCCGAAACCGGTTGCGTTGACAGCAAAGGCACGCGCCATACTCTGCGGATCGAGGTCTTCCAGGCGCTTCTCCGGGAACATATCCGGCCCGTGAAGCAACCCCGCGGCATAAATAACGCTATCAATCCCCTCCTCCCTGTTTAGCAGCGATTCCAGTGCCTCGGCAATCGCACCGGGCGCGGCACTGCTTTCGGCATCCCAGGGCAGCAGAGTGATGCGCTGATGGCCGCGCAAAGCGTCCGGCGCATTCTTCGGATCACGGCACAACCCGACCACCCTGGTTTGAGAATCACGCTCAAGCAACCGGCTTGCCAAAGCGCCACCGATTGCGCCGGAAACCCCGGCTATCACGACTTGTTTCATTTGATACCTCCTTGGTTCAGGAGGACATACGAAATTTCTATCGTCCAGACTGCCAAAACGGTGAACCAGCACATTAAAACGGGCGTATGAAACCAGTGTTCAAATGATCTTTGGGTCGCTGCCGAATGCTGCAGCGCTCCCGTTAAAACGGCGCACCTAGGAGAGTATCCATGCAATACCAGGCTCCGGCGAATGACCTTCGCTTTCTGTTGTTTGATGTATTGGGCGCAGACCGGCTGCATGAGCTGGAAAAATACGCCGATGCCACCCCGGATCTGATTTCCGCGGTCATCGATGAGGCCGGCAAACTGGCTGCCGAGGTTATCCAGCCCACCAACCAGGCCGGCGACCGCGAGGGCTGCACCTACGATCCTGAAACCCACTCTGTGAAAACACCCGAGTGTTTCAAGGACGCCTACAAGAAGTTTGTCGAGGGCGGCTGGACCGCGCTGGACGCGCCACTCGAATACGGCGGACAGGGTTTGCCACACACCCTGAAGTTTGTGGTGGATGAAATGGTCTGCTCCACCAACCTGTCTCTGGGCATGTACCCGGGTCTGACCCACGGCGCGATCAGTGCCCTGCATGCCCACGGCTCCGAGGAACTGAAAAAGACGTACCTGGAGAAGCTGATCTCCGGCGAATGGACGGGCACCATGTGTCTCACAGAACCCCAGTGCGGCACCGACCTGGGCCTGATTCGCACCCGCGCAACCCCGAACGATGACGGCAGCTACGCGCTTGAGGGCACCAAGATCTGGATTACCGGGGGCGAGCACGACCTCGTGGACAACATCGTACATCTGGTTCTGGCAAAACTGCCCGGAGCTCCGGATACCACCAAGGGCATTTCGCTGTTTGTGGTACCCAAGTTCCTGCCGGAATCCGGGGAGCGAAACCCGGCCTTCTGTGGCGGCCTTGAGCACAAAATGGGCATCAAGGGTTCTGCCACCTGCGTCATGAACTTCGAGGGCGCCAAGGGCTGGCTAGTCGGCGAGCCGAACGATGGTATGCGTGCCATGTTCACCATGATGAACGAGGCGCGCCTGATGGTTGGTATGCAGGGCCTGGGCCTGGCGGAAATGGCCTACCAGGAAAGCCTCGGCTTTGCCCGTGAGCGCCTGCAGAGCCGTTCGCTGAGCGGCCCGAAGAATCCCGATGGTCCCGCTGACCCGATCATCGTGCATCCGGATGTACGCCGTATGCTGATGCGCCAGAAAGTTCTGAACGAGGGCATGCGTGCTTTGGCCCTGTTTGCTGGCCACCAACTGGATCTCTCTGTCGCCCATCCAGACGAGACCGTCCGGGAATCCGCGGACGATCTGGTTCAACTGCTTACCCCGGTGGTGAAGTCGTTCCTGACAGACGAAGGCTTCAACAACGCCAACACCGGGCTGCAGGTACTGGGTGGCTCGGGCTTCACCACCGACTGGCCGCTGGAGCAGCTGGTGCGTGACGGCCGGATCGCCAGGATCTACGAGGGCACCAACGGTATTCAGGCCATGGACCTTGTGGGCCGCAAGCTGGGTCTGAAAGGCGGTCAGCTGGTGCGTACCCTCTTTGGCACCCTGAGCGGATATCTGAAGGACAACCCGGAAGCGCCGCACCGTGAAGAGCTGAAAAACGCCATGAAGGCGCTTGAGACAGCCACCATGTGGCTGGCCAGCAACGCACCGAAAGATCCGGAGCAGGCGGGCGCCGCCGCGACACCGTATCTGCGTTTGATGGCGCTGACGGTCATCGGTTACCTCTGGTCCCGGATGGCCAACGTTGCCAACGAGCAGCTTGCCGCCGGCGAAGGCAACAAGCCCCTGCTCGAGAGCAAGGTTGTCTCTGCCCGCTTCTACTTTGAAAAGCTGCTTCCGGAAGTCGACTGGCTGCTGGGCGACATCCAGAGTGGCAAGGACAGCCTGATGGCGTTCTCGGACGACCACTGGGCCGCGTGATCCGCTATCCGGCCAGGGCTCCCACGGCCTGGCCGGAAATGACCGATCAATGACAGCTTGTGACCTTCAGGTGAATGCACTGGCCATTGATAATGATCACGTTGATTAGTGTCTCTGAACTAGTCCCGCCCAGCTCCCCGTCGAACTGGGCACTTTGAAAGCCACGCCTTGCGTGGCTTTTTTTATGGTCCTTTTTTGTCTGTGCGGTCACTGGGTTACAATTGCGATCTTTGATTCTGTCCGGTCTGCGACCGGACCTGCACGGGGACACCATGAACGCCGACGATTACGCTTTCCGCTTTGGTGGCATCGAACGACTCTACGGGCGCCGGGCCCTGGAAGCCTTTCGTCACGCCAATATTGCTGTGGTCGGTCTTGGCGGGGTCGGGTCCTGGGCCGCTGAAGCCCTGGCCCGAAGTGGCGTTGGTACCATCACCCTGATCGACATGGACGATGTCTGTGTGTCCAACACCAACCGGCAGCTCCACGCCCTGGAAGGCCAGTACGGCCGTACCAAAACCGACGCTATGGCAGACCGGTTGCGGGCGATCAACCCGGAAGCCGACATTCGGGTGCATTTTGGCTTCCTGACCACGAAGAACGTCAGCGAGCTGATCACCGAAGACATGACCGGGGTGATCGACGCCATCGACAGCGTCAAAGCCAAGGCCGCCCTGATTGCCCACTGCCAGCGCCGGAAAATTCCTCTGGTCTGTGCCGGCGGCGCAGGCGGACAGATCGACCCCACTCAGATCCAGGTGGCAGACCTCAGCAAAACAACCCAGGACCCACTGCTGGCCAAGGTTCGAAACCTTCTGCGGCGGGAATATGGCTTTTCCCGGAATCCAAAGCGGCGCTTCGGCATTGAGGCCGTATACTCCCTCGAGCAGCTGACGTATCCTGCCGGAGACGGGGAAGTGTGCCTGCAGAAACCGGTCACCGACGGCCCGGTGCGCCTGGATTGCGCCTCCGGCTTTGGCGCCGCCAGCCCGGTGACCGCCAGCTTCGGTTTATTTGCGGCTTCCCGACTCCTGAACCGGATTGCCCGGCGCGCCAACCAATAGATCAACGGAACTGAAACCATTATGCCAGTCAGCACTGTCCTGCTTCTTGCCAGCATTGGCGTTTTATCACTGTTCTGCCAGTGGCTTGCCTGGCGCGTGCGTATGCCCGCCATCCTGTTCCTGCTGGCGGGTGGCATTGCCGCCGGGCCTGTCCTGGGTTTTCTGGCACCGGAAGTGGTGTTCGGCGATCTGCTGTTTCCGGTTATTTCCCTGGCCGTTGCCATCATCCTGTTTGAGGGCAGCCTGACCCTGCGCTACGAGGAGATACGGGGCCATGGCAAAATGGTCCGCAACCTCATTCCGGTCGGTTCTATTGTCACCTGCATCATCGGAACCCTGGCTGCCCGCTGGCTTCTGGATGTCTCCTGGGCGGTCGCCTTGCTGTTTGGCGCCATCTCGATTGTCACCGGCCCCACGGTTATCGCGCCGCTGCTGCGCTCCGTGCGACCCGATTCGAAACTGGCCAACATACTGCGCTGGGAAGGCATCATCATTGACCCCGTTGGCGCTCTGCTGGCGGTCCTGGTGTTCGAGGGGATTGTCTCCTGGGGCCAGGGCAACGTGTTTGGCCACTCGCTGTATATCTTCGGCAAGACCTTGGCCGTGGGCTTTGTAATGGGTGCCGTTGCCGGTTATCTCAATGGCATCGTGTTGCGCAAGCACTGGATTCCGCAGTACCTGCATAACGCCGGCACACTCACCTTCATGCTCGGCGTCTACGCCATTTCGAACGAACTGGCCCATGAGTCTGGCTTGCTGACCGTGACGGTCATGGGCATCTGGATGGCCAACATGAAGCAGGTGCCCATCGAGAGCATCCTGGAATTCAAGGAATCCCTGAGCGTTCTGCTGATTTCCGCCCTGTTCATTATTCTGGCGGCGCGGGTTGAGTTTGCGGCGATTGCCGAATTGGGTTGGGGCCTGGTGGCGGTGCTGGCCCTGCTGATGCTGGTGGCCCGCCCCCTGAGTATTTTCCTGTCGGCCATCGGCACCAACCTGAACTTGCGGGAAAAGCTATTTCTGAGCTGGATCGCCCCCCGGGGCATCGTCGCCGCCGCGGTGTCAGCGCTGTTCGCCTTCCAGCTGCAGAAGCTGGGTTATGAAAGTGCCGGCGCCCTGGTACCCCTGGTGTTTATGCTGATTATCGCCACCGTTACTCTGCAGAGCCTCACCGCACGGCCGGTTGCCCGCCTGTTGAAGGTCGCGGAACCAGCGGAATACGGCTTCCTGATCCTGGGCGCCAATCCGGTGGCCCGTATGATTGGCATGGCCCTGAAAAAGTATGAGGTGCCCGTGACCCTGGCGGACACCAACTGGGAAAACGTCCGTCAGGCGCGCATGGAGAACCTGCAGGTGTACTTCGGCAACCCGGTTTCCGAGCATGCATCGACCCATCTGGACCTGACAGGCATCGGCAAGCTGCTGGTGATCTCCCCGTACAAGCACATGAACTCACTGGCCACGTACCACTTCCTGGACTGGTTCGGAAACAAGTGCGTGTTCAGCCTGGCCGAAGGTGATCAGGACCAGAAGGCCCGGCATCAGACGGCTGAAAAAATACAGATGACCCGGGGCCTGTTCGATGGCGTCAGCTACGCCAAGCTGGCCAGTCTGGTGAGCCAGGGCTACACCGTAAAGACCACCCAGTTGAGCGAGGAATTCGGTTACGAGGAGTTCCTGAGCAAATACCAGAACCAGGCTCTGGTGCTGTTCACGTTCGACAGCAAGGAACACGTCGCCCCGGTTTGCAGCATGAAAGACCTGAAACCGGAAGACGACTGGATCCTGATCAGCCTGGTACCGCCCCAGGCCCGCAAGGAACGCAAGGAGAAAGAGGGAGGGGAACCATCGGCCAGCCAGGATCAACCGGCCGATCAGGAACCCTCATCGACAATCTAGCACCAGCTTGCCGCGCACGTGCCCGCCTTCCAGCAGTTCGTGGGCCTGCGCGACATCATCCAGCGCGAACGCCTTTTCGATGTGCACCTTAACGTCGCCGTCCTCAATCAGCTCGGCAATCTCATCCAGGTGAAATACGTCGGGACGCACAGTCATGCCATGGGCGCGTAAACCCATTTCCTCGGCAGCACTGATGATTTCGTCGGCGGTAACCGTCGGGATGGTCACGAGGACTCCATGTTCGCCGAGGGTGTGCAGGGAGCGTTTGCCGGTATCACCGCCAACAAGGTCCAGTACCACGTCCAGACCATAGCACTCTTCGGCGATATCCGTGTTGCGGTAGTCAATCACCTCGTGGACCCCGAGTTCCGCCAGGAAATCCCGGTTACTGGCCGAGGCCGTTGCAATCACATGGGCACCGCGCTCCAATGCAAACTGCACCGCAAAATGGCCCACGCCACCGGCGCCAGCGTGGATCAGGATTTTCTGCCCCGACTCCAGTTTCGCCATCTCGAACAGAGCCTGCCATGCGGTCAGTGCCGCCAGGGGCAAGGCACCTGCAGACACCAGGTCCAGTTCTTCCGGCACGATGGCCAGTTCATCGGCCGCGGCCAGGGCATACTGCGCATAACCGCCACCGCCGGCCGGGAATCCGACCATGCCCATGACCCGGTCACCGGGCGCCAGAGTGGTCACGTTGGCACCCACCCCGACAACCTCTCCCGCGACGTCGTAACCGGGCGTCCATGGCAACGAATTCTCGATCTGCCGCGCCGCGAAACCAAGCCCCTTCCGGGTTTTCCAGTCGATCGGATTGAGCCCGGCACCGTGCACTCTGACGAGCACCTGATCGTCTCCGGGGACTGGCACATCGGCCGAGACCACTTGCAGGACGTCACGCTCACCAAAGCGATCGTAGATCACATGGCGCATCGTGGCTTCAGCATTCTGATCGGCAGTATTTTCCATGAGGATCTCCGGACAACAGGTTAAACGGGATTGGCTTTGAACAAGATTAGCTGAAGTAAAGCACAAAAGGCCTCGGGTGACCTACAGCCCTTTGCCTCCGGCTACCACAGCGGAACCGAGAATCTTGGCGAACTCTTTGGGCGCACGGGCAGGCCGCTGGCTTTTCAGATCAACACAGGCGTGAGTGGAAACGGCCCTGACAAGCGTCTTGCCATCCGAGGGACGAACGAGCTGGAACTGCCGTGCAGACCGGAACCGACCATCATAATCGGTGAGCCAGGTCCCCAGAACCAGTTGATCGCCGGCGTTCGCCGAGGCCAGGTAATCGATTTCCGTGCGGGTAATGGCCATCGCCTTGCCGGTTTTCTCGTGCAACTCCCAGGTCATACCCAGGCTTTCTATGTGGGCCCAGCTCACGTCTTCCAGCCAGCGCACGTAAACAACGTTGTTGGCGTGCCCAAGCCGATCGGTATCCTCGGCCCGCACCGCTATCTCGATCGTGAAAGGCGCCGGCAGATCCCAGTCAATATCGTGTTGCTGCATCAGTTGCTGTCCCCCAGACCCGGAATGGCCTGCAACGGTAGCCGACCAATACGATCATTGTGAAGTGAACCAAAGTACAGGTTGCCATCGTGAGGATTCACCGAGGTGATTTCCTGCAGATGGGTCCCCCGAGTGTCGTGGAGACTGGTAATAACCTCACCGTCCCGGTCGAACGCGATCACAAGACCATATTCTTGTGGCGCAGGTTTCAGGCTGCTCGGGAGTTTAGCCACCAGATCCTTGAGCCAGGGCCGGGGGTGCATGGCGTCCATCCTCGAATCTCTGAGGGTAGGAAACGCCACCCAGTAGCGCCCCTGATCATCCACCGCGAGGTTATCGGGAAAACCGGGCAGATTGTCGGCAAAGACTTCCGCCTGGCCGGCTTTGGGCCCGTGAATCCAGTATCGGAGGATGCGGTATTTCCAGGTTTCGTTAACCAGCACATAGTCGCCCTCCGGAGATACCGCAACACCATTGGCAAAATGCAGATTGGCCAGGAGAACCTCGGCCTTGCCGGTTTTTGGAGAGTAGCGGAGCAGGCGGCCATGGGGACGCATTTCCAGAAGATCCAGCATGTATTCCGGCTGGTGGAACTTGGAGCTGGCGTCGGTGAAATAAATGCGCCCGTCATCGGCAATGTCGACATCATCGGTGAAGCGGAACAGCGTTCCCTCCGCCTCGCGGGCCAATACGGTGATCTCGCCCTCAGGACTGATAGACAGCAGCCCCCGCCAGGAATCTGCAACGATCAGATTGCCCCGGCTGTCAAACACCATGCCCAGGGGCCGACCATCGGTGGACAACCAGTTTTCAACCCGGCCATCCGGGAACACCCGCACGATGTAGCCATCCTGGGTGCCGGTATAAAGCACACCATCCTCGCTCACGGCTGTGTCTTCGGGACCGTATACCTGACCCCGGGCGATCAGATCCGCAAGCCTCAGGCGCTCATTTGGCGCGACCTCACCGGTCAGCGGAGGTGGCGATGGCGGGTTCCAGGCTTTGCTGTCGACGGGCGAGGGAGTCAGCAGGAAACTGCCAAGTAGCAGGAAGACAACCAGCAAACCCACCATCAGCCATTTCATACACTCTGCCCGCCTGTTGTTGTGTCCATTCCGTGTGTCAGCGATAAGCCCACCTTAGCAGACGGGCCGGTGAGCAGGAAAATGCCCTACGCAGGGCACCATCATTCATCGGCGCTGAGGAAACGGCGGCACAGGGCAGCAAAGGAGTCGGCTTTCTCAGCGTGCAGCCAGTGGCCGGTCCCCTGGATAATACGCAGCTGTGCCTGTGGGAACAGTCGCTGGATATCATCCCGGTGTTTTTCCTGGATGTAGGCCGAATCCGCGCCCTTCAGAAACAGCACAGGACCATCAAACGGGCCATCACCCTCCGGCGCCCTGGCCAGATGTTCATAGCAGGCATCGATAACCGGCAGGTTGAGCCGCCACCGGAACATTGGCCCGCCCTCCTGCTGGTCTTCGCGAGGAATCCGTTCCAGGTTTTTCAGCAGGAACTGGCGAACACCCGGCTCTTCGACAAAATCTGCCATCAGCCTGTCTGCGTCCTGACGGGAACGCACACCGCTCAGATCCATGCTGGTCAGCCCTTCAAGAATAGCATCGTGCCGGGGTTTGTAGTTTACCGGGGCAATGTCGGCCACGATCAGTTTTTCCACACGCTCCGGCGCCTGGAGGGCAACCTGCATCGCCACCTTGCCACCCATGGAATGACCCAGCAGGCTCACCTTGTCCAGGGCCTGGGCGTCCATGTAGGCAATGACGTCGGCGGCCATGGCTGGATAGTCCATGGTATCCGTGTGGGGCGAACTCCCGTGGTTGCGCTCGTCCAGTGCGTGAATCTGCCACTGGTCTTCCAGACGGCGGGCGATACCCCCCAGGTTGTCCAGGGAGCCGAACAGCCCGTGCAGCAGTATCAGGGGCGGGCCTTCGCCAATAATGCGGTGGTTCAGCGCAACAGTCATGGGCAGTTAGTCTCCGGATTGGTCTGCGTTCTCAGACCGGATACATTACCACTGCCAGTCTTGCGAGCAAGTGCCGGTATTAGCGGTCATTTTCCGTGGACGAAAAAAAGCCGGGCAAAGCCCGGCTTGAAGGTCATAGACGTGACGTCTGAAGGATCAGCAGTAGAAGATGCTGTTCAGATACTCGGCAAGCTCAATCACGTTTTTACGCTCAAGCTCGGTATGAGGTACGAAGATTTCCTGTTCCATAAAACACCTCCTGATTGCTTTTCCATTGCTTCAACCTGATACCTTGATGCTATCGTTAAAGCCACGGGTAACCCTTGACAGGCGGTTGCACCCACTTGACATTTTGTATCAGTCATCATGACAGGTCGTTAACTATCAACGTGACATCTGCCCAATCAGACTCCACCAGCGCACCCCTGGTCGCTGCCTCCAGCACGCTGGCGCTGGTTCACTATCTGGAACGCCAGGGTGTTCTCAATGCACCACGGGTGGAACAGCTGACCGGGCTGGCCATGTCGGAGCTCACCGACCCGGACCGGCGCGTGCCCGCCGATGCCCATTACCGGCTGTGGGAACACGCCGAGCTGGTAACGGGCGATCCGGCTGTCGGGCTGCACGCCGGAAAAGTGGTGGATCCCGAGCGGATGGGACTGGTCGGGCATGTGTTTTTCAACTGTGACACCCTGGGTGAAGCCGTTACCCAATACGTGCGCCTGCATCGGCTGATCAACGAGTCGGTATTCCTGAGCTTCGAACAGACCGCCGACCAGGCCATTCTCTGCTGGCAACCGGACATGGCCGAACATTACTGTCGGCAGGATATGGACCGGACCCTCGCTGCGGCCATCACCCGCACCCGCCACTTCATTCATCCGGGCATCCGGGCGGAATGGGTGGAGATCGCCCACCCGGCGCCGGTGTACGCCGAAGAGTACGAAAAGCTGCTCGGTGGTCCGGTGCGGTTTGACTGCGGTATCACCCGGCTGGCGTTCAACAGCCGGCATCTGGGGCACCCGATACCACGCCGCAATCCCTACGTGTATTCGGCAGTACTGAAGCAGGTCAATACGCTGCTGGCGAGGCTTCAGAGCCGCCGCTCGTTCGGCCGCAGGATTCGCCGACTGATCTCGAAACAGATGGCGACCGAAAGAATCGATGCCGACAGCCTTGCCCGGCAATGCCATATGAGCCGTCAGACGCTCTACCGCAAGCTCAAGAAGGAAGGCCTGAGCTTCCATGGCCTGGTTGAGCAGGTTCGCCAGGACAAGGCGCTCAGGTATGTTGCGGCCGACCAGTACGCTCTGGGTGAGATTGCTTTTCTGCTGGGTTTTTCAGAACTCAGCGCCTTCAGCCGGGCGTTCAAGCGCTGGACCGGCACCTCACCGGCAGAGTACCGGGCAAGGCATCTGGCCACATCGGGGCCCTACGGCCACCGGGCAGATGAGGGAGCGCATTGATGGACGAGCTGTCTCTCGTTGCACTGGTGGTCGGGGCCGTTTACCTGGGCGCATTTGCCTGTATTTACCGTATTCTTCTGACCTATCGGACGACACAGGGCGCCATTGCCTGGGTCATTGCCCTGATCGGCCTGCCCTACCTGGCCGTGCCCATGTTCGTGCTGTTCGGGCGGCATCGGTTTGGCGGCTACGTGAGAGCCCGACGGCTTGGCGACGAATCCCTGACCAATCTGCTGAACCGGTTCGAGCAGCAAACAACCTCCATACCCATCCCCGCCAGCGAACGGTTCACCGACGAACTTCAGGTGCTCTGCCGACTGGGCCGGCAGCCGTTCACCGATGGCAACCGATGTACCCTGCTCAGGGACGGTGAGGCCACGTTCGAGGCCCTGTTCGAAGCCATGGAAGACGCCGAGCACTATATCCTTCTGGAATTCTACATCGTGCGGTCAGACCGGGTTGGCCGCCGGATCAAGTCAATTCTCGAGCGCAAACTGGCCCAGGGTGTGGAAGTCTGGTTTCTGTATGACGACATTGGCAGCGTCTGGCTGCCGCGCAAGTACCTGAACCAGCTCGCCGCCGCCGGCGCCCGCGTGGCCTCGTTCGGTAACGGCAACATCCGCCGGAGGCGGTTCCAGATCAATTTCCGGAACCACCGGAAACTGCTGGTCTGCGACGGCAAAATCGGCTTTGTGGGTGGCATCAACCTGGGAGACGAATACCTGGGCACTGCCATGGACCAGGAACCCTGGCGCGATACCCACTGCCGGATTGAGGGCCCGGCCGTCACCGGCCTGCAGCTGGCATGGCTGGAAGACTGGAACTGGGCCAGCAACGATTTTCCCAGCCTCGACTGGGCGCCGGTCAACAACCAGCCCGGCAACGACGAGGTGCTGATGCTGCCAACAGGACCCGCGGACAGCTGGGAAACCTGCACACTGTTTTTCCTCAACTGCATCAATAATGCCCGCACCCGGCTCTGGATCGCCTCGCCCTATTTTGTTCCGGATTTCCAGATCATGAACGCCCTTCAGTTGGCGGCGCTTCGGGGCGTGGACGTACGAATCCTGATTCCGGAGAAATCGGACAGCCGCCTGATTGGCCTCGCGGCTTACTCTTACCTCGTCCAGGCCTGCAAGACCGGCATCGGCATCTATCGCTACCAGCCTGGCTTCATGCATCAGAAAGTGATCCTGGTGGATGATCGATACGCGGCGGTGGGAACCGCCAACATGGACAACCGCTCGATGCGACTGAATTTCGAGATCACCGCCATAACCACCGCAAGGCATTTCATCCGGAGTGTGGAATCCATGCTGGAACACGATCTGGACAATTCCCGCCTGATGATCGAGAGCGACTACAAGGATCGGTCGATCCTGTTCCGCCTGTGTTGCCGGGCCGTCCGCCTGCTGGCGCCACTTCTATAGGCCATCCGTCCACTGGCTCCGGAATAGCCGATGTGCGACTATGCCAGGACGATTCAGCCAGTATGCAGTAGCGACAGATCACCATGAATGCCTTCAAGCCCAGAGAAACACTGACCGAACAGGTCGCACGCCACATCGAAAACCTGATTGCCTTTGGCCAGCTGCGCTCCGGTGAACGGATCTACGAGGGCGCCATGGCGAAACAGATGGACGTCAGTCATGGATCCATACGGGAGGGCTTGCTGCTGCTGGAGAAGCGGCATCTGGTCCGCAACGTACCCCGCAAAGGCGCGTTCGTGACTCCGCTGGATGAATACTTCGTGCGCAGCCTGTACGAGACCCTGGAGCTCTATCTCACCCACACCGGTCGCAAGCTGGTGCGTCACTGGCAGCCCGAGGACATGGCTCGGCTGGAGAGCCTGTATGAGCAAATGCAGGCCTGCTACAGGAAAAACGATCTGATGGCGTTTCTGGAGCTGGGCATTGAGTACACCAAGGCATCGCTGGCCTATGCCGACAACTACTTCATTGTCTCTGCCATTGATGACCTCTGGCCTTCGGCAAAGCGCTGTGCCTTCGTCGCCTTCCAGGAAGGAGGCAATCGTGTCATTGAGGACAACCTGTCCCACATGGAACAGTCAATCAGTGCCATCAAGGATCGGGATGAGGATCGCCTGGCAGACATCCTGCACCGCTATGCCCTGCAACAATGCCAGCAGGTTCTCACTGCCATTGAAAAGACCGGCAGCACAACGGCCTGACGGCACTCAGTAAAAGAGCTGGGTGAACGAGAAACCAATGTTCAGGTAGGCCGTCCAGTTGTCTTCGTTGTTGTACGCCGCGGCCACCTGAACGGGGCCGAGGAAGGTATCCACGCCGGCGAATACGCTGGACGATTTCACCGAACTGTCCCAGCTCGCCTCATCCAGAGAGGGCCAGGCATTACCCGCCTCGAACCCGGCGCCAACAAACCAGGGCAGCAGCGGGCCGCCAAAGGTCTGGCTGGCATAGGCTGAAACCATTAACGCGTTGTCTCCGGTAATCTCACCCGGCGCGTATGCCGATAGCCGGCGGAATCCACCCAGGCGGACGGCATTTTCAATTCCGGCGGTGCCCCGGGTTACCGCATGGCCGAAGACCAGTCCGGTCAGGGTCAGGCCTTTCCAGCTTCCGGTTCCCAGCGCCAGGCCGGTTACCGAATCGAACTCCCGGTCGGATCCCAGGCCCTCCCGTTCAAAACGTCCACGAAGGCCGGCAAAGCCACCGTCGCGAGGATAGAAAGTATCGTCCAGAGAGTCGTGTACCAGTTGCACGGCCAGCCCACCCTGGTGCACCGACCCCTCCGGCGCTACCGGTTGCCCGATCTGCTCGTCAACCGTGGCATAGCCCCGCGCATAGATCAGGCGAACTTCGGCATTGCCGCCGATTTCCATGCCCAGTGCCAGATCCGCTTTCCGGAAGGTCACATCCACCTCCGTAACGCGAGTGCCGGCGGCATCAAACAGGCTGAAGGTATCCCGGGAGTACTCGCCACCGAGCACCAGAAACCGCTCATAGCCGTAATCCAGCGGCTGATACCACTGGCTGCGAACCCAGGGCTCGGTGCCCAGCTGAACACCGGTCTGCCACTCCCCGCCCAGGGCATTGAGCTCGGTCATTCGAAGGGAAGAGGCAAGATTGAACCGGGTTTCCCCGTCAAAGTTATCCTCATAACTCAAACCGAAAGACAGGTAGTTCGGTCCCCAGCTCTTCTCCTGGACGCGGATGGTCAGAACGGTTCCCTCAGGCAAAGACGAGGTCGAATAAGACACAATCTCGTAATAGCCAAGCCCGTAGATCCGTTTGAGGTCGGCTTCCAGGCGGGCGGTGTCCAGTGGCTCTCCGATTCTCTGCCGGATTCGTTCCTTGAGGAAGTCCCGGGCCAACCGACGACTGTCTTCGATCTCGATGCGTGACACGATACGCGCACCCGCGTCCTGCGCCGACACACTGTCCCGCCAATCGGCCCAGGCCTTTCGGGATAATGCCAACGGACGCAGTTCGACGCCGTGTTCCCGGGCCGAGCTGGCGCCCAGCTCAAACAGAACCGGCGCATCGTAAAAGTCAGCGGAGGTGTAGCCTTCGAGGTCGGGGCGGATCAGAACATCGTCATCGGCGAGCAGATCCAGCTGCTGGTCGGTGTTCCGACGGGTCATGATGGTTGTGAGTTGACCGACAACGGAAAACGCGCCCCTCAGCTCGTCGGTTTCCATCAGACTGTCGGTAATATCCACTGCAATGATGATGTCGGCGCCCAAATCCCTGGCAACGCTGATGGGCAGGTTGTTGGCGACGCCCCCATCCACCAGCAACTGACCATCACGTTCCGCCGGCGCGTATACCCCGGGAATACTCATGCTGGCACGGATGGCCTCGGACAGGTTACCGTCACCAATGACGACCTGCTCACCGGTCTCGAGATCGGTGGCAACAGCCCGGAAGGGAATGGGGAGCCGGTCGAAGTCTTCAACCAGGGCGGCGTTGCGGGTCAGCTCGTTGAGGATAAAACCAAGATTCTGCCCTGCAATCAGCCCGCCGCCGACACGCAGGCCATCGGCGCGAACACCGATGCCCGGGACCACCGGAAACCGCCAGTCATCCTGCTTGCGCCGAACCGGCTTGTAGACCCGGCCGGGATCGTCGCGAAAGCTGGAAAGCCAGTCCATCTCGATAAAGCGCTGCTCGATGTCACTGACCGGCATACCACTGGCATACAGGGCACCGACCGCGGAACCTGCGCTGGTGCCCACCACCAGATCAACAGGAACCCGCATTTCCTCCAGAACCCGCAGCACGCCAACATGGGCCATACCCTTGGCGCCGCCGCCACTCAGAACCAGCCCTACCTTGGGACGCTCCTCAGCCGAAGCCATTGGTGCCAGAAGAATCATGATGACAGCGATCAGTCGAGGGACATTCCGGCCCCAGGGGTTGCACTGGCTCACAATTGAGTTATTTCCGCTCGGAGGAGTCGTCGTCCGCCAGTGACAGGTGGGATACGTCAGGTATCATCGGCGGCGGCAGGTCACGCTCGACACCCAGATCACTGCCAGCTGGAGCCAGGCTCCACTCGTCCAGATGCTGGAACATCGGTGGCTCCACTTCGGTCTTCTCTGTCAGGTTGACCCCGACCGGATCCAGACTCAGACCGGAGCCGGAAAGTATCGTATCCACCTTCTCGCCCGCCACCGGCAGACGATCGCCAGGCTCGGTTTCAGGAACCCCACGGCGCTGCTCTTCCTCCGGCGGGGCAGAGGGCGTCGGCTGCGGACGGGGCTGACTTGCGGGGGCCGACGGGGCTGGCTGTGGTGCCGCACTGGCAGCAGGCCGGGCGTCAGCCATCGGCTGGACATACGCTACCAGGCCGTGCTTTTTCAATACCGCCCGGTATTTTTCAGCCTGAACCTCTTCCAGCTTGTTGCGAATAACCACCGGCTGACCACTGAACATGCGATCAACCTGATCAAGAGAAGCCTTGAACAGGGTTCTGGCATTGTTGCGCGCCGTTTCCAGATCCGTGCCGGGAACGCATTCCCCTTTAAAGACAAGCTGAAACATGCGTTTTCCTCTCTAAGTCCGTCTTACCCACATCATAGTTGATCGTGCACCGGACCGGGAGCCCGAAAGCCCGGTCGTCACTGTATCGAGACTGCAAACAATTGAAAAATTAATGTCACATATCACGCAAAATGCGACAGACTCTGCGATAATCAAAAGTAACCAAACTTTACACTTGGTTACAGATTAACCGGAATGTCACCAGGGAGTGGCCTCCAATGACGATCACACGCTCACTTCGCCTCGCTGCCACAGCCCTTCTGCTGTCGGCACCGCCTGTTCATGCCGAAAATCTTGATATCCTGATGAGTCAGGTATTTCCGGAAGCCCAGGCGACCTATATCGGGTACGAAAGCGTTGAGCGACAGGATATCCCCGCCAGCGCGGCGGTCGAGCGCAAATACCTGATCGTGGATTTCCGCATGGCTTCTAACGACATGGCATCTGAACAGCTTCAGGCCAGTGTGCACAAGGTCTGCATGACTCTGCTGAAAGACCGCGACCTGATCCGCCAACTCTCGGATTCCGGTTACGACATGGTCTCGGTCGCTTTCGACCGTCGCTCGCAGTTCGATTGTCTGTAACCCGCCTGGCTCTTACTCTTCGCGGCCGAGCAGCTTCGGGAAGGCCTCAAGAGCACTGTTGACCGAGTCCAGGTTGAATGCCTCGACATCCGCAAGCAAGTTCTCTCCGTAACGGGTAACGGAGCGTGACCGGAATCGCTGGCCCCAGGCCAGCACCCGGCGTGCAAAGTCTTTCATCTGCTCTGGGTCACCACTTTCTCTCACCGTCCGCCATTCATCACCGAAGTCCGCCGCCAGCTGCTCCCTCAGCCAGCCCCGTTCCTGCATGCTAAGGGTCTGAGCCAGGAGGCGCTCCGATTCCTTTGGCGCTCCCTCGTCTTCCGCCTGCTCACCGGTAGCCTCCACCCGGGGCAGCGTTACCGTGAACACCGAACCATTGCCCGGTTCACTTTCCACTTCCAGCTCGCCACCCATCATCCGGGCCAACTTCCGGCTGATGGCCAGCCCAAGACCAGTTCCACCGTAGCGCCGCGTGTTCTGCCCCTCTTGCTGCTCAAAGGCATCGAAAATCCGCTCCACCTGATCCGGCGGGATGCCGATACCGCTATCGCTGACCGTGACAGTTAACGTGTAATACTGGCGTTCTGACGCTTCCGGGTTCTGTTCCGCTTCTGCCGACAGCTTCTTGAGCGGCTTCGCGGTTGCCCGAACTGTTACACCACCGTCATGGGTGAACTTGATGGCGTTGCCGACCAGATTGAACAGAACCTGCCGAAGACGGGTTTCATCCAGCATCATGGCGCCGGGCATTCGCGAGTCGACACTCACTTCCAGGGTTATGCCCTGTTCCCGGGCCCGCAGATCGAAAATGTGGCGAACATCATCCAGGAGACGACGGACCGATACGGCGGAATAGTCCAATCGCATTTTTCCCGCCTCGATTCGGGACAGGTCCAGAATGTCGTTGATCAGCATCAGCAGACTTCGACTTCCCGCCCGGATGGCGTCCAGGTAATTGCGCTGCTGCGGGTCGGTAACACTGTTGCTGAGCAGATCGCTGTAGCCGATCACCGCGTTCATCGGCGTTCGTATTTCGTGGGACATATTGGCCAGGAACTCACTCTTGGCCAGGCTGGCGGCCTCCGCCTCCCGGGCCAACCTCTCGGCTTCGAGCTTGGCGGCCCGCAACTCGTCTTCGCTCCGGCGCAGGGCATTCTCCGAACGGATACGCTCATCCACCTCCCGCGACAACTTGCGGTTCCAGTACAGGAAGATCAGCACGACCAGGATCGCGATCAGCACCACCCGCCGCACCACGGTGTAATCGGTCTCCTGCTCGATATCCAGGTGAATCCACCTGTTGTAGATGGATTCTGTCTCGCTGGCTTCGAGGCTGCCCAGCGCCTTGTTCAGCACCCGGTGCAGCTCAGGGTTGTCCTTGCGTACGGCCAGTCGCAGGTCGTACTGGTAGGGAGTGATGCTGGTAATCCTTAGGTTCGACAGTCCCAGCCGGGCGACTGTGTAACTGACCGCCGGAATATGGGTAACCATGACATCCAGGTCGCCGTTGGATAGCGCCAGAAGCCCCTCCTCCACCGTGTCCATCGGGTAAAGATCCAGGTTCGGATGATTGATTAACAGGTAATCGTGGGCCGCATGCCGGTTCACCACACCCACCCGTTCCGTGCGGAGTTCCCGGAGATCGCCGATAAAGCGACCGTCGTCCCGGATGGCAAGGGCGATGGGCACGGTCAGATAGGCCCTGGTAAACAGAAATGCCTCTTCGGTGCGCGGCGTCCGGGACAACCCGGGAAGAATATCCACCTCGCCCGAACGCAGCTTCTCTTCAGCATCCATGCGGCTTCCAGCGACAGAGCGCGTAAACCGCACGTTCAGCTCGGTTTCCAGCCGGGTCAGCAAATCCGGAACCAGGCCGGTGGGCCGGCCATCCTGGGTGTATTCGAACGGCGGCCAGTCCGCGCGAAACGCGACTTTCAGATCCGGATGCTGCTTGAGCCACTCCATATCCGATCCTGACAATTCCAGGCCACTTCGTTCGAGGGACGGCTGATCGGCCTGCAGCCACGACTGGCGGATGGTGCGGTGCTCGTTATGGCCGATTGCGGCAATGGCCTTGTTCAAGACCTGGTAAAGCAGGTCCCGATCGGTATCCACCCGCAACACCACATCTACCGGGCTGTTATCGAGCAGTACCGACAGACCAATACCATTCACCATCGCCGACTGGAGGTAATCGGACACCACTGGGACCGGCGCAAGAAACGCATCGGCCTGCCCCGAAAGAATCTGGCCGACGGCTTCGCTGACGTTGCTGACCGGCACCGGCGTAAACTTCTCGACGGAGTCCAGCATGGGATACTGGTTGGGGTCACCGGCAATAACCGCAATCCGCCTGCCCTCAAGATCGGCAAGGGTCCGGATAGCCGCGTCGCCGGCGCTGACGAACACGCCATAGGTAAGAGACATCAGGGGATCGGTGAAACGCTTGCCTGGCACCACCGGCATCCCCGGCATTCGAGTGGTCAGAACCGCATCGGTTGCCAACTCACTTCTGACCGGGCCGCTATCCTGCCCGGTCGCCAGGACGATGGGCTCCATGGCGACGCCCAGCTTGTCGGAGAGCCGGGCAAGGTAATCAATGTAGGTGCCCGCAAGCACGCCATTGCCGGTATCGAAAACCAGCGGCACCTGATCGCTGCGAAGACCGATACGAAACCGGTTCTGCCCTTCCAGCCAGGTCAGCTCCTCTTTGCCTAGCACGGGGGCCGGTGACGCTTGCGGCGGTTCCGCCCGCAGGGGGGATTGAAACAGCGCCAACAGGCAGCATAGTAGAAAGGCAAGGGTAACCTTCACTGGATATCCTTAAGGGTTCCGCTACATTTCAGGGAACAATACCTGCAAACGCCATTGATTTCATTCAGGCAAACGGCCAACGGGAGACGAATGTCCATGGACACCAGCAAACACACCCTCAGTACTCTGTTCGAGCAACTAGGCTTGGCGTCCGACGCCAAAAGCATTGAGGATTTTGTCGCCAGGTACTCGCCCCTGCCGAGCGAGGTTGCCATCCAGGATGCTCCCATCTGGTCCGAAAGCCAGTCTCACTTCCTGGAAGAAGGCCTGGAGGAAGACAGCGACTGGGCGGAGGTGATCGACGAGCTGGACGCAATGATGCGTCACTGAACCTCGGCACTGTCGCTGATCACCACCTGATCCCGGCCGGCGTCCTTGGCCTGATACAGGGCCCGGTCGGCCCGGTCAAACACCGACTCCTGGGTGTCGCCGGCAATGAATCCCGCCAGGCCAGCTGAGAAGGTTACAGTGACCGGCTCGCTGCGGAAGTGGAACGGCAGCCTGCCGACATGTTCCCGCAACTTGTCCACCACTGCTCGCGCGTCCGAAGGTTCGGTTTCCGGGAACAACACCACGAATTCCTCGCCGCCAAAACGAGCCACAAAGTCCGTGGTGCGCAAGCGATCCCTGAACTCCCTCGCAACCAGCTGCAGCACCCTGTCACCGGCCTTGTGACCATAGGAGTCGTTGATCCGTTTGAAAAAATCGATATCAAGCACACCGATGGTCAATGGATGGCTGTAGCGTTGCCAGCGGTTGTACTCGAATGACAGTCGCTCCTGCCAGGCTTCGCGATTGGGCAGCTCGGTAAGCAGGTCGGTCATGGCCCGGAGCCGCTCCTTGCGGACCTGTTCCTGCATCTGCTCGGAATGGGCCTCCATGACCGCCACTTTCTCCTGCATGGCCTCAAGCTGCTCGGAGAGCGCACGCTCGCGCTCGGATTCCTGGGTACGGAAACGGCCTACCGCCTGACCAATGGACTCAAGATGACGACTGACCGATTGTTTGAGATCCTGAAGGTCATCGCTCTCCTGCAAACGTTGCCCGACCCGCTCAATTTCCTCGCGGATCTCACGATCAAGGTGCTCTGAGGCGTCCAGTCTGCCGGACTGGGCCGAGGACTGGGCCGAGAAGTGTTCCCTCAACAGCTCCAGACGTTCATCAAGGCGTTTGAGAAAGGCTTCGAACTCGCGCTTGCTCCGGGTAACCGCAGCGATGACCAGCTCAGCCACGTGGTTGAGGCCTTCGCGCAATTCGTTCCAGTCGTTACTGGCGAGCAGAGATTGCTGCAGCGCCCGGGCCCGGGCCTCGGCGGCAGGCTCAAGGGAGACCTGGGTAAGCATCTGACCCAACAGCTGGCCCACACGGCGGGCAATGCGCAAACGCTGGGCGTTGTCCTCGATATCCTGTTCATTATCCGGAAGAGACTCCGGCTGCTCGCTGCTTTCCGGTAAAGGTTCCGCGCTGACCTGTTGCTGCTGTTGCTGGGGCTCTTGCTCTGGCTCTCGCGCCAGACGGGAGAAAAAGGAAGGCTTCCGGTCGTTGGCAGACTGGCGTTCGTCAAGAAGGGCAACCTGGCGATCAATCTGATCCTGCAAGTCCTTCCAGGCGTCCACATCTACCCGGTTCTTCCGCAGGTCCTTCCGGATGCGAGCCAGTAAACGGTCCAGCTCCGGGGTCTGGCCTTCGGAGGCGAGACTGGTGCGCACCAGCATGCGTTCAAGGGTATTCCGCTCCGCCCTCCACTGCTTTTCCCGATTGTCTGCAGACTCGAGTTCCTGAAGGTATTTTTCCTTCCAGGACTGATCCGATGCCATGGAGCGCTCCCGCCTAGCCTTGCTGTACTGTTGATGTGTGAAAAACCCCTAGATGACCCTTGCTGGTCTCAGGAACTCTCGTCACTGGTTTTACCATGATACCGATCGCGTCGTGCTCTGGGGTGACTCTGGTCATAAACCCGGGCCAAATGTTGAAAATCAAGATGAGTATAGACCTGAGTCGTGGCAATGTCGGCATGCCCCAGAAGTTCCTGCACTGCACGAAGGTCACCACTGGATTCAAGCATGTGGCTGGCAAACGAATGTCGCAGCAGGTGTGGATGGAGTTTCTGATCGGCACCACGGCTGATTCCCCAGCGGCCAAGGCGGGCCTGGATACTTCGGTGGCTGAGCCGCTCGCCCCGCTGGCTGACAAACAGGGCAGCCTCACCGTCATTGGCCAGCGCCCCTCTGTACGGCAGCCAGGCCTGAATGGCTGCAATGGCTTTGCGTCCGACGGGCAGCAGGCGCTCCTTGCCACCCTTACCCACCACGCGAACCTCACCACTGCGCAGATCGACGGTATCCAGATCCAGGCTTGCCAGCTCCGCCAGCCGCAACCCGGAAGAGTACATCAGCTCGAACATACATAGATCCCGCACTTCCAGGGGATCGTCCGGCTGCCCGTCCAGGAGATGATTCAGTTGATCCACATCTGCAACGCGGGGCAGACGGCGGCCACTCTTGGGGGCCCGGATATCCAGCGCCGGATTATCCGATGCCAGCTTCTCTCTGAGCAGGAACTGGTAGAAACGACGGGTCGCCGAGAGATGACGGGCAATGCTTCGCCCTGAAAGGCCCTCACGGCTGAGCGTCGCCACATAGCGGCGCAGGTCATGGTTGGTCACCCGTTGCCAGGCAACGAATCCACTGCGGCCCAGCCAGTCCGCCAGACGCAGCAGGTCCCGCTGGTAGCTGTCGCAGGTTCTTGGAGAATGGCGTTTTTCAGAAGCCAGGTGCCGGATAAACTCCGTCAGCGGCCCGGTCAGCTCATTGGGCACTGCCGGACTCTCCGGGACTTCTGACACGTTAGCGGGACTCCGTCGCCATGTCGGTGACCGGAGCAGCCGCGGTGTGGCGCTGCACCATGGGCGGCAGCAGGCGGCTGAGTGTGTCGCTGATGTAGCTCAGGAACAGGGACCCCATGCTCTGGTCAAAGTACCCCGGCTGGCAGCTACCGACCGCAAACACGCCCACCAGCTCGTCATGCCTCAGCGGCACCAGGGCTACCGAGGCAATGGGTTCTTCACGGTCCGGAAACAGGAACTCCCGTTCGCTGTCACGGAACTGACCGCACACAGCCCTCTCGCCTTCCAGCAGGCTGCCCAGGCGCTCACGGGCCGCAGAAGGACTGACCACATGCAGGGCGCCCTGCGAGGCCTCAGGCAGCTCAACATCGGTAAACAACAACACAGAAGCGGCGTCGAGACCGAAATCACCACGGATACTGTCATCAATGGCAGCAGCCATATCGTTGAGCGTCCGCGCTTCAATCACCTGCATCAGCAAACGCTTGCTCTTCTCGAACAACCGGTCGTTGTGGCGGGCGATGGATACAAGCTCTACCAACTCCCTGCGCAGGGTGTCCCGCTGCTCCCGGAACAGATGCACCTGACGTTCGACCAGCGAAATGGCCCGGCCACTGTCGTGGGGCAGGGTCAGGCTGCGCAGCAGCTCGTCCTGGTCGATAAAGAAATCGGGGTTGGCGCGCAGGTAATCTGCCACCTCTTCCCGGGTGAGCTCACCGACCTTCTGGCGGGCCGTTTGTTCTGTCATGGAGTACTCCTGGCTGTCAGGATCGTTGTTTATGGGGGCGAGCGCTCCTGCGTCGACGACCACCAGAATCACCCGGCAGCCTCAACTGCCCCTCAAATACGCTGGTTGCGGGCCCTTCCATCATAACAGGGGTCCCTTCACCCTGCCATTCAATGACCAGAGGGCCACCCCGCAATTCCACTTCCACGCGGGCATCCAGCAGGCCTCGCAGGCAGCCGGCCACCACGGCGGCACAGGCACCACTGCCGCAGGCGAGAGTCTCGCCCGAGCCACGCTCAAACACCCGCAGGCGGACATGGGTACGATCCAGAATCTGGAGAAACCCGATGTTGGCCCGTGCCGGGAAGCGGGGATGCCGCTCGAGCTTGGGTCCCAGCGTTTCTACCGGCGCCTGGTCTACATCCTCAACCAGCAGCACACCGTGGGGGTTACCCATGGACAAGGCGCTCAGCTCCACTGTCTGGCCGTCCACATCCACGGTGTAGACATCCTTTCGACGGTCTGCGGCGAACGGAATGGCCGGCGGATTGAACTCGGGCACGCCCATATTGACCATCACCATGCCTTCCCGGCCGACACGGAGCTCGATCACGCCCTTGGCGGTCTGGACGCGGATGACCTTTTTATTGGTCAGTCGCTGGTCCCGGACAAACCGGGCGAAGCAACGGGCACCGTTGCCGCACTGCTCCACCTCGGAGCCGTCCGCATTGAAAATGCGGTAGCGGAAATCGACATCCGGCAGCCCGGGCGGCTCCACCACCAGCAACTGATCAAAGCCAATTCCGAAATTCCGGTTGGCCAGTTCGCGGATCATCTCGGGGCGCAGACGAAAAGGCTGGCTGATGGCATCCACCACCATAAAATCATTTCCCAGCCCATGCATCTTGGTGAATCGAAGCATGGGGCCCTGGGTCCGTCGTTGCTGTGTCATCTCCTCGCTCCCGCTCATTCCGGAAGGCAGCTCTCGGGTGCGAGCTGGTCTTCGAGGGTTTCACGGCGGCGGACCACATGCACCTGGTCGCCATCGACCATCAGTTCCGGCGGCCGGTTCCGCGTGTTGTAGTTTGAGCTCATGACAAAGCCATAGGCTCCGGCAGAGCGAACCGCAAGCAGATCCCCGGCCTGCAGGCGCAGGTGACGGTCCTTGCCCAGGAAGTCGCCGGTTTCACAGACCGGACCAACCAGATCCCAGGCCTTTTCCTCACCATTCTGATGTGGCTTGACCGGGATAATCGCCTGCCAGGCGCTGTAAAGGGCCGGCCGGATCAGATCATTCATGGCGGCATCAATGATGGCAAAGTTCCGGTGCTCGGTGCACTTCAGGAATTCGACTCTGGTAACCAGAATGCCAGCGTTGGCAGCAATGGATCGGCCGGGCTCCAGAATCAGCTCCAGTTTTCGGTCACCCAGGCGCTCGGCCAGCGCCTTCACGTAATCCGACGGCTGTGGTGGCTGCTCCTGGTTGTAGGTGACGCCCAGGCCACCGCCCATATCCAGGTGATGGATGTGGATGCCCTGGTCCGCCAGGGAATCAATCAGGGCCAGCACCCGGTCCAGTGCGTCGAGGAACGGGGACACGCTCGTCAGCTGTGAGCCGATGTGACAATCCACACCCTTCACGTCAAGATTCGGCATACCTGCCGCACGGGCATAGACCTGCGGCGCTTCGGCAATATCAATCCCGAACTTGTTCTCTTTCAGACCCGTGGAAATATAGGGATGGGTACCGGCATCAACATCCGGGTTCACCCGCAGAGAGATCGGCGCCTTTACGCCGAGTTCTCCCGCCACCGCATTGAGCCTGTCCAGTTCGGTATCGGATTCGACGTTGAAGCAGCGCACGCCCACTTCAAGGGCCCGCTTCATTTCCCACTCCTGCTTGCCAACGCCGGAGAAGACCACCCGCGACGGATCACCACCGGCCCGCAGTACCCGCTCCAGCTCCCCGGCCGACACGATATCAAAGCCGGCACCAAGCCGCGCAAGAACGTTCAGCACCGCCAGATTGCTGTTGGCTTTTACGGCATAGCACACCAGATGCGGGTGCTCCCGAAGGGCGTCATCATAGGCCCGGTAATGCCGCTCAAACGTGGCGCGCGAATACACGTAGGCCGGTGTGCCAAAACGATCGGCAATGGCAGAGACAGGGATATCCTCGGCGTACAGCTCGCCGTCGCGGTAGTTGAAATGATCCATGAGTTTCCTGATTCGTTTAACGGGGCCGGGAGGCCATGGCGCTAGTCGCGGGTTTCTTCGCGATCGGGCTGTTTCTGGGCCGAATCCGGCCCGGACGTTATCGAAGCGGCCTGACTGTCACGGTACAACGGACCTTTCTGACCGCAACCGCTCACAACCAGAGCCAGCATCAACGTCATGATCGACAGAGTCCACGCTCGCATATCGGCTACCTACCCCTGAGTTCACTATGGGAGCAGTATACCTGACACCCGCCCCGGGCCGCGAGGTCAGCGAGGCCTCGCGAGATGGCGGTTCAGGGAATCTTCCAGCACAGATCGGTAATACAGGTATTGGCTGGTCTGGATATCCTGCTGGTACACCCGGGGGTCGAGGTCGTGGGGCAGGTGGATATCGGTCAGGTACACCGGGTAGACCTCATCGCTATGTCGGAGGGAGCGGATGTAGTGGGCCACCGCCGGAATCAACTGGTCACCGTACTCCTGGACGCTGAATTCCTGGTCACCACAGAAAATGTCGAAGCGCAGGCGACTGTCGCCCTCGTGGATGCCCACGGCCTGCACCTCAAACCCGGGGAGAGGCACACCCGAATCCGACTCCGGCCGGTACTCGGCCCGCCAGGCACCGCCACGCCGGACAATCTCGTAGCACTGGACACCGGCCACAACGCCGGCGGCATCGGTATGGCGCAGCAATCGCCGCTCAATCAGGTTATCCAGGAAACGCAGTACCGGCACCAGCAAATGCCGTCGACTGGTCACCGCCTGTTCCCAGCTGAACACAGAACCCAGTTCGTCAACGACCCAGAGCCGGGCCTGATCGCCGAGAATACGATAAAACACCTGGATGTTGTCCGGTTCGCTGGCCAGGCAAACCGCCCGCAAGGCCGGCTCCTCCTGCAACGCGTAGCGGTCGAACACCACCGGCAGGTACCGCTCCTGGGGCAGCGCCAGATGCTCCATCAGCGCCTCAAAGCTGTCGAGCGCCACAAACCCCGGTTCCAGGCCGTTGAACTGGAGCAGAAAGTAGCGACGATCCATTTCAATCACATAGCGCAGCGGATGCGGGCCGGCACCTCCGGCAAAAAAGGGCCGGAGGACATCGGCAAACAGCTCCTGAACCCGGCGGGCAATGGCAGAGCCATGACCACGGTTGTGGCAGTGCACCTGAACGGCCGGCAATTCGTCGGGATTGGCTGCCACAGAGGCGAGAACATTCTTCAGGCACTGGATCAGTGTATCGCCCGCTGCGTAATGCTGGAGACTGACTTCATGCCAGCTGTTGAAGGTAATCTGGTCGATACTGATGACCAGATTCTCCCGCCCCCCGCTAAAGCCCAGAGAATCGTGCCGGGAACTGAGCTTGTGAAGGCCCTTTTCCGTGAGGTGGGCCTGAGGGTCAATGCCGACGTTCACCAACAGCAGATTCCTCAATGGCCGCACACCCCGGGACAACGCTTCCCGTTCCGCGGGTGCAATCGGAAATGGCAGGAACGCAGACAGTGCATCAAGCATTTCACGCAACTCGCTGACAGAGGCAATACTGGTGCCCGACCGCACATTCAGTCGAGTCGAGCGGGTCAGCAGACCGTTGCAATAACACCAGACCATCAGTTCCGCCAGATTGCCGGAGCGACGGATAACCGGCTGCCAGAAAGCGTCTGCCGGGTCTTCGAGGTCCCGGTACAGCAGCCAGCCATCGGCGTCGCCGCCCTGCTCGGACTGATGATGAAATGCCAGGTTTTCCTCCGCCAGCGACGGGGCCAGCCCGGGATTGATCTGCTCGATCTTGCCCGCCTTGCGCTGAAACGCGGCATAAAGCTTGCGGCCGAGGAGATTGATATCGTTGGCGCTGATGGCGGCGCGTTGGCCATGCTCCCTGGCCATTTTCGACAGCAGGCGGTAACCGTGGGTCAATTCGTTGACGATGGTGCGACGCAGGGTGGTGACATCCTCTGCCCGCCAGCGTTGACGATCATCCAGCTCCGCCAGCGTGTTTTCACTCCAGCCCCAACCTGTCACCAGTTGGCGCAGCAGGCGGGCACGCCACTGTTCACCGGAGACCTCGGACCGCGTCAGTGGCAAACCGGCTTTCAGATACAGGCTCCGGCGAATCAGGTCCAGCCTCGACGCCACTTCCGGCCCGGTCAGCCAGCCCTCCAGCCGATTGTAGAGCATGACGTAAGGGTCCAGACGGTCGGCATCGGTTTCGCCGCGGAACACGGCCCGCTTGAACTGGCTGGACAACAGAGCCTCACCGGTGGTCCGCGCATAACATTCGATCAGAAGCAGTTTCAGAATCGATTTCCAGGGCGCATCAATCCCCTTGTACAACTGCCAGACGCCCGCACCAAGGAATTCTTCCTCGGGAATCGCCGGCACCGGGCCAAAATCGATGTAGTCCTCGGCGCGCACAAACCGGTAGTCCACCAGCTTGCGCATGCAGTCATCGTAGGTTTCCTCCCGCTCCGCAGGAATCAGCCACCACATGGGCCAGGCACCGGCCAGATGGATGCTGGTCCGGTAGAATTCGTCCAGCAGCAGGAAATGCTGGGCGCTGCCACAGTTCTCGCCGGTCACCTCTACCCGTTGCCGACCGGCACGCCAATCCGAAGCACAGAAGACGAATACGTGCAGTTCGACACCGAAAGATTCCGCCCAGCGGGCCAGCTTCGCGGCTTTGCGCTCAAGACAGCGGATGCCCCGCTCGGGCAGGTCACTGCGGTGACAGAGCCAGACGTCGAGGTCACTGGCTACGGAATGGCCAAGGGTTCCCGGGCTGCCCATCAGGAACATGGCGTCCAGATCCGGTTTGCGCTTGCCTTCATCCTTCAGCGAAAAAGTCCGGGCCAGCCGACGAGCCGCATTGATGGTGGCCGGTGACGGCTGATAGTTGCTCAGGCCATAGGGGCAATCGCTGTCCAGGTAACCGGGCAGGGCCGGATGGTTGAGATGAAAAACCAGAGGCAGAATCTCCAGCACCATTTGCTGGCGATAGGACAGGGCCGAGTGGGCACGATTCCAGCGCTGCTGATTGACCAGCAGAAACCGGTCCCTCAGGCGACGGAGGGTCTTGCGATCTATTCCCTCCTCAAAGTCGAGGGAAATCGGGGCAACGTGGGCGGTCAAGGCGGCTCCGCAGAGAGGTTCTTTTCAGCATCAGTATGAGTATGATGTCGGCATCGTGGCAAAACCTTTAAAAAAATAAAAGCTGCAGGACACGCGAGGCTTACCCGCTGTGAAAGAATTCATCATTCGCCGCTACCGTTCGGACCAGTCCGAGACCTCCGGGCGCCAAACCGTTTTACGCATCGACGATGAAGGAAAAGTACTGTTCGCTGACCAACGGGCCGAGGCGGTGCTCGGCTATGAGAGCAGTGAACTGGAAGGCCAGCCGGTGCACCGGATCCTGGCATCTCGCCAGGATGATCCCTTTGCACCGGCAAACCGCCACCGGATCGAGCGTGGCCAGAACGTCCTGGTGACCTTCCGGCACAAGGAAGGTTTCTTCTACACCGCCTGCCTGAGCCTGCGACTCGACGTTCGGGATTCTGACAAGGCGGCGAGTGCCACGATTGCCCTGTGCGACAGCTCAAGCAGGGATTCCCGTCTGTTGCGAGCAGCGGAGAGCAGTGCCGGTTTCGGGATCTGGGAACTGGACACCCGCACGAATGAAATGACCTGGACCGAGGGAATGTTCCAGCTTCTCGAGCTGAGACCGGGCGCCGAAATCACGCCCGAACAGGCGCTTTTCTACTGCCAGACCGGCCAGGCCAGGGTCCGGGCCATGTTCCGCCGCTGCCTCCGAACCGGAGACGCATTCTCCCTCAACCTCGATATCGTCACCTCGCAACAGAACCATCGGCGGGTGACGCTCAGTTGTCGAGCCCTGAAACAGGGCGGTCGGATTACCGGGCTCGGCGGCACCCTGGTAGACCGGACCGCCGATATGAAACTCGACAGGGCTCGCCAGCACGCAAACACCATGCTCGCAGCGATCACCAGCGCCAGCTCCGATCTGGTTGTGGCGGTCGATCTCTCGTTCAACCTGCTCCACTTCAATGACGCCTGGACCAGGCAGTTTGCCGAAACCTTTGGCGGGCGCCCGGAGGCAGGCGACAACCTGAGCGACCTGCTTCTGGAGTTCCCGAACGAACGCAGGCTGATGGAACGGCTCTGGCACCGGGCCTTTGAACGTGACAACTTCGTGGTCGAGATGCCCATGGCCCAGCAGTCGCGCCAGCTACCAGTGCATGAGTTCCATTACCAGCGCTTGACCAACGACCAGGGCGAAATCAGCGGCGCGGTGCACGTGGCCCGTCGCATTGAGCCCAGGCTGAATCATGCCTCCAGCGAGGAATACCGGATACGTCACGATCCGGTTACCGGCCTGATGAACCGAAAGGCTTTCATCGCTCGGGTATTAAGAACCCTGGAGCAGAAAACCCATCGGGAATCCTGCGACAGCCTGCTCTACCTGGATCTGGATGAATTCGAGCGTTTTAACGATCGTGCTGGCAGCGGCACCTGTGACCGCTACCTCAGGGAGCTGGCCGGCAACCTCGGCGTGCGCGTCCGGCAGCGTGACGCCCTCGCCCGCCTCGCTGGCGACACCTTCGCCCTGCTGATCGAGAACTGCCCGGAAGCGCGGGCCCGCAAGATTGCCCAGGAAACCCTTGATCTGATCGGCGACTTTGTCTTCGACTGGCAGGGCCACAACCTCCAGACCACCGCATCGGGCGGCCTGTTGATCCTGGACAACGACGTCCCCGCGGATCCGGAGCAGCTTCTGGGCCAGGCTGCGGATCTGTGCCACACCGCCAAAACCTCCGGACGCAACCGGGTTCACGCGGCCAGGGCCATTGCCAACCAGACGGACGATTCGGTCGCCAGTCAACGGGTCGAGCAGATCAGCGAAGCGCTGGACAAACAGTCGCTGATTCTCGAATACCAGGCCATGAGGCCGGTGGCCAGCCCCACCTGGGGCGATCACATCGAAATCCTCTGCCGGATTCCAACAACGTCGGATGACGAGGCGACACTCCTGCCCGACGATTTCCTCCCCATTGCGGAACGGTTTGACCTGGCAAAGCGCCTGGATCGCCAGGTGATCCGGCAAACCCTGGAATGGCTCGGTAACCAGCCCTTGCTGGAACCCCGATTGAAGTACTGTGGATTTAACCTGTCACTGGCAACTGTGCTGGATGACACCTTCGCCGACTTCATGGCCGATGCCCTGAACCAATCCCCGTTTGCCCCGGACTGTTTCTGCCTGGAAATCCGAGAGGGCCACGCCACCCAGTATCCCGACGACGTGGCCGTGCTGTGCGATGCCCTGCATCGGGCAGGCTTCCGCGTCGCCCTGGACGGTGCTGGCGCATCGGTGGAAAGCTACAGCCTGGCGGCGAGATTACCCGTGGATATCATCAAACTGGACCGGAGAATGGTTCAGCAGCTGGAGGAGGACCCGGTGCAGCAGGTGATGCTGGAAGCACTGCACCGGATTGCCGAGGCCGCCGGCAAAGTGACGGTGGCCACGTTTATCGAAAGCGATGACGCCCTTCGCAAGGTCCGGACTCTGGGCATTCACTACGGACAGGGCTACCGGCTATGCCGACCTGAGCCACTGGACGAACTCACGCCGGCGGCGGTGGACCTCGCCACGGGGCGAATTGGCGGTTAACCGTTTCGCCCCGCTGAGTGCGCCGGCTCAACCCAGCTGGTCGCGGGCCCGACCGACCGCCTCACGCACCTGCTCCGGCGCTGTGCCACCGAGATGATCACGGGCCTGGACCGAACCTTCCAGGGTCAGCACATCGAAAACATCGGGGCCGATATGATCGGAGAACTTCTGCAGCTCTTCGAGGGTCATATCAGACAGGTCACGACCTTCAGCCACACCGAACGCCACGGACTTGCCCACGATCTCGTGGGCGTCCCGGAAAGGCACGCCTTTCTTGACCAGGTAATCCGCCAGATCGGTAGCGGTCGAGAAACCGCGCTTGGCTGCCACTCTCATGTTATCGGCCTTGGAGCGAATGGCCGGAATCATATCGGCATAGGCCTTCAGACAGCCCTTGATGGTATCGACCGTGTCGAACAGTGGTTCCTTGTCTTCCTGGTTGTCCTTGTTGTAGGCCAGCGGCTGGCTTTTCATCAGGGTCAGCAGGCTGATCAGGTGGCCATTGACACGACCGGTCTTGCCTCGGACCAGTTCCGGCACATCCGGATTCTTTTTCTGTGGCATGATGGACGAGCCGGTGCAGAACCGGTCCGGCAGATCAATGAAGTCGAACTGGGCAGAGGTCCAGAGCACAAGCTCCTCGCTGAACCGGGAAAGATGCGTCATCAGCAGCGCCCCGAAGCTGCAGAACTCGATGGCAAAGTCCCGGTCGCTGACAGAGTCCAGGCTGTTCTCGGTGGGCCGGTCAAAACCCAGCAGTCGGGCGGTCATTGCCCGATCAATGGGATAGGTAGTGCCGGCCAGCGCAGCCGCGCCCAGGGGCATCACGTTCACCCGCTTGCGGCAATCCTGCAGACGTTCGGCATCGCGGACCAGCATTTCGTACCAGGCCAGCAAGTGGTGCCCGAAGGTGACCGGCTGGGCAGTCTGCAGATGGGTGAAACCGGGCATGATGGTATCCGCCTCACGCTCGGCCAGATCCAGCAGACCCGTTTGCAGGCGTTTCAGTTCTTCGGCAATCACGTCGATTTCGTCCCGCAGGTACAGACGGATATCCGTTGCCACCTGATCGTTGCGGCTTCGGCCGGTGTGCAGCTTCTTGCCCGTGATACCGATACGGTCCGTGAGGCGTGCTTCAATGTTCATGTGCACGTCTTCAAGGCTGACCGACCACTGGAAGTTGCCGGCCTCGATGTCTGCCTTGACCCCTTTCAGGCCCTCAATGATCTGGTCCCGCTCGTCGGTGGTAAGCACGCCGACCTCGGCCAGCATGGTTGCATGGGCGATGGAACCGGTGATGTCATGGTGGTACAGGCGCTGGTCAAATCCCACGGATGCGGTGAATTTTTCAACAAAGGCATCGGTGGGTTCACTGAAGCGCCCGCCCCAGGGTTTTTCAGAGCTTGTGGTCTGGTCAGACTTTTTCTGATCCGTCATGGTCTATCTTTCCTGCTGACAGCCCGGCATCATCTGGCGGGAACTGGATACATTGAACGTGGCGGGAGTATACCATTCTGACCCGGGTAAAGGAGACACCCCGTAACGGGGACAAAGGTGTGACAGAGAGCGAGTTCTTCGTTCCGGACCTGTGCCGGGTACGGGCCGTATTCCTGTTGCTGGTCACCAGTGAACTGCTGGTTCTGGTGCTCGCCATCGTGCAGGCGGAGCGGGGCTGGATCGACTGGAATTACTTCGGGCTGTTGTCGCTGTTCGTGCAGTGGACCACCCTCACCAGTGCCGCCCTGATCTGCCTTTTGCGCACCCGGCTTGCACGGATGTCCGTCTCCGGTGCGACAACCACCATCGTCGCCATTGTGCTGCTGGATGTGCTCGCCTTCAGCCTGTTTGCAGACAGCGTCCTGCACCCCCAGGACGGCGTGGCTGTCTGGCAGGGCGTGGCCAAGAAAATGTTGCTGGCGTTGCTGATCGTGCTCATGGTGCTGCGCTATTTTTACCTGCAGCACCAGTGGCAACAGCAGCGTGAAGCGGAAATGCAGGCGCATCTGGCATCACTGCAGGCCCGCATTCAGCCGCACTTCCTGTTCAACAGCATGAACACCATTGCCAGCCTGATTGCCATCAATCCGGAACGGGCCGAAGAAGCCGTTCTGGATCTTTCGGAACTGTTTCGCGCCAGCCTTCGCACCGGCGACCAACTGATCCCGCTATCGAGGGAACTGGCGTTGTGCCAGCGTTACCTGGCCATCGAGGCACTGCGCCTCGGCGACCGCCTGAAACTGGAATGGCAGATTGAAGAGGGCCTGGAGCACCAGGCCATTCCCCCGCTCACGCTGCAGCCCTTGGTGGAAAACGCCATCTACCATGGCATCCAGCCGCGCCCGGACGGTGGCACCGTCAGGATTGAAGCCCAGGCCAAAGGTGAGTTTGTCTACCTGCTGGTACAGAATCCAAAGCCGGACCAGAATAACCAGCAACACGACGGCAACCGAATGGCGCTGGCCAACATTCAGTCACGGCTACGGGCGCTTTTCGGTGAGCCGGCGGTGCTCAAACACAGCCACCAGCACGATGTGTACACGGTCACCCTGCGACTGCCGCGACGGAAGGCCGGCGAGCAGAGCGCCCGGAAACAATAAACCCCTGACCAACGGAACCGAGACAAGACATGACTGATACCCGCAGCGTCCTGATCGCCGATGACGAACCCCTGGCCCGGGAACGCATCCGCCGGTTGGTGGAGGCGGTTCCGGGGTATCGGGTCTGTGGCGAGGCTGCAGACGGCGACAGTTGCTTGAAACAGGTGGCGGAGCTGGAGCCCGACATACTGTTGCTGGATATCCGGATGCCGGGCATGGACGGCATGGAGGCCGCCAGCAGACTGAGCCAGCTGGCCAACCCACCTGCCCTGATCTTCTGCACGGCCTACGACCACTACGCTATCCAGGCATTCGACGTGCAGGCCATCGCCTACCTGCTCAAACCGGTTCGCAAAGAGGCCTTGGCGGAGGCCCTGGCCCGGGCCGGCAGGGTCAACCGGGTGCAACTGCAGACACTTAACGGCCAGACCGGCCAGAGCCAGGAACAGCTGGCGGTGCGCACCCACCGCGGCACCGAGCTGATCGATCTGTCGGAAATCCTCTACTGCGAGGCAGATCAAAAATACGTCACCATCCATCACACCCGGGGCGAAACCGTGTGTGATTACACGCTGAAGGAACTGGAAAACAGCTACCCGAGCACCCTGCTCAGGATCCACCGGAATACCCTGGTGGGGGTGCGCTTTATCCAGGCACTGAGACGGACGCCGGATGGCCACAATCTGGTCGCCCTGAGGGAAGGACGGGGCGAGCTGCCGGTCAGTCGCCGCCACGCCAGCAATGTCCGTCAGTGGCTTCAGGAACATCAGCCGGGCTGAATCAGCAGCGCGCCTGAGGCGGGAGCTGCGGGACTTTTCTGCCGCCACAAGGTAACCTTGGCGGACATTTTTCCGAACCGACAGTGAGTGTCATGTCCAAACGTACCCTTCGCATTGCAACCCGCAGCAGCGCCCTTGCGCTGTGGCAGGCGGAATTCATCAAGGCCGAGCTGGAAAGGCTGCACGACAACATCACCGTGGAACTAATCAAGATAAAGACCCAGGGTGACAAGATCCTGGACGTGCCTCTGGCCAAAATCGGCGGCAAGGGCCTGTTCGTCAAGGAACTGGAAGAAGCCATGCTGGACGGCCGCGCAGACCTGGCCGTCCACTCCATGAAAGACGTGCCCATGGAATTCCCGGAAGGACTGGGGCTGGTGGCCATCTGCGAGCGGGAAGACCCGACCGATGCCTTCGTCAGCAACCACTATGACAACGTTGACGCCCTGCCCCACGGCGCCGTGGTTGGAACCGCGAGCCTGCGCCGGGAGGCCCAGCTGCGGGCCTACCGCCCGGACCTGCAGATTCGCGTACTGCGCGGCAACGTCAACACCCGGCTGGCCAAGCTTGATGCCGGCGAATACGAAGCCATTGTACTGGCCAGCTCCGGGCTTAAGCGCCTGGGCTTTCACGAGCGCATCCGCTACTGCCTGCCCGACACGGTGTCACTGCCGGCGGTCGGCCAGGGCGCCCTGGGCATTGAATGCCGGGTCGATGACCAGGATCTGCTAGCCATGCTTGAACCCCTGAAGCACAAAGACACCTGGGATCGCGTCACCGCCGAAAGAGCTCTGAACCGTCGGCTGGAAGGTGGTTGTCAGGTGCCAATCGCGGCGTACGCGCTTCTTGAGGACAACGACACAATCTGGCTGCGGGGCCTGGTGGGCGCTGTTGATGGCACCCAGATTTTCCGGGTTGAAGGCCGCGCGCCGCGGGCCGAAGGCGAACGTCTGGGCCGGGAACTGGCCGAGGATCTGCTGGCTCTCGGAGCCGACAAGGTGCTGGCTGAAATCTATGGCCACACACCAACCTGAGCCCGACCTGAACGGCCGGCGGATTCTGATCTGCCGGCCCGAACCCGAGGCTTCGCGCCTGGCCAGCCGGTTTCTTGCAGCCGGTGCCGATGTAGATATCCTGCCACTGATTGACCGGGAACCTCTGCCGGAAACGCCCGAGCGCCGCACACTCATTCTGAGCCTGGATGAATTTTCCCATGTGATCGCGGTCAGCCCGTTTGCCGCCCGGCTGCTGCTGGAAGAGGTGGACACCTGGTGGCCCCAGGTGCCCATGGGCATCCGCTGGTATGGCGTTGGTGCCGGCACCGCAGCCGTGCTTGCGGAACACGGTCTCAGCCCGCGGCGGCCGCCCGAGGGCTGGACCAGCGAGGCTCTGCTGGCACTGCCGTCACTGCAAAACCTCCAGCATGAACGGGTTCTGCTCGCTCGCGGGGAAACCGGACGCGAACTGATCCGAGAAACCCTTGAAGCCAGGGGCGCCCGCGTGACCCTGCTGCCGCTGTACCGTCGTTTTCGCCCTGACCACGCACCGGAGAGGATCCGGGCCACCCTCGATACCTTTGCTCCGGAGGCCATCGTGGCCCTGTCGGGCGAAACCTTGAACAATCTCATCGCACTATGTGCGAATAGCGGCCATAATCTATACGATAGGTTATTGATTGTTCCCGCAGATCGGGTTGCCGAACAGGCCCGGGCAGCGGGATTCCGAAATCCGTGTATACCAGGAAGCCTTGCCGATAACGACATCGTGGCCACGGTTGCAGCGCAACTTGCCGGCCGGGACGGTGGCTCCGGAAAAGCCAAGTAAGGACGCCCGTGACAGAGACAACGAATCAACTGCCCGCAACCGTTTCCAAGGAACCGCCTGCTCGCCAGAAACTCTGGCCGGTATGGCTGGTTGCCATTCTCGCCCTGATCATCGCAATCGCCCTGGCGCTCTGGAGCTGGCAACAGTGGAACAACCACCAGGCTGTCATGCAGACACTCCAGAGCCTGAAGCAGGACACCGCCCAGCTTGAAGATCTCTATGGCGACCGCGGCAGCCAGCAAAGCCAGCGCCTGCAGTCCCTCGAAGAGAAACTGGCGAGCCAGCGGGAACTGATTGCCACCCAGCAGCGACAGATCGACCACAATGCCCGTGAACTGCTGGAAGCCGGAAACCGCACACGCACGGACTGGCTGCTGGCCGAGGCGGAATACCTTCTGCGCATTGCCAATCAGCGGTTGATGATCGAAAAAGACATCCGCGGAGCCATGTCGGCCCTGGAAGCGGCAGACGAAGTGCTGACTGAATCCGACGACATCGGTGTCTACCCGGTTCGCCAGCAACTGGCTCGCGAAATCCTCGCACTCAAGGGCCTGACCGGCGTTGACCGCACCGGACTCTACCTGACATTGGAAGCGGCCATCGACAGCATTCACCAGCTTACCGACCAGGCCCTGATCAGTGAGAACGCGCCCGGCTTTGTCGTCAGCGCTGCAGAAGGAGAAAGCGCTGGAACCGGCGAAGAACCCGGCGCCGTGGTACAGGCCTGGAACAAAGTGAAAGCAACACTGATGCAGGTGGTGGTTGTGCGCCGCATGGACGAGCCGGTCAAGCCCCTGCTCTCTCCCGACCAGAGCGCCTATGCCCGACTGAACCTACAGCTGATGCTGGAAGAAGCCGAGATGGCGGTGTTGCGGGGCAACCAGCCGCTGTATGAGCGCGCCCTTACCAAGGCCCGAACCACCATTGACGACTGGTACAACGCAAGCAATACCCGGGTCACCGCCCTGAGTGAAACCCTGGCTGAGCTGGCCGGCAAAAACGTGGACCCGGAGCTGCCAGATATCAGTCAGTCCCTGGACCTGCTCAAGGAGCGGCTGGCCGGACGCCTCAATGCCAACAACGGTAATGGCGAGGATAACGACGACGGCGGTAATGAAGGCGGTGATTCATGATTCGCCTGTTACTGATCGTTCTGCTGGCGCTGCTGATTGGCACCGGCCTGTCCCTCGGATTGCAATATGATCTGGGCTACATCCGGATCAGCCTTGGCCATTACCTGATCGAAACCAACTTCTGGGTGGGGCTGGGCCTGATCGTGGCCCTGATCGTGCTGACTGTCCTGACCATCAACCTTATCCGCCGACTCAGAACCAGCACCGGCCTGGTGGCGGGCTGGATTGCCCGGGGCAATGAACGCCGGGCCCGGCGCCGGACCACGCAGGGTTTGCTGGCGCTGGCCGAGGGCAACTGGCCCAGGGCCCGCAAACTGCTGACATCCTCCGCCAGCCATGCCGACACGCCCCTGATCAATTATCTTGCCGCCGCCCAGGCATCGTTCGAGACCGGTGATCACGAGGCCGTGGATGACCTGTTGCGCAAGGCCTTCGACAGCACCCCCGGTTCTGACATGGCCGTCGGTATTACCCAGGCCCAGCTGCAACTGGCAGGCAACCGACTTGAACAGGCCCTGGCCACGCTGGTTCGCCTTCGCAAACAGTCGCCCCATCACCCCTTTGTGCTGAAACTGCTCAAAAACACCTATCTGCGCCTGGAAGACTGGCGGGAGCTGTCCAGGTTATTGCCTGAACTTCGCAAACGCAGCGTGCTCTCGGAAGCGGAACTCAATGATCTGGAACGCCAGGTGTGGCACAACCTGCTGGAGCGTGCCGCTGAGGATTGCCGGCGCCAGCAGAAACAGGACCCCGAGGCATCCCTGGAACCACTGACCAGGCTCTGGGACGAACTGCCGGGCTTCCTGCGTCGCGACGAATACACCATAAGGGATTACGCCCGCCTGCTTGCCAGCCTTGGCGACGAGGTACAGACCGAAACCCTGTTGCGCAAGGTGCTGCGCAACCACTGGAGTGATGAGCTGATCAATCTGTACGGGCGGGTGAAGGGCCAGAAACCGGATGAACAGTTGTTACTGGCCGAACAATGGCTGAAAGATCGGCCCAACAATCCGGAGCTTCTGCTGGCCCTGGGCCGGCTGAGCCTTCGCAACGAACTCTGGGGCAAGGCCCGTGAATATTTCGAGACCAGCCTGCGGCTGAAGCGCAGCCGGGAGGCACTGGCAGAGCTGAGCCGCCTGAATGCCCACATGGGCGAGGAGGAAGCCAGCGTCAAACTGTTGATGCAGGGGCTGGCCAAGGATAACGGGCTGCCGGAACTGCCAATGCCCAGGGCCTGAAATCGGGGTCAGATGAACATGGGGTCAGATGAGAATTTCATCTGACCCCATGTTCATCTGACCCCATATTCACGACCTTGGGGCGTACTCCAGCACGTCAGAAAAGAACGCCTCTTCGGGCAGGCCCGCATCCACCAGAGCATCCATCAGTGTGTACACCATGGTGGGCGAACCGCTGGCATGAACTTCCACATTCTTCCAGTCCATACCGGATGCCAGAACCGCGCGAACCAGCTGGTCGTGATGGCCAGCCCAGTCATTATCCTCGTCATCTCCCACCACCGGCAGGAACGTGAAGCGGGGCCACTCGTCCTGCCACTGCTGTGCCAGGGCGCGAAGATACATATCCTCGTGCCGACGAACTCCCCAGTACAGCTTGACCGGTTGGTCATAGGACGTTTCCCGGAGGTAATCCACCAGGCTCTTCATCTGGGCAAAGCCGGTGCCGGCAGCCACCAGCAACAGCGGCCTGGTCGGCACTGACGCCAGGCAGGCCTTGCCGTGGGGCAGCTCCACGGTCACCTCGCCACCGGACGTCAGAGCATCAATCACCTTTTGCGCTGACACCCACTCGGGGGTCGCCTGGATATGCAGCTCGATGTTCTGAGCCGATGGGCTGCTGGCAATGGAAAAATAACAGGGGTCAGTGTCAGGCAGATTGACCGACAGATACTGCCCGGCATGAAACGACAGCTCCCGACGCCGCGGAAGCTGCAGCTCAACGCGATAGACATCGTGACTGATCGACCTTACGTCCACGACCTTTGCCTGAAACTTGCCAGGCTGATTGTTTCCAGCTGCCATAACGGCGGATATCTCCAGTTCCAGATCCGTGAGCGCGATGCTTCGGCACATCATCAAGCGCTCGCCGATCTTTATAGTCTGTTGGTTTCGGGTATTAAGCGCGGCGCCCTTCAGTAACCGGGCCTCGCAGATTTCACATACCCCGTTGCGGCAGGCTGCCGGCACAGCTATGCCAGCCCGCGCGGCAGCGCCGAGCAAGTCTGCCTGCGACGCCGCATTGAAGGCGATACCAGAGGGCCAAAGCCGGACCGCCCGATGTTCACTGCCCATATCAGTCGGGGCGGGATGCCGGACTTTCAATACCCAGGGTATCCCACAGCTCGTCGACGCGTTTTTTAACGTCTTCGGTCATGGCGATCGGCTCACCCCACTCCCGGGCGGTCTCACCTGGCCACTTGTTGGTGGCATCCATCCCCATTTTGGAACCCAGGCCGGATACCGGCGAGGCGAAGTCCAGGTAATCGATGGGCGTATTCTCCACCAGCGTGGTATCCCGGGTTGGATCCATCCGGGTAGTGATCGCCCAGATCACGTCTTCCCAGTTACGGGCATTCACGTCGTCATCCGTGACAATCACAAACTTGGTGTACATGAACTGCCGAAGAAACGACCATACCCCCATCATCACCCGTTTGGCATGGCCGGGGTACTGTTTCTTCATGGTCACCACTGCAAGGCGATAGGAACAGCCTTCCGGTGGCAGGTAAAAATCAACGATCTCCGGGAACTGCTTCTGCAGAATCGGAATAAAGACCTCGTTCAGGGCCACCCCGAGAATCGCCGGCTCATCAGGCGGGCGACCGGTATAGGTGCTGTGATAGATCGGATCCCGGCGGTGAGTGACCCGTTCTACGGTGAATACCGGGAAGTGGTCCACTTCGTTGTAATAGCCAGTGTGATCACCGAACGGCCCTTCCGGCGCCATGTCATCCGGGTAGATGAAGCCTTCCAGCACGATCTCGGCGCTCGCCGGCACCTGCAGATCGCTCAACCCCGCCTTGACCAGCTCGGTCCGGCTGCCGCGAAGCAGCCCGGCAAAGGCGTATTCCGACAGCGTATCCGGCACCGGCGTCACCGCCCCCAGAATGGTCGCAGGATCGGCGCCGAGGGCCACAGCGACCGGATAGGGTTGGCCGGGATTGCTCTTCTGAAACTCCTGGAAATCCAGGGCACCACCGCGATGACTCAGCCAGCGCATGATCAGACGGTTGCGGCCGATGACCTGCTGCCGGTAGATGCCCAGGTTCTGGCGTTCTTTATGGGGCCCACGGGTAATCACCAGTGGCCAGGTGACCAGCGGCCCGGCATCGCCAGGCCAGCAATGCTGCACTGGAATCTGATACAGATCCACCTGATCCTTTTCGATCACGACATCCTGGCAGGGCGCGGAACGCAGTACCTTGGGGCTCATGCGCATCACCTGCCGGAACAGCGGCAGTTTCTCGATGGCATCGCGGAAGCCCTTGGGGGGATCCGGTTCCTTGAGAAACGCGAGGAGCTTACCGATGTCCCGAAGCGCCGTGACGTTATCCTGCCCCATGCCCAACGCCACCCGCTTCGGTGTCCCGAACAGATTGGCCAGTACCGGCATGTCATAGCCCTTGGGGTTTTCAAACAACAACGCAGGACCACCTGCCCGCAATGTACGGTCGCAGATTTCGGTCATTTCCAGATGAGGGTCGACTTCAACGCTGATCCGTTTCAGTTCCCCCAGCTTCTCCAGCTGGTCAATGAAGTCTCGCAGGTCGTTGTATTTCATCGGTTACTCCGTTCAGATATGCCAGTACTACGGAGATCGGTGGTCGCTGGACTGCTTTTTTCGGAGTTAGAACAAGGTGAGGACCTGCTTTCCCAGACACGCCGTGAACCCATCCCTGGGGGCTTGGTCTTGCCATCCATGGCAAGACACTGTCTGTGAAAGCAGGTCCCCACCTCGTTCTTCAGATCACCAGTTATTCGCGAGGCGCTCTACCCGGGAAGAGATCAACGACGCTTCATGGACTGGAAGAACTCGTCGTTGGTCTTGGTGTCCTTGAGCTTGTCCAGCAGGAACTCGATGGCGGCGGTGTCATCGTCCATGGAGTGCAGGAGCTTGCGCAGGATCCAGACCCGCTGGATGTCGGCTTCACTCATCAGCAGATCTTCACGACGCGTGCCGGAGCTGCGGATGTTGATCGCCGGATAGGTCCGCTTCTCGGCAATCTTGCGATCCAGATGGATCTCCATGTTGCCGGTGCCCTTGAACTCCTCGTAGATAACCTCGTCCATCTTGGAACCGGTGTTGACCAGCGCCGTGGCAAGGATGGTCAGGCTTCCGCCTTCTTCCACGTTACGGGCGGCACCGAAGAAGCGCTTGGGTTTTTCCAGGGCATGGGCGTCAACACCACCGGTCAGGACCTTGCCGGAGGACGGAATCACCGTGTTGTAGGCACGAGCCAGACGTGTAATGGAATCCAGCAGGATAACCACGTCCTTCTTGTGCTCGACCAGACGCTTGGCCTTTTCAATCACCATTTCAGCAACCTGCACGTGACGGGCCGGCGGCTCGTCAAACGTGGAGGCGATGACCTCGCCGCGCACGGTGCGCTGCATCTCGGTCACTTCCTCTGGCCGCTCGTCAATCAGCAGTACCATGACATGGCACTCTGGATTGTTGCGGGTGATGGACTGGGCGATGCTCTGCATCAGCAGTGTCTTACCGGCCTTGGGCGGAGAAACGATAAGCCCGCGCTGGCCTTTACCGATGGGCGCCACCAGGTCCAGGACCCGGGAGGAGAGATCCTCGGTGCTGCCGTTACCGGCCTCGAGCATCAGGCGCTCGTCCGGGAACAGCGGCGTGAGGTTCTCGAAGAGAATCTTGTTTCGGGCGTTATCCGGCTTGTCGAAATTGATCTCGCTGACCTTCAACAAGGCAAAGTAGCGCTCACCGTCTTTGGGCGGGCGAATCTTGCCTGCGACCGTGTCGCCCGTGCGCAGGTTAAACCGGCGGATCTGACTCGGAGAGACATAGATGTCGTCAGGCCCTGCCAGGTAGGAGGCGTCAGCGGAACGGAGGAAGCCGAAGCCGTCCTGCAGAATTTCCAGTACGCCGTCGCCGTAGATGTCTTCGCCGCTTTTTGCGTGCTTCTTCAGGATTGTGAAGATCACATCCTGTTTGCGCGAACGAGCCAGGTTATCGAGGCCCATCTCTTGCGCAATATCGAGCAATTCGGGCACGGATTTCTGCTTGAGTTCAGTAAGATTCATAGTTTGTTGGATTTTCAGGAATGGAAGTAAACGAGTATTGGAATGACAGGGGTGCCCCTGAACGTATTGATCGTAAAAAACGCTGAACTTGGTGCTGGCCAGTTGGAGCAACCGGTGTAGATGGAGTCCGGAATTAAGGTACTGAAGCCAGAGAGTGGGAACAACCGTTCGCCGGGCAACAGCGATCATCGGCCACCTGACTGGCGAATGTCAAGTGCACTGCACAAATTAACAGCAATTTCACGCCAAACCGGCCACAACCGGCCGCTGGCGCCTCCCCCTGATTGGTTACTCCCTTCCATTGGAAGCCCGTGATGGCGATACTGGCGTATAACAACTTTTCAACGATTCTGGAGCCCATCCATGAGCAGTGTACCCAGCACCGAAATGAAACCCCTGAACGTTGCCCTGCTGACCGTTTCCGATACGAGAGGCCCCGAGGAAGATACATCCGGACAGTTTCTCGAAGACAGCATCGTTGACGCCGGACACTTGCTCGTTGCACGCCGAATCCTGCCAGACGATGTTTATCTGATCCGGGCGCTCATGGCCAACTGGATTGCCGACGGTGAAATCCATGTCGTGATCATTACCGGTGGCACAGGCTTTCTGGAGAGGGACAGTACACCTGAAGCGGTGATGCCTCTCATGGATAAAGCCATTGATGGCTTTGGCGAGGAATTTCGCCGCCTGTCAGCGGCAGAAATTGGCTCATCGACCATACAGTCAAGGGCATTCGGGGGAATGGCCAACAACACAGTGGTCTTCTGCCTTCCGGGCTCAACGGGCGCCTGCCGCACCGGGTGGAACGGTATCCTCCTGAGTCAACTCGATAGCCGACATACACCGTGCAACTTTTCAGGCCTCGTTCTGCGCAAACCAGAAAAGCCGATGAACCGACTCGACGAAGTGATCGGGCAGCGCTCCAAGCGCTAGAAACAACAATAAACTGGATCGGAGCCCTGAACTGATGCCCAAACCTGAACTACTACCTTTGGAAGGCGCCCTGGACCACCTATTGTCTGAGGCGCGGCCGGTATCCGGCATGGAAACTGTGGCCCTGGCTGACTCACTGGGCAGAATGCTCGCCAAGAATTATTACGTTTCGGCGGACGTTCCACCTGCGGATAACAGCTCCGTCGACGGTTACGCTCTGCGATCCGGGGACCTGAATAAAGGACAGCCGATACCGGTATCGTCGAGAATTCCGGCTGGCGCAGCACCCTCTCAACTGGTGGAGGGGACCGCGGCGCGCATATTCACCGGTTCTGAAATCCCCGAAGGCGCAGATTCAGTTGTGATGCAGGAAGACGTGACGGTCACTGACTCCGGCATTGCAGTACAAACCGATGTGACCGCCGGACAGAACATCCGTCGACGGGGCCAGGATCTGAAAACGGGCGATCTGGCTCTGGCCAAAGGCACGCTGATTCGTCCCCATGAAATGGGACTCCTGGCTTCACTGGGCGTTGCTCACGTTGATGTCCTGGAAAAACTGAGGATCGCTATACTTACGACGGGTGACGAACTGGTTGATCCCGGAAAACCCCTCGGGCCGGGACAGATCTACAACAGCAATCGCTTCACTCTG